>JBIQMO010000184.1:0-7406 GCA_044463245.1 Gemmatimonas aurantiaca
GATCAACTATCGCACGCCCGATCCGGAGTGCGATCTCGACTACACGCCCAACGTCTCCGTCGAGCGCGAAGTGACCACCGCCATCTCCAACAGCTTCGGCTTCGGCGGTCACAACGTGGCACTCGCCCTCAAGCGCTACTCCGAGTGACGGGGTGGCGTGAGCTCGTCCGAGTCTCCTTCGCCTGAGGGCTTCCGTACAGGCCTCGGCTACGATTCGCACCGCTTCGTGCCGGGCGGCCCGCTCCGCCTCGGCGGTGTAGACGTTCCGCACGATCGTTCGCTCGCCGGCCACTCCGACGGCGACGCAGTGGCCCACGCCATAACCGATGCGGTGCTCGGTGCAGCCGGTGCCGGCGACATCGGCGCCATGTTCCCCGACAGCGACCCCGCCAACAAGGGGAGAGACTCGCTCGATATGCTCCGCCTCGCGGTGGACGAGGTTCGAGCGCGCGGCTGGCGCGTGAGCAACGTCGACGTGACGGTGATCACCGAGGCGCCCAGGATCGGGCCGCACCGCGATGCCATGCGCGCGGCACTGGCGAGTGCGCTCGGTACGGACGCTTCGGCCATCAGCATCAAGGGCAAGAGCAACGAGGGGATGGGAAGTATCGGCCGCGGCGAGGGACTCGCCTGCATCGCTGTCGTCTCGCTCGCCCGAGCGGCGAGCGTCTGAGGGCGCGCGCGTGTCGGGAGTCCTCGAGTGGCTCTCCACACTCCCAGCGCCAGCGCTCTACGCGGCGCTGGTAGTCACAGCGGCGCTGGAGAACTTCTTTCCACCGCTCCCCGCCGACACGATAGTCGCCTTCGGGGTATTCCTCGCCGCGCGCGGCGAAGCGACGGCCGTCGGCGCCTTCATCGCTACGTGGGCAGGGAATGTAGCCGGCGCCATGGCCGTGTATGCGCTGGGCCGGCGCTACGGCGCCGAGGCGGTGGAGCGGAGGATCTTCACCTACGGCAAGGTGGGGGAGAGGGCCGAGAACCGCCTGGAGAAGCTGTACGTGCGCTACGGTATGCTGGCGCTCTTTCTCAGTCGCTTCCTCCCTGGCGTCCGCGCCCTCGTACCGCCCTTCGCGGGCGCGATGAAGATGCCCTTCGCGCCCGTGCTGGCGGCGATCGCCATCGCGTCGGGGATCTGGTACGGAACGGTGACGCTGGCCGCGTATCATGTTGGCAGCGATTGGGAGGCGCTGCGTGATCGGCTCGTGGATGTCTCGCGTACGAGCACGCTCGTGGCAGGCACCGTGCTCACGCTCGTCGTGGCGGGATGGTTCATCTACAGAGCCGTGCGCAAGCGATGATCAGCGACGACATCGCCCGCGACTTTCTCCTCGAGCGCTTCGCCGATTTCCTGGCCCTTGAGCAGGGGTCCGCACGCGCGACGAGCGAGGCGTACGGGCGCGACCTGGCGCGCTTCGCAGTCTTCACGCGCGCGAAAGGGATAAGCACTCCCACGGGCGTCACGCCGCAGCATCTCAGGCGCTATCTCTATCACCTCAAGGATCTCGGCCTCGCTCCGTCGTCCATCCGTCGCAACATCTCGTCGCTCCGTACCTATTATCGCTTTCTGATGGGCGACGGCCTGGTGGTTCAGGATCCGACGGAGCGACTCGACACGCCGGCGCGCTGGCGCACCCTCCCCGAGGTACTGACCGTTGCCGAAGTCGAACGACTCCTCGCCGCACCGACCCTGGACGATCCGCTGTACTTCCGCGACCGCGCCATCCTGGAGCTCGGCTACGGTGCCGGACTGCGCGTCTCCGAGTGGATCACCATCGGCACCCGCGATGTGATGCTCGAGGACGCACTCGTGCGCGTCTTCGGCAAGGGAAGCAAGGAGCGGCTCGTGCCCATCGGCCGAAGCGCGATAGCCGCGCTCGCCGTGTACCTTCGCGAGCTGCGCCCGTCACTCGAGAAGGGTGCAGGAAAGGGGGCGCTTTTCCTGAACGCCCGCGGCACTCCGCTCTCTCGCATGGGTGCGTGGAAGATCCTCTCCAAGTACGTCGAGCGCGCCGCCATAGAAAAGCATGTCACGCCGCACACCCTCCGGCATACCTTCGCCACGCACCTGCTCGAGGGCGGCGCAGACCTCCGAGCGGTCCAGGAAATGCTTGGCCACGTCGACGTATCCACCACGCAGATCTACACCCATGTCGACCGAGAGTACCTGCGCGAGGTGCACAGGCAGTATCATCCGCGAGGGTAATTTGGATGGAACTACGAGGGTCCAGGAGGCAGGGCGGGTGAGGCAGGGTTCAGGAGGCAGGGCGGGTGAGACAGGGTTCAGGAGGCAGGGTTCAGGGTTCAGGAACTGCGTCTACCGCTACTGTCATTCCCGCGAAAGCGGGAATCCACGTTGGCCAGTCGAACCTGGATCCCCGCTTGCGCGGGGATGACGACTCCCGGGGCAGTTCCTGAACCCTGAACCCTGCCTCCTGAACCCTAGTAGTGCCCTGCCTTCCGCTGTCTCTAACAACGTCTTCCTATCTCTGAAATGATTCTGGTCATAGACAACTACGACTCCTTTACCTACAACCTCGTGCAGTACCTCGGTGAGCTGGGGGCGGAGCCGGTGGTGAGGCGGAATGACGAAGTGACGGTGGAGGAAGTCGGTGAGATGCGGCCGCGGGCACTGGTGCTGTCGCCCGGCCCGTGCACGCCCCGAGAGGCGGGAGTGACAGTGCCGATCGTGCGGCGCTGGGGAGCGGAGATACCGATCCTCGGCGTGTGTCTGGGGCATCAGGCCATCGGCGAGGCGTACGGGGGGAAAGTGGTGCGGGCGGGAAGAGTGATGCACGGGAAGACATCGCACATAGAGCACGACGGGAGCGAGCTCTTCGAGGGGCTCCCGTCGCCGCTCGAGGTGATGCGCTACCACTCGCTCATAGTGGAGGCGGCCTCGCTCCCTCGCGAGCTGCGCGTACTGGCCACCTCGCGCGACGACCCGTCGGAGATTCAGGCGATGCGGCACGAGTCGCATCCCGTTTGGGGCGTGCAGTTCCATCCGGAATCGATCCTGACGCAGGACGGGAAGGGAATTCTGCGCAACTTTCTGGCACTCGCCGGATGCTGAGAGGCACGCGCACGAGTGCTGCGCGGCGCGATGGCCATATCGCGGGGGCCCGCGGGCCGGACGGTGGCCCCGACTCCGATCACTCCCTCCTGCCGATCGTCTTCAGCTTCGTCATTGTCTTCGCGCTCGCACTTCCGTGCGCGCTCACTGCACAGAGCGCGGCGCACGTTCAGCTGCGAAACGCGGGCCCCGGCGAACCGGGCGAGATCCTGCGTGCGGTGCTCGAGCGACCGTACGTCGTGTTGCACGAGAAGTGGAACACGCGACTCTTCCCGGACTCGGTGTACGACCGCACAGTGGTCATCGTTGGTTCCGACGCCAGCGTCGCGAGCACGATCCACGGCGATCTCGTGGTGGTGGATGGCGACATCTACCTCCGTCCTGGCGCACGGATAGACGGGCGCGCCATCGCCTACGGCGGCGGCGTGTACGACTCGGAGCAGGCGGTGGTGCAGGGGGGCCGTACATCGTACTGGGACACGCGCTACGACATCACTCGCAGCGACAGCGCGATCGTCCTCGATTATCGCCCGCCGCCACTCCTGGAGGAGGCGCAGCTCGTGTCGCTGCCCCTGCTCTATGGGTTGCGCATCCCCACCTACACCCGGGTGGATGGCCTCGGCCTCCCGTGGGGGCCGCGCTTCATGCTCACCGGGCGTCGGGGCGGATCGCTTCAGGTCGATCCGACGGTTACCTACCGCTCCGATATCGGAGCGTTCGATCCAGCCGTAACCGCGGAGCTGCGCCTGGACCACGGCTGGGCCGTGAATCTCTACGGAGGGCGCGGCACCTTCACCAACGATGACTGGATCGAGTCGGAGCTCATCAACTCGATCAAGGTGCTCCTGAACGGGCGCGACTACCGCAACTACTGGCGTGCTGACCGCTACGAAGGACGAGTCGCCCGCACCTTTACCGACAGCTCCGGCACATTCACCGTATGGGGCGCCGCCCGCACGGAGCGCGACTGGTCCATCGAGGCGGGCGGTCCATGGAGCTTGCGAGGCCGGCGAGTGGGCGACGGGATGATCCGCCCGAACCCCATGGTGGAGCGTGGTCGCATCTCGAGCGCGATCGCGGGTATCGGAGGCTCCGTCTCGCTTCCCGAGATCGCCTTCGCTGCTACCGTCCAGGTGGAACGCCCCTTCGACACGCCGAGCGACGAGCGTTTCACCCAGGCAACCATAGATGCCGGGATCCGTTTCGCCACCTTCGCTTCGCAAAGCTTCGAGCTCCACTCGCACGCGGTGCTCACGGCGGGCGACACGGCGCCGCCACAGCGTTTCTCGTACCTTGGCGGAAGCGGTACGCTTCCCACATTCCCCGTGCTCCAGTTCGGCGGGGAGCAGCTCCTGTTCGTCGAGAGCGCGTACAACATCCCCATCACAGCACTGCGAGCGCCCATTCTTGGCGCGCCGGTGGTGTCGCTGCGGCACGCAATCGGTGCGGCCGGGGTGGGGAAGCTGCCGAAGTTCGAACAGAACCTCATCGCGCGCGTAGCACTCGGAGTCGTCTACGCCGAGTACGCGATAGATCCTGCCTCGAGAAACGACGCGTTCTCTGTGGGACTCTCATCGTCGATGATCCGCTAGCGTAGAGAGTACCTGCTGTATAGCCGCCTCGGATTCGTGCGAGCGGCGCCGCGCGCCCCCAGCCGCGTATCACGGCCGCAGCCAGGACCACACCTGCTTACCCGCTCCGCGCGTAGTCGTCTCTCCAGGGTATCGCCGAGCCCGCCGTTGCGGAGCAACCAGAAGTTTCGTACGATTTTCGGGCGGCATCTCGGATGCGAATATGGCTGCACAACACCACGCCCGGCTTCCTCCCGACAATCCCGCAATCGCAATGACAAGTTAGCTTCGCCTCTGGCGCCGTTGCCGGTGCGATACCGGGACGCCTCCGCCTGTAGAGCTTTCCTCCTCGCACCCCCTGGCCACCCCCGCCTCCCCACTCCTCCCACATCCCCCCGATGACATACATCTCACGTGCATCATTGCTGACTTGCCTGATGCTGCTCACCCCGCACGCTGCTCTCACGGCGCAGACCTCCGCCCCACTCTCGCCGGGGATGCGAGTCCGTGTGACCGTACCTGCGACCCCGAGCGCCATCGGTACAGTCGTGGAATCTACGGAACGTGAATTCCGTTTCGCGCGCGAGAACTCACAGGACACCATCACTGTGGTGTACTCCAATATCACGCGGCTGGACATCAGCCAGGGAATGCACAACCGCACAGTCCACGACGCCATCTGGGGCGCCGGGATGGGAGCGGCGCTCGGCGCGGTGGTGGGCGCGTTCAGCGACCGCAGCGATCCACAGTACGCTTACTACAAGGACTCCATCCCGGCATACTGCTCGGTTATGGATCCCGCCTGCCAGACCCGTCCGCGAACGAGGCACCACCCTCCGTTCCTCAACAGGACCATGACTGGATTGGGGATCGGCGCGCTGGCGGGAGCGGCAGTCGGCGCCCTTTACGGGCACCTTCGGAAGTCCGAGATCTGGGAAACGCTCCCTCCAGAGAAGTACCACGTGCACGTTGCCGTGGCACCGTCCCGGGGCGGTGTGGGAGTGCGGCTCAGCATAGCCATCTGATCCGACATCGAGGACAGGCCATTCGCTGAATCCGGGCGACCTTTGGCCGGGAGCTCCTTTCGACCAGCGGAGCGCTATGACGGAGCTGCTCCGACGTTCCTCCGCGTTCGTCGTGATGATCTCTTGCGTGGCATGAGCCCCTGATTTGATTTCAGCCGGCCGGCAAGCTATATTCAGTGGCGTGAATCTTGCAATACTAGACTCGTTCCGCACTGCACCGTGACTACGCTCGCGGTGATCCCCGCCCGGCTCGGAGCCACCCGGCTCCCGCGCAAACCGCTGCGCCTCCTCGCCGGTGTTCCCCTCGTCGTTCGAGTCTGGGAACGCGTCACAGCGCTCGGCGTCGCCGAGCGCTGTGTCATTGCTACCGACCACTCCGTGGTAGCCGAAGCCGCGCACGCCGCGGGCGCCGAGTGCGTGCTCACCGATCCGGATCACCCCTCGGGAACCGACCGCGTAGCGGAGGTCGCCCGTCGCGCCGAGTTCGGCGCTTTCGAATCCATTCTCAACGTGCAGGGGGACGAGCCCTTCGTCAGCGCGACTGCGCTGCGCGGGGCCGTGGAGCTGGTAGAGAGCGGGCGCTTCCCGCTCGCTACCGCGGCCGTTCCCGCGAGCCCCGAGATTCTCCGCGCGCCCGACGTCGTGAAAGTGGTACGTGCCGACGATGGGCGCGCATTGTATTTTTCGCGGGCGCCGATCCCGTTCCTGCGCGACGAGGTGGATTCCGGTCTCCTTCCGGAGCTCGTACTGCAGCACCTCGGTATCTACGCCTACACGCGCGAGGCTCTGGCGAAGTGGGTGGCGCTCCCACCCCACCCACTGGAGCGAGTTGAACGCCTGGAACAGCTCCGGCCGCTCGCGGCCGGTATCCCGATGGGAGTGGCACGGCTCCCCGAGCCGATGGAACACGTCCGCGGGATAGACACCGAGTACGACCTCGAACAGGCAAACGAACGCTGGTCTCACCTTACTGCGGGATGGTCCTGATGCCGACGAGTGGAATGGCGAGCGCAATTCAGAAAACCACGAAATACATCTTCGTAACCGGCGGCGTGGTGTCGTCGCTCGGGAAGGGAATCGCGGCCGCGTCGCTCGGACGTCTCCTCGTGGAGCACGGGCTGCGCGTCAACATGATGAAGTTCGATCCGTACATCAACGTCGATCCCGGAACGATGTCGCCCTTCCAGCACGGCGAAGTGTTCGTCACCGACGACGGCGCGGAAACGGATCTCGATCTCGGTCACTACGAGCGCTTCATCGATCGCGCGCTCTCCCAGTCGAACAACGTCACCACGGGCCGCATCTACCTCAACGTCATCAGCAAGGAGCGACGCGGCGAATACCTCGGCTCCACCGTGCAGGTGATCCCGCACATCACCGACGAGATCAAGTCGTGCATCAAGCGCATCGCGCCCGAGAACGATGTGGTGATCGTCGAGATCGGCGGGACGGTCGGCGACATCGAGTCGCTCCCGTTCCTCGAGGCGATCCGTCAATTCCGCCACGAGGTGGGACGCGAGAACGCCATGTTCATCCACCTCACACTCGTCCCCTTCATCACGGCGGCGGGCGAGGTGAAGACGAAGCCGACGCAGCACTCCGTGCGGGAGCTGATGGAAATCGGAATCCAGCCGGACGTCCTCATCTGCCGCACGGAGCGGCCGCTCTCGGAGGACGTCAAGCGGAAGATCGCTCTCTTCTGCAACGTGGACTTCGGCTCGGTGATCGAGAGCCGCGACG
>JBIQMO010000185.1:0-7390 GCA_044463245.1 Gemmatimonas aurantiaca
CTGCGCGGGATCTTCAAGGAGAACGACTGGATCGCGCCCAAGAAGAGTGACTCCTGAACCGGCGACGGGCGCGGCGGCCGGGGAGCGCGAAGTGAACGCCCCGGCCGCGCACCCGCTCCTGATCGCGCACCGGGGCGCGCCGCGCGAGCGCCCGGAGAACACCCTTCCCTCCTTCCTGCGCGCACTCGAGCTTGGCGCCGATGGCATCGAGCTCGACGTGCACCGCAGCAGCGACGGGATACTCGTGGTCCATCACGACGAGGTCCCGCGCGCCATCGCGCCGAGCGGGAAGTTCTCGGGAAGGCGAATCGACTCGCTCACCTTCGACGAGCTGCAGGGCTTCGCCGTGGGCGGGAGCGCGCTCATCCCCACGCTGAACGAGGTGCTCGCGGTGGTAAGAGGGCGAGCGCTCCTCTTCATCGAGCTGAAAGGAGCGGGGACCGAGGAGGGAGTGGTGGAGGCGGTCCGCGCATCGGCCGCGCCCGATCGCTGCGCGGTGCACAGCTTCGATCACGCCGCGGTGCGGCGTTTCCACGAGATGGCACCCGAGATCCGCTGCGGAATTCTCTTCGATCGCGCTCAGGCGGATGTCGCGGCGACGATGCGCGACACGGGGGCGCTCGACGTGTGGCCGCAGTGGGCGCTGGTCGATGCCGCTCTGGTCGAGACGGTGCACGCGGCCGGTGGGCGGGTCATCCCCTGGACGGTGAATCGCTCCGAGGCGGCACGGTCGCTCGCCGCGCTCGGCGTGGACGCCATCTGCACCGACCTCGTTCCCGACATTCGTGCGGCTCTGGAGGGCACGGTATGAGCGCACGCACGCGCGTGGCAGTGATAGGTGCCGGAACCATGGGACACGGAATCGCGTACGTCGCCGCCCTCGCCGGGTGCAGGGTGAGCATGACGGACACGAATCCGGAGCGGCTGGAGAAGGGCGCCCTGCAGGTGGCCGCGGCGTTCGACCGTGCGATCGAACGAGGCAAGTGCACGCCGTCGCAGCGCGACACCGCGCTCGGGCTGCTCGAGACGTGCGCCACGCCCGACCAGGCCGCCTCCGGCGCCGACGTCGTGATCGAGGCCGTGCCCGAGAAGCTGGAGCTCAAGCAGCGCATCTTCGCCGACATCGAGCCGCAGGTTCGTCCGGACACCATCCTCGCCAGCAACACGTCGTCGCTCTCGATCACGCGGATTGCCCTCCCGCTCCGGCGCCGCGAGCGGCTCCTCGGGATGCACTTCTTCAACCCGGTGCCGGTGATGAAGCTGCTCGAGGTGGTGCGCGGGGAGGAGACTGGTGACTCGCAGGTGGAGCGAGCGCGCGACTTCGCGGCAATGCTCGGGAAGACGCCGATCGTGGTGCGCGATACTCCCGGCTTCGCCACCAGCCGGCTCGGCGTGGTGCTGGGGCTCGAGGCGATCCGCATGCTGGAGCGGGGCGTTGCGAGCGCGGAGGACATAGACCGCGCGATGGAGCTGGGCTACAACCACCCGATGGGACCGCTCCGCCTCACCGATCTCGTCGGACTCGACGTGCGGCTCGCCATCGCCGACCATCTGTACGAGACGCTCGGCGGCGACACCTACAGGGCGCCGAAGCTACTGCGCGAGAAAGTCGCGCGCGGTGAGCTCGGGAAGAAGAGTGGACGCGGCTTCTACATGTGGGAGAGAGAGGGATGAGCGAAGAAAACGTGGTACTGTACGAGGAGCGCGGCCGGGTCGCCATTGTCACCATCAATCGTCCCGAGAAGCGCAACGCGCTCGACGGACAGGTGCGCTGTGCCTTCCTCGGCGCCATCGACAGGGCGCGGCGCGACAACAAGGTGCGCAGCGTGATAGTCACCGGCGCCGGCGACAAGGCGTTCATCGCCGGCGCCGACATCGCCGAGTTCGAGGGGCGCTCGCCGGTGGATCAGTGGCGTGTTATGAAGGCGCCGGCGATCTTCGATGCGGTGGAGCGGCTTCCGAAGCCGGTGATCGCCGCCATCAACGGCTACTGCCTGGGTGGCGGGTTGGAGCTGGCGCTGGCGTGCGACATCCGCATCGCATCGTCGAGCGCGAAGCTCGGCCAGCCCGAGGTGAATCTGGGGATCATCCCGGGAGGCGGCGGCACGCAGCGCCTGCCGCGCATAGCAGGCCTCGGCGCGGCGCTGAGGCTGATCCTGAGCGGCGAGATCATCGCTGCGGACGAGGCGTTGCGGCTGCGACTCGTGGAGGAGATCATCGAGCCGGAGAAGCTTCTCGATAGGGCCGTCGAGCTCGCGGAGCTGATGGCATCGAAGAGCCCCGTGGCACTGGCAGCGGCGAAAGAGGCCACGCGCGCCGCGCTGAGCCTTCCGCTCGACGATGGACTCAAGCTCGAAACCGCGCTCTTTCAGCTCTGCTTCTCGAGCGCGGACAAGGCCGAGGGCGTGCGCGCGTTCCTGGAGAAGCGGGCAGCGGAGTTCACCGGCCGGTGAGCGAGAAGACCAGGTCGGAGTCGCGCGCCCAAGGCGCTGGCGAGGTGGAGCAGTCGGCGGTCATCACGCTGGAAGGGGCGCCGATCCGCGTCACAGATTTTCACATCCACGTCCAGCCCTGGCGGTCCATGAAGCCGCAGGTGATGGAGGTGATGCGGCGCGGTAAGGAGGAGCACTTCGAATTTCTGCTCTCGGTGATGGACGATCCGAAGGTGCTCCTGCGGATCATGGACGAACAGGGAATAGACCGGGTGGGGATGGTGAACTATCCGAGCCCCAACATCATGGGATTCGGCGACGACACCAACGACTTCGCGGCGCGGTACGCCGAAGCGGCGCCCGAGCGGCTCCTTCCTTACGGCGGCGTGGATCCGGTCACCACGCGCGACGCGGTGGGCTCGGTGAAGCGGCTCGTGGAGCTCGGGATTCGCGTGCTGAAGTTACACCCACCGCACCAGGCGTTCGCCGCCAACGACTACACGAACGGCCTCGATACTCTGGCCGGGATCTATTCCACCTGCGAGGACGTGGGACTGCCAGTGCTGGTACACACCGGGACGAGCATATTCCCCGGCGCGCGCAGCAAGTACGGGAACCCGATGGAGCTGGACGACGTCGCGATCGACTTCCCCGATCTGCGGCTCATCATGGCGCACGGTGGGCGTCCGCTCTACACCGAGGAAGCATTCTTCATCCTGCGGCGCCACCGCCACGTGTGGCTCGACCTCTCCGGGATTCCACCGAGAAGCCTCCTGAAATACTTCCCGAGGATAGAAGAGCTCGAGCGGCAGCTTCTCTGGGGCACCGACTGGCCCAGCCCCGGCGTCAGGAGCATGCGTGGGAACGTGGACCAGTTTCTCGAGCTCCCGCTCCCCGACCGGGTGAAACGTGCGGCGCTCGAAACGAACCCGGAGCGCCTCCTCCCGCGTGGTTGAAGAGTCGCGTCCCGTGCGCCAACATTAACGGCGCACGAGACGTTTCGTTCCGCGGTCACCTCCGCACATCTCATTCGCGGGCCTTCGAGTCCGCATCCCCGCAAACCACGCCATGACACCTTTCCATCAGAGGACGACCAGTTACGCCCTGCGCGTAGCCGCGATCGCGCTCGCCATGGGAGCGGCCGGCTGTGCATCGTCGAAGCAGGGCGAATCGCAGGCGCCGACTCCGACGCGCGCGTCGGCCGACAGCGTCCGCGCGCTGCCAGGGCCGGGCGCGCTCTCCACGCCGAACGCCGATCCCTTCCCCAGCACGTACAAGCCCTTCGCATCGCGCCCCACGCTGATCAAGAACGTCACGATCTTCACGGCCGCGGGCCCGCGCATCGAGAACGGCGCGATCTTCATACGCGACGGGAAGATCGTAGCGGTGGCGAAGAGCGGCGACGACCCGGCGATCACTCGGGCGATCTCGGGGAGCAACCCGGTGATCATCGATGGCCAGGGGAAGTTCGTGACGCCGGGAATCATCGATGTGCACTCGCACATGGGCGTGTACTCCGCGCCGGGTGTGGAAGCGAACAGCGACGGGAACGAGGCGACGAGCCCGGCCACGCCGGAAGTGTGGGCCGAGCACTCGGTGTGGCCCCAGGATCCGCAGTTTCCGCGCGGACTCGCTGGCGGCGTGACGACGATGCAGATCCTCCCCGGCTCCGCCAATCTCTTCGGCGGACGTGGCGTGGTGCTCAAGGTCGTTCCTTCGCGCACGGTCCAGGGGATGAAATTCCCGGGCGCAAAGTACGGCCTCAAGATGGCGTGCGGCGAGAACCCGAAGCGCGTCTACGGCCAGCGCGGTGGGCCGTCCACGCGGATGGGAAACGTTGCCGGCTACCGCGAGCAGTGGATCAAGGCGGAGGAGTATCGCCGGAAGTGGGACAAGTGGAACAAGGACCGTGAGGGCCCACCGCCCGCGCGCGACCTCGCGATGGAGACGCTCGCCGAGGTGCTGCGCGGCAACATCCTCGTGCAGAACCACTGCTACCGCGCCGACGAGATGGCGCAGATGATCGACATCGCCCACGAGTTCGGCTACAAGATCCGCGCGTTCCACCACGGCGTGGAGGCGTACAAGATCGCCGATCTGCTGGCGAAGGAAGGGATCGGCGCTGCGGTATGGGCCGACTGGGGCGCGTTCAAGATGGAGGCGCTCGATGCCGTGCGTCCCAATCTCGCGCTGCTGGACAAGGCGGGTGTGAAGGCGATGATCCACTCCGACGATCCGTCTGGTAATCAGCGGCTCAACCAGGAGGTGGCCAAGGCGCTCGCGGCGGGGCGCGCGGCCGGCATGAATATCTCCGAGGAGGAGGCCGTGAAGTGGATGACGATCAACCCGGCATGGGCACTCGATCTCGATGACAGAATCGGATCGCTCGAGCCGGGGAAGAACGCTGACGTGGTGCTCTGGTCGGGCGACCCGTTCAGCATCTACACGCACACCGAGAAGGTCTGGGTGGACGGCGCGCTCCTCTACGACAGGAGCGATCCGGCCGAGCACTGGCGGGCCGACTTCGATCTTGGATTCGTACCGGAGCAGACGACGGGAGGGAGCAAGTGAGAACCTCGACGATTCGCGCCACGGAGGCGCGCCGCGCGAGGCGCGGCAGGCAGCGCGGAGGGCGCTCCATCGCACTCGCCGCCTCGCTCATGATCGCGCTCTCGGCGGTGCCCACTCTCGCCGCGCAAACGGTCGCGATCACCGGTGGGAAGGTCTACCCGGTCAGTGGACCGCCGATCGAGAACGGTACGGTGCTCATCCGCGACGGCAAGATCGCCGCGGTGGGAAGCAACGTCACCATCCCGCAAGGCGCCCAGCGCGTGGACGCGACGGGCAAATGGGTCACGCCCGGTCTCGTCAACTCCGCTACGTCGCTCGGGCTCGTGGAGGTCGGCTTCGGCGCCGACGCGAACGAGAGCCGTGCTCGCACGGACGACCAGATCGCGGCTGCGTTCAGATCGTGGGAAGGGATCAACCCCCACTCGGTATATCTGAGGCCCGCCAGCGAGGACGGCATCACTTCGGCCGTGTCGCTCCCCTCCGGCGGACTCATCGCCGGTCAGGCAGCACTGATCGACGTTCTCACGGGGTCGACGCAGAGCGGGATGCTCGTGAAGGCGCCGGTGGCGATATTCGGTCAGCTCGGCGACGATCAGGCGGCCGGTGCCGGCGCGCGCGCGCAGGTGGTTGGCAAGCTCCGTCGCCTGCTCGACGACACGAAGTTCTACGCCGCGCACAAGGCGGATTTCAACCGCGGCGCATCGCGCAAGCTGAGCGCCGACAGAGCCGACCTGGAGGCGATGATCCCCGTGGTCGAGGGACGGCTCCCCTTGATAATCTCCGCCGAGCGCGCGAGCGACATCCGCACGGCGCTCGACATCGCTAAGGAGTACGGGCTCAAGATCATCATAGGCGGTGGCACGGAAGCCTGGATGGTGGCCGATGAGCTGGCGGCGGCCAGGGTCCCGGTCCTCACCGGAGCGATGAACAACATCCCCTACTCCTTCTCGATGCTCGGCGCGCGGCAGGACAACGCCGCGATCCTGCGGAAGGCCGGAGTGGAGGTTGGCATCATCGGCAATGCCGGCGGCGGCGACGAGGAGCTCTTCAACGTCCGCAACGTCCGCTACGAGGCGGGGAATGCGGTAGGCTACGGAATGAGCTGGGACGATGCGCTGCGCGCGATCACCCTGGCGCCTGCCCAGATGTTCGGTGTGGCCGACAGGATCGGCTCGCTGCGTCCCGGTACGGAAGCGAACGTGGTCGTGTGGGACGGCGACCCCTTCGAGTTCGCCACCCGCGCCACCCAGGTCTTCATCCGCGGCCAGCTCCAGACGGGTCCGTCGCGCCAGGACCTCCTGGTGCAGCGCTACCTGAGCCTCCCCCCGAAATACTGAGGCGGCAGAGGGACGGGGTCAGGTCTTTAATTTCGAGCCGTATGGGCTGTAGCCCATACGGCTCGAAATTAAAGACCTGACCCCGTCGGCGAAGACTTGACCCCGTCGGCCTTTTCCGTCTTCTCGTCCCTCTTCTTCGCTCTCGCCTCCTCTGCCTCGTGCGCCGCGATGGTGCTGGCGAGGCGGGAGTAGGTGTCGGCGTCGAGCTCCGTGCCCTTCTGACGGGCGTAGTAGACGGCGTAGCCGAGGGCCTGGGCGGCCTTGTCGGCGAGCTGGCGGGCGCGGAAGGCGTCCAGGCGATCGCGACCCTCGTCGATCGCTTCCTGCGCGACCTGGCCGGCGCGATCCAGCTCCTGCTTGAGCTTGTTCCAGAGTGGCATGAGGGTGTGCGGTTTCGAGGATTACGAATCAGTAGCGCGCTCCGGCGTACCGGATGTCGCGCCGTCTCTCATGTAACACTACGGGTATGCCGGGGTCGTGTTTCGGCCACCCGGCTCCGGGAGACCGCAGAGTGTGTGCGGTGGCTCCAGATGCAAGAAGCGCCCCCGCGTTCGCAGGGGCGCTTCTTCGATTCCTAGTGCGTCCGGTGTTCACACCGCCGGAACGGGCTCCTCGAGCGCCACGGGATAGACGCTGACGCGGTAACGACGGCGGTCCTTGTGCTCGAACTTCACCACGCCATCGATGAGCGAATAGATGGTGTAGTCGCGTCCGAGGCCGACGTTGCGGCCGGGGTGGAACTTGGTGCCGCACTGGCGAATGAGAATGTTGCCGGCGCGCACCTGCTCGCCACCGAACTTCTTGACGCCGCGGTACTGCGGATTGCTATCACGCCCGTTGCGGCTGGAGCCAACGCCTTTCTTGTGAGCCATCTTCTAACTCTCAGCCGAGGGTGATGTCGTTGATCCTGACTTCCGTGAAGGGCTGCCGGTGCCCCTGCTTACGGGAGTAGTTCTTCCGGCGCTTGAACTTGAAGACGATGATCTTGTCGCCCCTCCCGTGCCGCACGATCTCGCCGCTGACCTTCGCTCCCGAGACGAGCGGAGCTCC
>JBIQMO010000186.1:0-7388 GCA_044463245.1 Gemmatimonas aurantiaca
AGCCATAGCACAGCTATGGCTCAGCCTGCTCGAAATTAAAGACCTGACCCCGTCGTTCTGCACGCCGGCGCGGGGGAGAGACTCTCCTCGCGGCCGATCGGCCGTACGTCGAGATGCTGCACGCCCGCGGGCACGGTGGGCGAGAGGGTGATGGACAGCGCGATGTCGCCCTTCGCGCAGCGCATCTTCCACCGCCCGCGCAGCGCGTTCTCCGCCACGAAAGGACCTTCCTCCTGGCAGCTCCCGCCGGCCGCATCGCGAACTTTCTCGATCGACGCGCGGCGCCGGTCCTTCGACTCGTCGAGATACAGATTCATTGCCGCCAGGCTGTCCGCCAGCGCGTCGTTCCAGTTCGTCACCAATCGCGTGACCTGCTCGCGCCGCTCCGCCAGGATCGGTGCGGGACGCGGCGCGCGCGGCTCGAGTGCGCCGGTGCGCGCCAGCGCCGCGAGCGCCTGGTCGACCGGGCCGCGCCAGCTCGTGTAGGTGACGTTGCCGAGTCCCACGATCCCCACCCCATAGTCCGGGAGCCAGAGCATGATCGAGCCGAAGCCGGGAAGTCCGCCGGTGTGCGAGACGACTATGTGGAAGAGACAGCTCTCCCGCACGCCGAGCCCGTAGCCGTAGCCGCCCGCGCTGAGTGTGAGCGCGCCCGTCTTCGCATCGCGCACGGCGCTCGCGCCCTGGTAGCGTATCACCTGCTGCATCTCGCGTCGCGATGCACGGCTCAGCGGCCCGTCCTGCGCGCCGTCGCGCGGCGGCCAGGCGTCGAGCATGAAGCCCACCCAGCGCGACAGATCGGCGATGGAAGTGAGCATCCCGCCCATCGGGCCGAACGAACCGTCGGGAAGCTGCTCTTCCTCGAGCCACTTGTCATCCTGCCAGCGGTAGCCGTGTGCCAGGCGCGCGGGATCCACTTCGGCGCTCTGCAGCGTGGTGGAGCTCATGCCGAGCGGTTGCAGCACGTGCTCGCTGATGTATTGCGGGTAGGGCATCCCCGAAACTTTCGCGACGATGCGGCCGAGGATGGCGAAGCCGTAGTTGGAGTATTCGTAGTTGGTGCCGGGCGCGGTGGAGAAGGGAATTCCGCTTCGCATCATCTCCGCCATCTCCTCATCCGTGTCGGCGAGCTGACGGTCGCCCCACGGATTGTCCTCGGGGAAGCCGGTAGAGTGCGAAAGAAGATGGCGGATGGTGATTTTCGGCGAATCGGTCGTTGGATAGTGCAGCCCGGCCAGCTCCGGTACGTAACGCTCGGCCGGATCCTCGAGTGAGAGCTTCCCCTCGTCGCGAAGCTGGAGAATGGCGGCCGCGGTGAAGCTCTTCGTCATGGAAGCGATGCGGAACACCGTCCCGGTGTCTACCGGCGACTTCGACGAGAGCTCGCGATAACCATACGTCGCGAGATGGGCGAGCTTCCCATCCACCACGATCCCGTAGGCGATCCCCGGCACCTTGGTCCGTTCGGCGAAGGCGCGCATCAAGCTGTCGATCGCGGGGTAGGCGGTGGCGAGTTTCGCGACGCGCTCTGGATCGGTGGGCGACGACATCGCGTTGTCACCCGCGGCGCTGGACGGCTGCGCGCTGGAGGTTTCGTCCGCGGACGACTTCGTGCAGGATGCGGCAGGTGCGAGAGCGAGAGCGAGGACGATTGCGAGCGTGCGGGAGGTAAGGCGGTTGGGCATCGGCGATCTCTCGGGGAAGAAGGGATGCGTCGAGGGGCGCGGACCTTCGAGCACCGCGCGGCGTGCGCTGGAGGGAAGTAGTCTATCCTTCGTACCCGACGACGACTACGGGGAGAAGCTCACATTGCCGCATCGCTAGCGATGCGATGGGTTGGCGTGAGCGCCGCCGGAAGTCGCTGCTCTACTTGTCCCCCAGCGAGCCCTCCACCCTCCTCGCCTCCCACTCCGCGCCGAGCTTCTCGAGGCTCGTCACCGCCGCCTGCAGCTCGAGCTCCGCGTCCTCTCCGTTGCCGCACTCGCTGTACGCTCGCGCCAGCACCACCCTCGCGCGCGCCGCTTCGTACGGCAGCTCGCTCTCCTTGAGCATCCTCCACGCTCCGCGCAGCGTCACCGCCGCGCGAGCCGGCTCGCCCTCGCCCAGCTCCACCATCCCCAGCACGAACGCCGCACGCGCGGCCATCGCCGGCGAGTCGTACGTCGCCGCCGTCTCCGACAGCTCCTCGGCTGCCGCGCGCGCCGCATCGGTCGCGCCGCTCGCGATGGACACCTCCGCCTGTGCCGGAAGGAGCCGCGCGCGTTCGAGCGGCGACTTCGACTCATCCGATAGCGCGCGGTCCATCATCGCCTTCGCCCGGTCGATCTTCCCTTCCGCCAGGCGTAGCAGCGCGAGCCCCGGCACTGGATCGCGCCCCATCTCGTGCGCCTGCCTGAAGAGACGCTCGGCCGGCTTCAGCTCGCCCAGCCTCAGTCGGATCTCGCCCAGCTCGTAGTACGCCTCCGCCGCCGCGTCGCTCAGGAAGTTCTCCAACTCGGCCGAGGCGCTGCTCGCCTCGGCCTCGGCTTCGCGCCACGCGCCGCGCAGCCGCAGGAGCTGCGCCCTGTGCACCCTGCAGATCCCCGGGAAACCCGACTGCGCGTGCGGCTCGCACCACTCGCGCGCCGCGTCGTTCCACTCGACGGCCCTCCGGTAGTCGGCGAGACTCTCGCAGGTGCTCATCATGTTGCAGAAGATCCGGCCGGTGGTGCGGGGATCGAGTTGCCCGCTCGTCGCCGCGGCGGTCGCCTCATCTATTGCGGCCATCCCTTCCGGGACCAGCCCGTTCGACACGAGTATGCGTCCCCGGTCCTGGAGCGTGAGCGCCTGCAGCGCATGATCCCCCATCCTGCGCGCGATCTCGCTCGCCTCCTCCGCGAAGGCCAGCGCCTGTTCGGGATCGCGGCTCCCTTCCAGCGCGATCACCGCTTTCAACCGCGCCAGCCAGCCGTGCACGATGGACTCGGGCACTCGCGCGAGGTGGCTCTCGGAGCGCTGCAGCCAACCCTGCGCGACCGCGCGCGCCAGCTTGTGGTGGTAGTCCTCGGCGAGCGCGAGCGCGACCCTCGCCGCAGCGACGTGATCCTCTCGCTCGAGGTAGCACGAGTAGGCACGCTCGCGCGTCCTGATGCAGTCGTCCGATTTCCCGATCCACCACGCCGCCTCGGCGAGCTGCTCGAGGTGCTCTGGTGCGAGCGGCTGCGCGAGGTCGGCGGCGCAGAGCGCGTCGAAGGCCGTCTGCCACTCGCGCCGCTCGAAGGCGGCGACTCCAGCTTCCAGGGGGCCGGTCGCAAACGGGTCGGTTACCCGAGCGACGACGACGCTCTCCTCGAGCGTCAGCACCATCTCGTCGACGCTCTGCCAGCGTCGCTCGGGATCCTTTTCCAGGCAGCGCCTGATGAGTGCCGCGAGCGCGATGGGCACATCCTCCCTCCGTGTCTCGATGGGCTCGGGTGTCTCGACCATGTGCGCCACGACGAGCTTCGGGCCGGAGAGACCGGCGAAGGGCGGTTCTCCGGCCAGCATCTCGTACGCGATCACGCCCACGGCGTAGATGTCCGCGCGGGCATCCACGTTCGCGTCGCCAGCGAGCTGCTCGGGCGACATGTAACCGGGCGTGCCGAGCCCGGTCCCGGTACGGGTGAGTCGCTCCACATCGCGCGCCGCGGCGCTCTCCACCGCGCGGGCGATGCCGAAGTCGGCGAGGATCGCGTGTCCGTGCTGCAGGAAGATGTTGGCGGGCTTGAGATCCCGGTGCACCACTCCGTGCCGGTGCGCGAAGCCGAGCGCGTCGGCGACCTCGCGCAGCAGACGCATCGTCATGTCTACGGGGAGCGCGCCGTGGATCTCGATGTGCCGCCGCAGCGACTCGCCGGTGATGTACGGCGTCACGTAGTAGAGGAGGCCGTTGCGTGTGCCGGCCGAGAGTACCGGGAGGATGTGCGCGTGCTGCAGCCGGGCGGTCAGGAGCATCTCGCGCTGGAAGCGCTGCGCGCTCTCTTCGCTGACGAGCTCGGGGGGGAGGAGCTTGACCACGACGCGCCGCTCCAGCGCTCGCTCGGTGGCGAGGAAGAGCCGGCTCATCCCTCCGGGCGCGAGCTCCCGCTCTACCCGGTAGACATCTCCGAGAGAGTCCTGGAGGAGTTGCTCGAGCGAAGTCGCCACCAGACTTCCACGCGAAAAGGGACCACTAGATAAGTTGGGATGCGGCCGCAGGCAAGCAGATCAGTGAACCGGTGCTGCCGCTATCAGTTCCCGGGCGGCCCGCTCCCCCGAGTTGATCGCTCCCGCCACGGTGGTCGCCTCTCCGCTGTCGTCCGTCGCCTCGCCGGCGAAGTAGAGGCACCCATCCACCGGCCTCGCCAGCTCGCTCCTCGCGCGCTCACCACCCGCGTTGACGTAGCTGTATGCGCCGCGCGAGCGCGGATCCCGCGTCCAGTCGTGAAAGCGAGCCTCCTCGAGGAGATCCTTCACATCCGGATATGAGCCGAAGAGGCTGCGTACGCTCTTCACCGCGCACTCGACGATGGCATCGTCTGTGTCGCGACCGTCGCGACCGTCGCGACCGTCGCGACCGTCGCGACCGTCGCGCATGGCGGCGTGCTCCGCGCGTTCGGAGATCCTCGTGGCTGCCGGTCCGCCCGCCCACGCGACGAGCTGCGCTTTCCGTTCCGGGAGCTGCGTCCAGAACGTCTTGAACGGAGGATCCGACGACATGATGAACCCCGCGTTCTTCATCCGTCCGCCGTCCAGCTTCTCCCAGAACGCTTCCCTGAACCGCAGCGCCACCCTGTGCGTGGGACCCATGCTGAGTCCCGCGAGCGCATCGCGCTTTGCGTCGAGCGGTGGATCGAAGCGCACCGCGGCCGGATCGTCGGGCGCTGCCTGCAGCACGCCGAGCGGGAGGGTGATGATCGCCTTCCGCGCACGATATCGCCGCGGCACACCGCGCTCCTCCACGTCGATCTCTACTCCCTCGGCGGACCAGCGGATCACGCGCACCACGCTCCCGGGCCGAACATGCACGCGCGCCGGATCGAGCACGCGCACCATATGATCGATCAGCGTGCCGTAGCCGCCGCGTGGCCGGCTGCTCGCGCCCGGGCTCGCGCCCCCGCCCCACTCCTGTACCAGCACCCTGATGCTGGCGCGTGCGGGATCGGCCGCGTCGTACCCTTCCGCCATCCCCTGGATACTCGCGGCGGCCGGTCGCTGGCTCGGGTCATCGCGCACTACACTTTCCAGGAAGTCGGCCACCGACATGTCGCTCTCGATGTGCGCGACTCGCTCGAGGAGCAGGTGCACCTCGCGTCCCATCAGCGTCTTCGCGCGTTGCAGATGACCCCTGTGCATCACCCAGCGCTCGCCCGCGACCTCCTCGGCGGTAATCCCCGCCTCGCGCAGGAGCGCGAGCGTCGCCTCGGGCCTGCCGTGAATGAACTCGGCGCCGAGCTCCGTCCCGCCGTCCGTCGTCCAGATCCGACCGCCCACGCGGTCGCGCGCTTCCAGGAGGAGCACCGAGCGTCCCGCAGCCGCGAGTCGCCTCGCCGCTGCGAGCCCCGCCACGCCCGCGCCGATCACGGCTACGTCCGCGGAGTGTCCCTCCGTGCTCCCGTCGTTATCCACTGTGTTCGGCTCTCATGACGCTCTCCGCCGCCAGCTCGGCCCAGTCGAGCTCCTCTTCGATCTGATGGAACGCGTCATCGCCGATCGTCCCGCTCGAGCGGAGCGTGGAGAGGCGTCTTCGCTGCGCGGCCATCGCGGCGCGTAATCTATCCGCGTCGTTCGACAGCTCGCCCGGCGCGTTCGCCGCATCGTGCGGTCCGCCATCCAGCTCGGCCTCCGCGTGCCGCAGGCGCAACTCGAACCTGCGGCGCAGGAGCGTGGCGGCCTCCCCGTCGGGCGCGCTGTGCAGCACCGCCACCGCCGCTCGCAGCGTCTCCACGCGAGCGAGTCGCACCTCGCGATCCACCGAGCCATCGTCGGCCAGCTTCAGGTGCGACATCAGCGGCCGAAGCGTCATTCCCTGCAGCACGAGCGTGCCGAGCACCACGGAGAACGCGGTGAAGAGGATGAGATCGCGGTGCGGAAAGGGTGGCACGCCGTCGCGTCCCGTGGGGAGCGCGAGCGCGGTGGCGAGCGTCACCGTGCCGCGCATCCCGCACCACGCAACCACGGTCGCGCCGCGTGGAGAGAGCGCTACCGCGTCGGCGGGGCCAGGCGTGCCGTCGGGGTGCGGCCTGCAGCGCCAGCGACTGAACGCAGCCGCGCCGGTGACCCACGCGATGCGCGCGAGGATCACCACCGCGATCACCGCGATCGCAACGCCCATGTACTCGATCCAGGTGGGCCGATCTAGTCGCGCGACGATCGGCTTGAGCTGCAGGCCCACGATGATGAAGGCGAGCACGTTGAGCACGAAGACGGCGACTTCCCACACGGCGTACGATGGGATGCGCAGTCGCGCGGGTATTCGATCGGGTGCGCTGCGCGCCACCGTCATCGCGAAAACCACCATCGTGATGATCGGCGAGAGGTGCAGTCGCTCGGCGATGAGCCACACCGCGAAGGTGCCGACGAACTGGACGATGACCGACGTGGCGACATCGTGGATGCCCGTGTTCACGACGGTCATGATGCGCGCGAGCACCAGCGCGAGGACGATACTCCCCACCGTGACCACGAGGAGCATCGGGATCACGTTCCATCCCGAGAGCGCGCCCACCGCGGCGGCGCCCACGGCGAGTCGGTAGACGATGAGCGCGCTGGCGTCGTTGAAGAGACTCTCTCCCTCGAGGATGACGAGCAAGCGGTGCGGCGGCCGGAGCTGCTTGAGCACCGCCGTGGCGGCGGCCGCGTCGGGCGGCGCGACGATGGCCCCGAGCGCGATCGCCGCGGCCCGGGGCATTTCCGGGACGAGGAGGCGTGCGACGAGTGCGACGACGATGATCGTGAGCGCCACCGCGCCGAGCGCGAGACTCGCGACCGGGCGCCAGTTCGCCCGCAGGTCGCGCGGCGAGGAGTCGAACGCGGCGTCGAGAAGCACGGGCGCCACGAAGAGGGCGAGCGCGAGCTCCGGGTCGAGCGTGACCGTGGGAGTGCCGGGGACGAGCGCGAGCGCCGCGCCGGCGAGTGCTACGAGCGCGGGGTAGGGCGTACCGATGCGCCGGGCCACCGCAGCGAGCACGGCACCGACGAGTAGGAGCGCGACCACGACTTCGAAGACCTGCATGGTTTCACGAAGGTGGACGGTGGCGGCGGAGTTCCAGCGGAGGCAGGGAACGACGGGGTCAGGTCTTTAATTTCGAGCGGGCTCTAGTGTAAGAGACGGGGTCAGGTCTTTAATTTCGAGCGGGCTGAGCCATAGCATAGCTATGGCTCAGCCCGCT
>JBIQMO010000187.1:0-7341 GCA_044463245.1 Gemmatimonas aurantiaca
CGCTCGGCGGCGTCGCCGGCCACGCGGGACTCTTCAGCACCGCGCAGGATCTCGCTGTCTTCGCGCAGATGATGCTCAACGGCGGAGAGTACGACGGCGTCCGCATCGTCGCCGATTCCACCGTGCGCCTCTTCACCACCCGCGCCGCCGGCAACCGCGCGCTGGGCTGGGCGATGGCCGACGGCCAGTGGGGCTCGGGCGAGTTCCTCAGTGGCCAGGCATACGGGCACGTGGGCTACACGGGGACGTCGCTATGGATAGACCCCACGCGCGACATGTTCGTCATCCTGCTGACGAACCGCGTGCACGCCGCGCGCGCGCGTCGCCCGGAAAAAGTCATCGCCGATGTGCGCGCCGATCTTTCCGACGCGGCCGCGCTCGCGGTGACCGACGATCCGGACATGCTCCTGGCGATGCCCGAGAGCTTCCGCGCCGATCTCGCCCAGGGGTGGAACAAGCCAGTTCGCCGGCCGCACCGGAAATCGACGGCGCGCAAGACCGTGCACAAGACGTCGCACAAGGCGACCAGCAGCAAGTCGACGAAGAAGCCGGCCGCCAGCACCGCCGCGAAGAAGAGCACCTCGAGCTCCACCGCGAAGACGACCGCCAAGCCCGCGGCGAAGAAGAGCACCGCATCGAGCACGAAAAGCTCGAGCAAGGCCGCGGGGACCGCGAAGAAGAGCTGAAGCGCACTTCACCTTGCTCCCGCCTCCCCGGGCGATGAAGTTCCGATAGCGAACTTTCGGAGCAGCCATGAGCGAGCAGTCCCCCACTACCAATACATCCGCGCCGAGCACCTCCGGCCCCACGGTCGACCAGGTGAAGGCCACGCTGCGTCGCGTGAAGGATCCCGAGCTCAACCTCAACATCGTCGACCTCGGCCTGGTCTACGACATCGGCGTCGACGGCACCGCCGTGAACGTCGACATGAGTCTCACCTCCCCCGGCTGCCCTTCCGGCCCTGAGATCATGACCGACGCCGAGCAGCATCTCCGCGCCATGCCGGGCGTCGAGAGCGTGACGGTGAACCTCGTCTGGGACCCCCTCTGGAGCCCGGAGAGAATCGAGCCGAGGATCAGGGCGTATTTGGGGTTCTGAACT
Source organism: Gemmatimonas aurantiaca (assembly GCA_044463245.1). Taxonomy (GTDB): domain Bacteria; phylum Gemmatimonadota; class Gemmatimonadetes; order Gemmatimonadales; family Gemmatimonadaceae; genus JADGGM01. The sequence continues at coordinate 1,102 of JBIQMO010000187.1, forward strand.
GCAGGGGTCAGGTCTTTAATTTCGAGCGGGCTGAGCAGGCGCTCAGCCCGCTCGAAATTAAAGACCTGACCCCTGCAGTTTTCACTCCGCCCCCACGATCTCCCGCTCGGTCGGGGCGAGTACGCGGAGGACGAAGACGCGTAGGGCGGCGGCCAGGGGGAGAGCGGCGAGAACGCCCAGCAGGCCGCCGAGGGCGGCTCCCGCGGCGATGGCGAAGATCACCAGCGTCTGCGGGACATCCGTCTGCCTCTCCATGATGTTGGGGGTGAGGATGTGGCCCTCGATCTGTTCGAGCGCGGTGTAGAGGGCGAGCGCGAGGATCGCCTTTGTCGTCGACTGCAATAGCGCGACGCCGATCACGGGGATGGCCACCAGGATGGGGCCGATGTATGGAATCGGCTCGCCGAGCATCGTGAGGACACCGAGCACGATGGCGTAGTTGACACCTATGAGCGAGAGACCGAGCCAGGCGAGCGCACCCATGATGACGGCGTTGATGGCGACGCCGCGCGCATAGCCGCCCATGGCGTCGCCCATCTCTCTCATTATGCCGTCGGCGCGAGCGCGGCGCGCGCTGGGGATGAGCGAGAGCACGAAGCGCTTGAGGGCGGGTGCTCCGACCAGCCAGTAGATGGAGAGGAAAACCACCAGCGCGGCATCGACCAGCGCCCCGAGCACCAGCACCGGGAGGTGCAGCGCCCTCCCGGCCAGTCCACCGGCGGCATCGGTGATGGCGCTGGCGACCTTGCCGCCGGTGATCTGGTCCCAGCGCGCGAGCCCGTGTTGCGCGCGATCGATCAGCTCGGGCGCGCGTCTCGAGAGCTCCTGCATCTGATCGGCGAGGCGCGGCACCACGATCCATCCGAGTCCCACCGCCAACAGTGCGAGCGCGAGGTAAACGAGCACCACCGCCAGGTTGCGCGCGATTTTACGGCGGTGCAGCCATTCCACGATCGGCTCGAGCCCCTCGGCGAGCGCGATGGCCACGACGAGGAGGGCGAGCGCCCTGGCCATGAGCCAGATGAGGATGAGGATCCCAGCGCCGAGCGCGATCCCCATCGCTATCGGTAGCGACGCACGCCAACCCGCTCCTCTGTACCAGGGACGTCGAGCGTCCCTCCCCTCCCCCGTCTCGTTCCCTCCCATGCCCCGCGGCCCGGTGCGAAATCCGAGCCCGTGGCCGACGGGGTCAGGTCTTTAATTTCTAGTCCCGTGGACTGCAGTCCACGGGACTAGAAATTAAAGACCTGACCCCGTCGGCACCCATACGACTAGAAATTAAAGACCTGACCCCGTCTCACCCCCGCACTGCCTCCAACACGCCCTCTCCGATCACGTGCGCTTGCCAGCGGCGGAGGTCGGGGACGGTGAGGAGCTCCTCCATCGTGCTGGGTCGGAGGCGGGCGATAGTCTCCAGGCGGTCGCGGGAGATCAGGACACCGGGATCGAGGGAGAGGCGGTTCGCGGCGGCCTCGCGGACGCCCCGGAGGCGGGTGACGCGGGCGTCGAAGTCCGGATCGCGCTCCCAGCGCGGGGCGCGCGGAAAGCGCGGGAGCTCGTTCTCGGGAACTCCGAGGCCGCGCTGGACGGCTTCGAGGATCTCCTTCCCGCGCCGGCCGGCGATCCCGCGCGGGACGCCGCGGATGGAAGTGAGCGCGTCGAGCGTGCGCGGGGCCTGACGAGCTACTTCGAGGAGCGCCTCGTTCCCGGCCACGCGAAAAGTGGCCCGGTCGAGCTCGCGTGCCACCTCGTCGCGCCACGCGACCAGCTCGCGGAAGATCGCGAGCTGTCGGCGGTTCAGGTCGCGAGTCCCCTTGATGCGAAGGAAGCCGCTCCCATCCGGGTCACTCTCCCAGCGCGTCCCCTCCAGGCGCTGGAACTCCTCGCGCGCCCACTCCAGTCGCCCCGCTTCCTCCAGATCAGCGCGCATCCGGTCGCGGAGATCGAGCAGGTACATGGTGTCCTGCGCGGCGTAGTCGAGCATGTCCTGCGGGAGGGGACGCATCGACCAGTCGGCCCGCTGATGCTTCTTCTCCAGCCTGATACCGAAGTAGCGCTCGAGGAGCGCCGCGAGGCCGAAGGCGCGGATGCCGAGGAGCTGAGCGGCAATGCGGGTGTCGAAGATGTGCGTCGGCTGCCAGCCGTAATCCTGATGCAGGAGTCGCAGGTCGTAGTCGGCGTCGTGAAAGACCACTTCTACCTGCTCGTCCTCGAGAAGCCGTCCCAGCGCATCCGGCTTCCCCACAGTGAGCGGGTCGAGGATGGTGGTCTGCGTACGAGTACTGAGCTGGAGGAGATAGATCCGGTCCACGAAGCGGTGGAAGCTCGCGCCCTCGGTATCCACGGCGATCGCCGGGACGTCGGCTATCGATGAGAGCGAGGAAGCGGCCTCGGCCGGAGCAGAGATGTAGACGGGAGTATGATCTGAAGCGCTTTCGGGCACGCGCATCCTCTGGAAGGGGGCTACTGTGTCGAATAGTCTCACCCGGAACGCCATCGCAGAAGGGGCCAGGGCACGAATGTTACTGATATGGCGCCACACACCTACCGATTTAGGTTGAAGATCGGCAATCAGCGCCGTCGCGCTCCGCAGCGACCATTCACGCAGAGAAGAGAATGAGCGAACAGGACGGAGTCGCAGCCGGAATCGAGGAGAAGACGACGAGTCCGCACGATCCGCTCTCGCCAATACCGGATTCCACGCCGGCCGGGCCGCCCACCCCTCCCAAACACCGGGATCGACGCCGGCGCAATATCGGCTGGCGCAGCCGGGACATCCTGCGCGCGGCCGTCCTCGTCATGGTCGTCTGGCTGGCGTTCAAGCTTCTCTGGTTCGCCAACGAGCTCGTGCTGGTGGCGTTCATCGGGATGCTCTTCGGCCTCGCCGTTTCAGCCGGTGTCGATCGCCTGGAGCGCCGTCGCGTGCCGCGTGGTGTGGGTGCTGCCTTCATCGTGCTCAGCTTCTTCGCTACGCTGTATGGGTTGGGAGCGGTCATCGCACCGACCATCAGCGAGCAGACGAGCGTTCTGAAGCAGCGCCTGCCGGATGCCGTGGAGCAGGTGGAGCAGTGGTTCGAGCAGCGCCACGGTGGCGTATTCGGCGCGCTGCTCGGCGAGCGGCCGGAGCAGCAGGCCACCGCGGACAGCGCCGCGCAGCGCGCCGAACGCACAGCCGCTCGAGCGCAGGCGGACACCGCCGGCCCGGTGGCACCCGAGAGCCCGCTCCGCGAGCGACTCACACAGCAGCTGAGCGGCGCGACGCGGTACCTCTTTCCCTTCGTCTCCTCCACGCTGGCGGTGCTCGCGGGGCTCGCGATCATCCTCTTCGTGGCCATCTATGTGGCGGCCGACACGGAGCTCTACCACCGCGGGCTGATGCACCTCTTCCCGCACAGAACGAGGCCGCTAGCCGGAGAAGTTCTCACCGAGATCGCGACGCAGCTGCGGAAATGGCTCACCACGCAGCTGATCGCGATGGCCGTGATCGGCGTGGTGTCGACCATCGTACTGCTGATCCTCGACGTCAAGGCGGCCTTTGCGCTCGGGTTGATTGCCGGGCTCCTCGAGTTCATCCCGACCGTGGGCCCGGTGCTGAGCGCAGTCCCCGCCATCGCGATGGGCTTCCTCGACTCGCCGGAGAAGGCGCTGTACGTGGCGATCGCCTACCTCACCATCCAGCAGCTCGAGGGACACATTCTCATCCCGCTCCTGTTCAAGGGCGGGATGGACCTGCCTCCCGTGCTGACGATACTCGCGCAGGCGCTGATGGCGCTCCTCTTCGGCTTCCTCGGCCTGATGGTCGCGGTCCCCATGCTCGCGGCGGTGATGGTGCCCGTGAAGATGCTCTACGTGGAGCGTGTCGTGGGCGATGACGTCATGCAGGACGCCGACGACGACGATGAAGACGACGACGATGAAGAGAGTGGATGACGCGCCGCGGCGCGCCGTCGCGGCTACCGTGGACGCACTCCCGCTCTTCGCGCGCTACCCATCGCTCGCTCGTCTCCCGCGCGCGAGGCTGGGGACCTTCCCGTCACCCATCTCGCGCATCACCGGCCTCAGGGGCGAGCGCGAGATCTGGATCAAGCGCGACGATCTCGATGCGCCGTGCTACGGCGGCAACAAGGTGCGGGCGCTCGAGTTTCTCCTGGGTGAAGTCGGACCGGGCGACACGCTGCTCACGATGGGCGGTGAGGGCTCTACGCACGTCCTCGTCACAGCGGCGATGGGCGAACGTCTGGGCGCGCGCACGCTGGCGATCCGCTGGCGCCACGACATGAATCCCTCCGCTTGGCGCACGGCGAGCGTCGCCCGGGAGCTCTGCTCGCACGTGCGTACCACCCGCGGCCCGGTTTCGGCGTACCTTGCATCGCTCATGGAGCGGAGCAGCGGCCACGTCCGCTGGGTTCCGCCGGGCGGCACCAGCGCGCTCGGAATGCTCGGCCACGTCAACGCGGGGCTCGAGCTCGCCGGGCAGGTCGCACGCGGCGAGATGCCGATGCCCACGCGAGTCGTCGTCCCCTTCGGCACCGGGGGCACCGCCGCCGGCATAGCCCTCGGCTTCGCGATCGCAGGCCTCCCGACCCAGGTAGTAGCCGCGCGCGTGGTTCCCAGGATAGTGGCGCGCCGCAGGCGTCTCCTGTCACTCGCCTACACGTGCGCGAAGTTCATCTCGCGGCTCGAACGACGCTCAGTCCCCCGCGTGCATCGCTCCCATATCGAAGTAGTGAACGACGTCTATGGCGGTGCCTACGGCCGCCCGCTCCCCGCCGCCACCGCTGCCGCCTCGTACCTCCACTCCACCACCGGCATCCCCCTGGACGACAGCTACAGCGCGAAGGCCTTTCTCGCCGCCCTCCGCCTCCCCCGTGAGGAAACGGTGCTCTTCTGGCTCACCTTCGCGGGGAGCGGAGTGGAAGAAAGGAGAAAGCAGACGGCACAGAGTAGAAAACAGTGAGAAACCCCGAGTGTAGGGATCTCACCCCTCGGAGTTTCTCACTGCTTTCTGCTTTCACTCGCAGTAGCTGAACCCTGAACCCTGCCTCCTGAACCCTATATCTCTCCCCCCTCCCCCATGCCCCCACACAGACTCCAACTCGGCATCGCGTACGATGACAGCGGATCAGGGATCCCGACCGTGTTCGTGCACGGCTTCCCGCTCAGGCGGACGATGTGGAACCCGCAGGTCAGCGGGTTGAGTCAGATCTCCAGGTGCATCGTGCCCGACCTGCGCGGCTTCGGGGAGAGCGTGGTGGAGGGACCGTACACGATGGACCGATACGCCAACGACATTGCGGAACTGCTCGACGCCTGCTCCGTGCGCCGGGCGGTGATCGCCGGATGCTCGATGGGCGGTTACATCACCTTTGCCTTCTGGCGCAGGCATCGAGAGCGCGTGCTCGGACTCGCGCTCTGCGACACGCGGCCCGGCGCGGACAGTGAGGGCGCGCTGGAAAAGCGGCGTGCGATGATCCACGCCGCACGCACGGACGGTTCGGCGGCGGTGGCCGAGCTGATGATCGACTCCCTTCTCGGTCCCACGACCAGGGAGCGCTGCCCCGAGGTGGAACGAGAGGTTCGCGCGATGATGATCAGTACGCCGGTGGAGGGCGTGACAGGCGCAATAGAGGCGATGATGAACCGTCCCGACTCCACTCCCGCGCTCGCCACCATCGACGTACCGACAGTGGTGATCACGGGGGAGGATGACGCGATCGTCCCGGTATCGGAGGCGCGTGCGATGGCCGACGCCATCCGCGACAGCGTTTTTGAGGTCGTTCCGGGTGCCGGCCACCTGGCCAACCTCGAGCGACCCGCGGCATTCAATACCGTGTTCAGCGAGTTCCTGGCGCGCCTCCGCGCCGACTGAGAGCATCCGCCGCCACACCAGTTTACAAATCTGCTCCCGAGAAGCGGCACCCATCGTGCACGCCCCTCTCGCTGCCCACCGCTGTCGGTCGAACATGACCTGACCCGGCGGTGGGACACGGAGGAGAGAGCATGCGGCGGTCCCTCACGACGTCCGCGACCGGCACGGCCGCGCCCACGCAGCACTCCGCGCGCGCATGATCCGCTCATTCCCGGGCCAGACACCCATCCAGCGTCACGATCTGATGGACTGGCCACTCTGGCTACTGATCGTCGCGGTCGTGTCGTGTGTAGCGGCTCTCATCTCGATCTGGACTGGCCGCTACCACTCCACCGCCGCCCGAATCGTCTGGACCATCGTCGCCATCCTGA
>JBIQMO010000188.1:0-7332 GCA_044463245.1 Gemmatimonas aurantiaca
AGCCATAGCACAGCTATGGCTCAGCTTGCTCGAAATTAAAGACCTGACCCCGCCGTCTGACCCCGCCGTCAGTCGCTTGGGTTCGTGGCCCACACGGTGGCGTCGGTGATGAAGCCGCGATCGTCGAGCGCGAGCATGCTCGCGATCACCTGCGCGATGTCATCGGCGTGGAGCTTGGTCGGATTCTCCGCCTGCCCCGCGCGCCCGGAGTTGGCGCGGAACTCGGTGAGCACCTCGCTCGGGTTGATCTGCATCACGCGCACATTGTACTGGCGCAACTCGGCGCGCCACACCTGGGTGAGCGCCGCGAGCGCGAATTTGCTGGACGCGTACGCCGAGCCGTTGGCGCCGCCCCTCTGCCCGGATGTCGACGCCACGTTCACGATGTTCCCTCGACGTTGGGCGACGAAGTGCCGCGCCGACTCGCGCGCGGCGAGCATCGCGCCGAGCACGTTCGTCTCCCACACGCTCCGGAAGTCAGCGACGGTGGTCTCGAGAAGCGGGGCGAAGCGTCCGAAGCCCGCGTTGTTGATCAGCGTGTCGTAGCCGCCGAGCTCGCGCACTACCGTCTCCACTAATCGCGTGACGTCATCCTCACGGCTCACGTCGGCCACGATCGGCACGGCGCCCGATGTTCGCGCGGCCGCCTCGATCGTCCGGGCATGCCGCCCGCAGATGGCCACGCGCGCGCCCGCGGCAGTGAGATGCTGCGCTGTCGCGAGACCGATACCCGAGCTGCCCCCGGTCACGAGCACTTTCGCGGTCTTCAAATCCATTCTCTACTCCTCCTCGTACGTTATTCGCTGTTTCGCAGTGCGACGGCCGGATCTACCCTCGAAGCACGCCAGGCGGGAATCGCGCTCGCGATCACGGCCACCAGTGTAAAGGCTGCCATAGCCATCATTAGTGCCAGGGGATCGCGCGGTGAGACTCCGTACACGCTGCCGGCGATGATTTCGCCAGCGAGGAGAACCGCCGCCAGCCCGACACCGATCCCGACGAGAACCGTGCGCAGCCCGCTCCACACGATCAGGCGCGTCACTCCCGGCGCAGCCGCGCCGAGGGCCATCCGGATCCCGATCTCGTGGGTTCGTCGTGCCACGGCGTAGGCAAGCGCCGAGTAGAGGCCGATCGCCGCGATGATCAGGGCGAGTGCTCCGAACACCGCCAGCATGGTGGCGCCGAGCCGCCAGGGATGCAGTTGCGGCGCGATCATCGTGCCCATGTCCGTGACGGTCATGTACGCGAGCGACGGTGAGAGAGCCACCAGCTCCCGTCGGACGGCCTGGATCACGGGGCCAGGCTCGCTGGTGGCGCGTATGAACATCGTCCGCGCCATACTCGACCCCGAGTCGCTCAGCGCCGGGAGCGGTGTGTATACCTGTCCCACAGGTATCTCACCGACCAGCCGCCACTGCCTGATGTCGCGGACGACCCCGACCACCTCCGTGCACGTCTGGCTGTCGTGCAAGTAAACGCAGCTTCCTACCGGATTCCGGTTGGGCCAGTACGCCCGCGCGAGCGTCTCGTTCACCACCACCTCCGGTCTTCGCGGTTCGGATGGAGTGAAACCCCGGCCGGCCACGAAGCTGCCACCGAGTGTACTGAAGAAGCCCGGAGACACGTCGTTGCGATACGGTCCGCCGGCCTCCAGTCGCGGAAGCGTGTCTCGCCCGGGAATCTCGAATCCTCCACCGGTCAGCGAACGGAATGGCGCGTTGACGGCAAGGCTCACGCTCTGGATCCCGGCGAGTCGCCGGAGGCGTTCGCTGGCCGTGCGCAGTAGTGCGTCGAGCTCGGAGTTGGGGTACGGGTCGGACCCCGCGTCGGACTGGACGACGATGAGTCGCGATGCATCCATCCCCAGGTCGATGCGCTGCACGTTGAACAGACTGCGCAGGAAGAGCGCGGCGCCAGCCAGAAGGACTACCGAGAGCGCGGTCTGACTCGCGAGCAGCACGGCTCCCAGGCGATGCCGCCTGCTCCCTCCGTCGCGCGCGCCGTCCCTGAGCCACTTCACGAGAGAGATTTCCGTGGCACTCAGCGCGGGAGCGAGCCCGGTCGCGATGCCTGTGAGCAGCGTCGCGGCACCGGTGAACAGGAGGACGCGCGTGTTGAAGGGCGGACCCGACCAGGCGACATCCGGGATCAACACGCTCCGGACGACGTGGCCGCCAACCCAGGCAATCACCAGCCCGGCCGCCCCTCCCAGAGCGGCAATCAGTGTGCTCTCCACGAGGAAGTGCGCGATCAGCCGAGCACGCGTGGCGCCGAGCGCGAGGCGAACCGCGGTAGTCCGCTGCCGGTAGATCGCACGCACTCCCAGAAGGCCGGCGACGTTCGCGCAGGCGATGAGCAGGACTATGCCGGCGACCCCCGCCAGCCAGATGGAAGTCGAGATCTCGAGGCTCCGTCCCCGCCCGTCCATCACGGACTGATGTGGCCCGAGTGCCATGTTGAGTGGACCTGGCTCGACGATGGCGAGCGAGTCGCTCCTGTCGAATCGGGCCTCGGTTCGGCGGTACACGGTGGTGGCAACGATTCCAGCACGACTTCGGCTGATGCCCGGGCGCAGGTGCGTGATGATCTGGAGCCAGAACGAGCCGGCATTGGTGTCCCAGTCAGGGGTGAACGCGCCCGCGGCAGCGGCGCTCATGGGGATCCAGATGTCGACCGGGTCGATGTCCGCACCCGTGAAGCCCGCAGGGGCGACGCCGATGATCGTGTAGATGGTGCCGGCGATGGTGATCTCGCGGCCGAGTACGCGCGGGTCGCTCGCGAGCTCGCCGCGCCAGAGTGCGTCCGAGATGACGGCCACCGGGGCCGCCGAATGCGGTCGGTCCTCGTCGGCGGTGAAGAAGCGCCCCGTTGCCGGCCGTACACCCAGCACGTCGAAGAAGCTCGCTGTTACCAGTTGCACCGGCACGGCGTGCGCGGCGATTCCGGTACCGAGTGGGAGCGGTGTTTGCCAGTATGCGGCGACCGCGTCGAACACGGGAGCGTCGTCGCGCATCGCGACGTATATCGGATAGTTGACAGTCGTCCAGGCGGTGGCATCAGATGCGGGGCCCTCGCGGAAGTACAGGCGCGCGATACGGTCGGCGTCCTGGACGTGTGCCGGGGGGCTCAGAAGAAGGCGGTCGACGATCCCGAACATCACGGCGTTCGCGCCGATGCCGACGGCTATGGTGAGGACTGCTAGCGCGGTGAACGCCGGCCGGGCGCGCAGCGAGCGCCAGGCGATGCGCAATTCCTGTAGTGGGCTCACACTCCACCTCGAGTGTCAGTCAGTGCTCGAATCGATGAGCGCCAACGTGGTGGGGACTGTGCGGATGAACGGATGCCTGCGTCTGGGACCCCCGGGACCAATCATACGGATATCGAGGGCCGGGCGCGATGGCTTACAGCGTAGTCAGATAGTGCAGCGTGCCTGGCCAGTCGGCGGCTGGTTATGCACTGGCTATGCACCCTGCGCTATCTGATCACGCCACGCACGGATCGCTTTCGCATGGATGGGATAGTGGTGATACGTATCCCACTTCAGACGCCGGCGGAAGGGAGTTTCGGTGGCGTACAGCTCCGCCGGTGCGGCGCTCACGTACTTCACGAGCCGGTCGTGTACCTCATCGTGCTGGCGCAGCACCTCCGCGAGCGAGAGTCCTTTCCGCTGCTCGGTCATCAAGGCGTTGAACGCATCGATGCCGCCGTACTTCACCGAGTACCGCGGCGGGCGCCGCCCTTCTAGGATGTCGGGGAGGTGCGTCAGCGCTTCCTCCTCCCACCAGGTCACGTGCGCGATGATGTCGCGCACGGACCACTGGCCGGTTACGCCCGGCACGAGAAGCTCTGCGTCCGAAAGGCCGGCGTACGAATCCTCGAACTCTTTCCACGCCTTGTCGAGGCGCGCGAGAAGCTGCGCTGTCTTCATTTCACGCCACCTCGGTGGCCGGTTCTGTATCTCGCAATGTACGCGCGAAGTGGCACTACGAATTCCGGGATGAAAGTACCAACCCCCGCCCAGCGTGGCTCGCCGGATTCGGACATCGATATCCGGCCGGATGGCGGCCTGTAAGGCATTAGTGGACAAGCACTTATGCGCTGTGTCGCGATGTCCGGAAATGGCTAGCGGCGATTCCTGGCCGACGCTATCATCCGCGTATGACAAACGATCATGCAGCGCTGTACAGCGCGCTCGCCTCGCGCGATCCACGCTTCGATGGCGTCTTCTTCGTGGGCGTGACATCCACGGGTGTCTACTGCAGGCCGATCTGTACGGCGCGGACTCCGCGCGCCTCCAACTGCCGCTTTTTCGAGAGCGCGGCGGCAGCGGAAAAGGCATCCTTCCGTCCCTGTCTGCGCTGCCGTCCGGAGCTCGCCCCTGGGCGTGCGCCGGTGGATGACGCGCAGCGGATCGCGACGCTCGTCGCGAACCGAATAGAGGAGGGTCTCCTCGATGACGGCTCCAGCCTGGAGAAGATCGCCGCGCACTTCGGGTGGAGCTCGCGGCAGATCCGACGCATCGTCCGCAAGGAGCTTGGCGTCTCCCCCATGGAGCTGGTCCTCACGAGGCGCCTGCTCCTCGCGAAGCAGCTGCTCACCGAAACCGAGCTGTCGATGAGTGAGGTGGCATTCGCGAGCGGCTTCTCGAGCGTGCGCCGCTTCAACGACGCGTTCGCGGAGCGCTACGGGATGCCTCCCACGAGATTGAGAAGGGTAGCGAGCCACACTGGGAAGCGCGGTGCGGGCAGCGATTCGGAGACGGGCGGTGTGCCGGGAGCGGGAGCGAGAGCTGGAGGGAGAGCGCAGGTCGCCGATCTCCCGCAATCTGACGTTGCGGCCCGCGACACGCTCACGCTGCAACTCGGCTATCGCGCACCCTTCGACTGGGATGGGATTCTCCACTTCCTCGCCGCGCGAGCGATAAGGGGGGTGGAGGCCGTGGACGATGCCGCATACCTGCGGACGGTACGGCTGGGTGGCCGTGCAGGATGGATTCGCGTCCGCAACGAGCCGGGGAAGCGCGCTCTCCTCGTGGAGCTGACGCGCCCGCTCACTCCGGCATTGCCCGCTCTCCTCGGGCGGCTGCGCAACCTCTTCGATCTCGCCGCCCGGCCGGACATGATAGCGGCGCGGCTCGCGCCCGACGAGCTGCTCGGTGCCGCGGTGCGGCGAAATCCCGGCCTCCGCGTTCCCGGCGCCTTCGACGGATTCGAGCTCGCGGTGCGCGCGATACTCGGACAGCAGATCACGGTGAAGGGAGCCTCCACGCTCGCCGGCCGCTTCGCCGCGGCGTTCGGCGACTCGATCGATACGCCGCACCCGGCACTCACGCATCTCTCGCCGCGTCCGGAGCGTGTGGCGGCGGCGAGCGTGAGCGAGGTTGCGGCGCTCGGCATCGTCGGCGCGCGTGCCGCGAGCATCATCGAGCTGGCACGGGAGGTGGCCTCCGGGCATCTGAAGCTCGAGGCGGGCGCCGACGCACCCGCGACCATCGAGCAGCTCATCACCATCCCCGGAATCGGGCGCTGGACCGCGCACTATATCGCAATGCGCGCGCTACGCTGGCCGGATGCTTTCCCGAAGGAAGACATGGTGCTGCGCAAGCGGCTCGGCGGTGTCACCGCGAATCGCGCGGAAGAGCTGTCGCAGTCGTGGCGGCCGTGGCGCAGCTACGCCACGCTGCACCTCTGGCACCAGTCGGCCTGATCGAGCGTTGGTATGGCACGCGGCTCGCTGACCGGTCGAAGGCGATTTGCCGGCCGCGGCCGGATCCGTACACGGTCGATGTGAGTAGCGCGCCACCCGTCGACTGTCACCGTGACGAGGTATTCGAAATGAAAGTTGGCTTCCTGGGACTCGGGCACATGGGCTCGGGGATGGCTGCTCGTCTTGTCGAGGCGGGCCATGATGTGACGGTGTGGAATCGCACACGTGCCAAGGCGGAACCGCTGCGCGCGAAGGGCGCTTCGGTGGCGGATACCCCGGCCGAAGCCTGTGCGGGCGCGGAGACCGTCTTCACGATCCTCGCGGACGACCACGCGGTGGAGGAGGTGACCTTCCGCGACGATGGCATCCTCGGCGCTCTCCCGGACGGCGCCGTGCACATCTCTTCGAGCACGCTCAGCGTGGATTTCACGCGTAGGCTGGGGGCCGCGCACGGGGAGGCCGGGCAGAGATTCCTCGCCGCTCCGGTATTCGGACGCCCCGACGTGGCGGCGGCAGGCCAGCTCTTCGTGGTGGCCGGTGGAGAGCAGGCCACTGTGAACACGGTGCAGCCCCTCCTCGATGTGATCGGCAGGAGAACCTTCGTCATGTCCGACCGGCCCGAGGCCGCGGCGCTCGTGAAGCTGAGCGGCAACTTTCTCATCGCCTCCATGATCGAGTCCGTGGGTGAAGCGATGGCCCTCGTGGATCGCGGCGGAGTGGATCGTCGCGCTTATCTCGACATGCTCACCTCCACGCTCTTCGACGTGCCGGTGTACAAGAGCTACGGCAAGCTGATCGCGGAGCGGAAGTACGAGCCGGCGGGCTTCGCGGCGCCGCTCGGACAGAAGGACGTACGACTCGCGCTCGCCGCCGGAGAGGAGCTGCGCGTGCCGATGCCGGTGGCGAGTCTCCTGCGCGACCGGTTCCTTCGTCTCCTCGCCAATGGCGGCTCGAAGCTGGACTGGGCAGCCATCGGCGATCTCGCCACGGTCGACTCCGGCTCGTAGAGGGCGACGCCCGTCAAACCATCCGCGCGCCGACGCCATCCAACAGCGGTGGGTCGGCGCGTTCTGCAACCAATCGGAAGAAGCATCCGTACGGCCCTCCAAGTCCGCTCTCCCTCCTCCGTCTTGGGCCGACCCATGGATACTCTCCGACAGGACATCCGTCAGAGCTTTCGCCGCCTCGGAAAGCAGCCCGGATTCACCGCAGTCGTCCTCCTGACACTCGCTCTCGGGATCGGCGCGAACACGGCGATCTTCTCGGTCGTGAACACGGTGCTGCTTCGGCCGCTCCCGTACAGGGAGCCGAGCCGTCTGGTGACGATCCAGCATCACTATCCCACTCTGCAGCTCGATGCACCGGTCTCCGCGCCGGGCTTCCGGGCCTATCACGATGACACCCGCATCTTCGACGCGGTGTCCGTGGAGACTTCTTGGTCGGCCAATCTCACCGGGGTAGGTGAACCTGTGCGACTGCGCGGAGGCCGGGTCTCGGGCGACTACTTCCGCACGCTGGGTGTGCCGGCCGCGCTGGGCCGGGCGCTGCTCCTGGAGGATGACGCGCCGGGACGGGAGCGCGAGGTGGTGATAAGCGACGGCCTCTGGAAGCGGCTCTTCGGCGCCG
>JBIQMO010000189.1:0-7249 GCA_044463245.1 Gemmatimonas aurantiaca
TACCGACCATCGCGCCCGCGTAGGCGACGGTGAGACGCGACCGGATGCTGCTCATAGCGCCTTCACCGCCTCGCCGCTCACTCGCGGATCACGTAGCCCACGCCGCGCACGGTGTGGATCAGCTTGGGGGCACCACTCACGTCGATCTTCTTGCGGAGGTGGTTGATCACCACATCCACAATGTTCGTGCCCGGATCGAAGTGGTAGCCCCACGCATATTCGGTGATTAGCGTTCGGCTCATCACCCGGCCAGCATGCCGCATGAGATACTCGAGGACCGTGTACTCCTTGGGAGTGAGGTCCACCGGCTCGCCTCCACGCGTCACGGTGCGCGTGTCCTTGTCGAGCTCCAGATCACCCACCCTGAGCACCGGCGATGCGATGGCGCGCGGGCGGCGGCTCAGCGCCTCCACTCGCGCGAGCAGCTCCTCGAAGGCGAAAGGCTTGGTCACGTAGTCGTCCGCGCCGGCGCGCAGCGCTCCGACCTTCGCGTCCACCGCGTCCTGGGCGGTGAGCACGAGGATCGGCCGCTCGAAGCCGCGCGCGCGCAAGCCGTGGAGCACCTGCATCCCCGACTTCCCCGGGAGGCGCATGTCGAGCACGATCAGATCGTAGGCGTCGGACCTGGCGAGGCGCTCGCCCTCCTCACCGTCGGACACGAGGTCCACGCCCCAGAACTGCTCCTCCAGCCCGCGCTTCACGTACTCGCCTACCGTCGGATCATCCTCGATGACAAGGATCTTCATGGTACTTCGCGCTGACCCGCCGCCGGCCGCTGAAAGCCGAACTGGCGGATCTTCCTGTACAGTGTCTTCGGTGAAATACCCAGTATCTCGGCCGCACGCCCCTGGTGCCAGCCGGCGTCCTCGAGAACCGCGCGTATGTGATCGCGCTCGACCACCTCGAGTGGCAGAGAGCCGCGCCCCGACGAATGGCTCGCTCCTTCGGGATCCGGGCTCGCTTCGGCAATCGGGAGGCTGGCCGCGCGTATCACCCCATCCACCGCTCGGTGAGCGGCGCGCTCGATGACGTCGCGCAACTCGTCCACGTTGCCCGGCCAGGGGTAGCTCTCCAGCGCCGCGAGCGCATCGGTGCCCACCTCGGGCGTGGGCGCCACGCCCAGCTCCGCGAGGAAGTAGCGCGCGAGGGGAAGGATGTCGAGCGTGCGCTCACGCAGCGGGGGGAGCGTCACGTTCACCGCGTTGATCCTGTAATAAAGGTCGCCGCGAAAAAGCCCTTCCGCGGACACCGCCGCGAGATCCACCTTCGTCGTCGCGATCAACCGGGGAGACGCATACGCCTTCTGCGTGCCGCCCGTCCGGTAGAAGCTCCCCAGCTCCAGAGCGTGGAGGAGCTTGCCCTGGAGCGGCAGACCCAGCGCATCGATGTTCTCCACGCAGACCGTCCCCGCGCTGGCCAGCTCGAGAAGACCCAGTTGACGCGAAGTAGCGCCGGAGGCGGCGGTGTACTCCCGGCCGAACAGCTCGCTCTCGAGCTCGTCGCCGCGCAGCGCCGCGCAGTCGATGCGTGCGAAAGGGGCTGCGGCGCGGCGCGAGCGCGAGTGCATCACGCGCGCGAGGTGGCTCTTTCCGGTGCCGCGCTCGCCGGCGATGAGCGCCGCGGAGTCGCTCCCCGCCACGCGACTCACGAGCTCCAGCACGGCACGCATCGGTGCGTACTCGGTGATCATCTCCGCAGGACGCTCCGAGCGGGAGAGCATCGCGCGAAGCAACACGTTCTCCAGAACCAGCCGGCGTCGCAACCACGCGCGCCTCGCGACGGCCTCGGCGAACGACAGGCGATAGGGGCGGACGAGCTGATCGTATTCGCCGTCGAGCGCCATCTGCGGAGTGCCGGGGTCGGCGAGCAACACCACCTCACACGGCGCCTGGTCGCCGCGCGCCGCGCGGAGCGCCTCGAGCGCCCCGCCGTCACGGAACGCGGCCCCGAGGAGCGCGAGGTCGAGAAACGCCACGTCGAACGTCTCGGAGCCGAGAGCATCGAGCGCGGTGCGCGCGTCGGCGCAGCGGGTCACCTGGAAGCCACGCTCGCCCAGGAAGAGGTCGAGCGCTCCGTCCGCGGAGGAGTGCGGATCCGCGATCAGGATGCGGATGCGCGCGTCATCCATCAGGGAAGCCTCCGCGCCCCGGTGCACGGCTCCGGCGCGGTAGCGCGCTCGATTCGCGCAAGTCGATCCTCTTCTCGATTCTGCGATCGCATACGTAGCGCTGATTGGGGATTGAGCCGGACGCAGGATTGGTCTGTCGTGCTCGCCTGAAAGGTAAGTGTCGAACGGAGTGAGCTACAAGTTGAATCCGCGTGGCAACCTCGCTCCGGGAGCTCGAGTACGGACGGGTGATCGACCGCGTCTCGCGTCGGCCGCCAACACGCGTCGCGGAAGACGGTCGCCGGTACGTGGGTTGCAGGCCCTCGAGGTGCCCCCAAGCATGGAGATGAATATGGCTTACCGAGGCACAGGATTGGTTCCCTTCTTCGGCTCGAACTTCCCCGTGTGGAATCTCCGGCGCGAGATCGACCGACTCTTCGAGGACGCGGGGATGCCGTCGGGTGGCCGCTGGCTGCCGGCGGCCGACGTGCGCGAAGACGACAACGCGATCGACATCGACATCGAGCTCGCCGGGATCGACCCGAAAGACGTGAACATCAGCGTCGAGAATGGAGTTCTCACGGTGAGCGGCGAGAAGCGCACGGAGAACAAGGAGGGGAAGGAGGGACAGTATCACTCCGTGGAGCGTCGCTACGGCTCCTTCGTCCGCTCGTTCCAGCTCCCGCAGGGCGTGGATGAATCGAAGATCTCGGCAAACTTCGACCACGGGCTGCTCACCGTGGAGATTCCCAAGGCCGCACTTCCGCAACCGCGCCGCATCCAGATCGGATCGCGCGGCGGCCAGGAGGTTCAGGGCAACGTGGGACGCGAGCAGGTGTCCTCGGGCCGTTCATCGAGCGGCAAGAGTTCCGGCGAGAAGATGGCCGCCAGAGGCGCGGAGCAGCACGATATGTCGAGCGAGAGTAGAAGCACCGGGAAGTAGCGCGAGCGCGCGGGTGCCCCCCGGGACGAAGGAAGCGCCTCACCCCGCCGGTGAAGGCCGGTGAAGGTGTAGCTTAGCTGACGCTCAGAGCTTTCGTCCCGGTTCGGCCGCCCCGCGCGGTCCGCCAGTCGCTGGCCGCGGTGGACCTGTCTTGATCAGATCTTCCGCGGCCAGCAGGCTGCGGGCGAGATCCGCCATGGTCATGTTGCGGCTCTGGCTCGTACGCTGCAGCACGCGGTACGCGGCGCTCTCGGAGATTCCTTCGCGCTCCATGAGGATCCCCTTCGCCCGCTCGATGATCTTGCGATCATCCAGGCGGCGGCGGAGATCGCGGCTCTCTTTCCGCTCCGTGAGCCACTCCTCGTGGCGCGCGAGGGTGACGGCGATCGCCGCGCTCAGTTGGGCGGCGCTCACCGGCTTGACGAGGTAGTGAAAGATCGGCACGCCCACAGCCTCGTCGACGGTCTCGGCGTCGCTGTAGGCGGTTATGATAATGATCGGGACCGGCCGCTCCTCGTGGATCTGCGCTGCCGCCTCGAGTCCGGAGAGGTGCGGCATCCGCACGTCCAGGAGAACCAGGTCGGGGCTGAGGGTACGCGCCATGGAAACGGCGGTCGCGCCATCAGCGGCAATGCCGATGACCGTGTGGCCGAGGGACTTCAGATCCTGCTCGAGACCGAGCGCAGTAACGCTTTCATCCTCGCCTATGAGGACGCGCAAGCTTCGGGATGGCACCAGGGACTCCGGGGTGGCGAATTCGCCAGGTTGAAGTGAGTCACACGCCTGCAAGAGGCGGACCCGTCTCGGTACGTCACACGGTGACGTTCGCATAGTGTACTTTGACGGAGGGCGGAGCGGCAACCTTCGCCCCCAAGGCGATTTACCCCTGACCTGCTGAATCACATCGTGGGACCCGAGATGCCCAAGTCCAGCCGGGTACTGATAGTGGCGGAGCGGTCCACCGCGCGCCTCAAGCGGGCGTTCGAGCGCGCCGGGCATCAGGTCTCGCTCGCATCGCTCGACTCGGCGGCAGAGAGAGCCGCCGACGGCGTGGAAGCGGTTGTCGTGGTCGCATCGCGCGAGGAAGTCCTCTCGGTTACCAGGCGCCTCAAGACTCGCTTCCAGATGCCGCTCCTCCCGGTGATCGCGCTGGTGGCGAGGCCGCCGCATCCACCCGACGCCGCGGCACCAGATGCCTGGCTCCCCACCGGCGCGAAGTCGGCCGACGTCGTTGACCGTGTGGAAGAATTCGTGCGCATCCGCCGGGCGGAGCGCGAGCTCGTGCGGCTCAGCGCGTCGCTGGCCGATCTGGCGGCCGAGAACGGACGACTCTACGATCGTGCCCGCCGGGACGCCGAAGCCACCACGGTGCTCCTGCGAGAGCTGCAGCACCGGGTGCGCAACAACCTCGCGGCGATCCAGGCGCTGCTGGTGCTCGAGCGGCACCGCGAGCCACCGCGCGAGCTCGGCGAGGCGCTGGACGTGGCGATCGGTCGGCTGCGTAGCATGGCGGCGCTGCAGGACTCGCTCGCGCCGCGGAGCG
The DNA here is from genome assembly GCA_044463245.1 of Gemmatimonas aurantiaca. GTDB lineage: Bacteria > Gemmatimonadota > Gemmatimonadetes > Gemmatimonadales > Gemmatimonadaceae > JADGGM01. Next base: position 4,594 of record JBIQMO010000189.1, read on the forward strand.
AGTTCGTGGATCTCGCGGGGCTGGCACGCGCCGTCTCACAGAGTGCGTTGGAGGTCTTCGGCGCGCTGGGAAGCGTGGAGTGCACGATTGAAGGCGAGGCCACCCTTCCCTCGCGGAGCGCGAGCGCGGTGGCGATAGTCCTCAACGAGTTGATCACGAACTCGCTGAAGCACTCGGGCGCCCGTGAAGTCCAGGTGCGCATGCACCGGAACGGCGGGTCACTCGAGCTTCAGATCAGCGACAACGGGCGCGGTATGCCGGCGGCACCATCCCCACAGGGGAGCGGCCTCAAGATCGCGAGCGCCGTGGTGCAGAACGAGCTCGCGGGCTCGCTCGAGTTCGCCCCTTCCGAGCGAGGAACCCTCGCCCGAATCAGCGTACCGCTCGGGGAGGCGTCGCGCGCGCCTGCATGACCGGCGATTCGGCGGGTGGCGGAGTAGCCACGAGCACGGCCGTCACTATCAGAACCACGAGTGCCAGAGCCAACTCCGCTACGGCCGAGCCGCGGATGCGCCGCGTTGCCTGATCCGTCCCGAGCTTGGGACGCAGTATGCGCCAATTGATCGACGCGACTACGAGCAGCACCGCGATGACGGCGAGCTTGATAAGGAGCACCTGACCGTAGCGGCTCTGCCAGAGAGCGCCGAGGGAGCCCAGATGGAGGGTGGCTGCCACGACGCCCGTCACCACCAGAACGCCGGCGCAGGAGAGCGCTACGGGTGAGAAGGCGCCGATGAGGACCGACGCTTCGCGGCCGCGCGAGCCCGGTGCTCCACGGAGCGTCACTGGGAGACCGGCGACCACGGTAACCAGGAGCGTTCCGAGCCAGCCGCCGGCGGCGAGCACGTGCAGCGCGTCGGCAACGACGGCGAGGGTGGAGAGGCGTGGGGTCGCTACGGCATGGCCCGACAGCGGGAGCGCGACCGCCGCGGCGAGCGCCGCGAGTGCCATCACCGCCCATCCGGCGCGCGACTCGCCCCGTCCAGCAATGGTAGCCGCTCCCAGGGCGACGAGCGCCGCGGCGGCACCGATGATCCACGCCTTCCCCCACGTCGTACCGCCGAGGATCGCGCCGAGTCCGACATCGCCCAACGCGTAGGACTGCGCGATGAGCCGCGCGACCCACGCGACGATGAGAGCGACGGCGGCGATCGCGGCGGTGCGAGCCGCGACGGGAAGTACGTCATCGCGTATCGTGGGCACCTTCGGCGCCACGACGAGCGCGAAAACCACCGCGCCTATCAGCACCGCGATCGCGGCGTAGCCGGCCCACCGGATCGCCACGTAAACGGGCGACTCGATGTCCAGCTCGGTCGGGAGAGAAGCGGTCGGGGCCTCGGCCGCGCCAACCGGAGCCGCAGCCGCGGCCGAATCGGGCGACACATTCGTGGAGTCGCCAGCCGCCCCGCCTGCCTGCGGCGCCGCCGCGAGTCCCACGGCGCCAGCGGCTATCGTGAAGCCGATGCGTCCCTCCATGGGGTGACCGTCGGAGGACGCCGTGCGCCAGACGACCGTATAGCTTCCAGCGGAGAGCTGCCCGGGGGTTATGGACGCTACCAGAGCGGTGGCGGAGTCCGGATCGATGCCGAGCGCTCCGAGAGGGAGCTCGGAGCCGTCCGCGGCGAGGAGCCGGATGCTCGACACGGCGAGCGCGGGCGCTTCGGTAAAGACCAGCCGGATCTCGCGCGGGACGGTATCGAGCACCGCCTTCGCCGCGGGCGACGAATGCTTGAGATGGAGGTGCGCCAGCGCCGGCTGCGGCGTGGTGAGGAGGAGACCGAGGACAACGGCAAACACCAGCGCTACGATGCGCTGGGGCGCAGCGGCGGAGCGAGGCACCGGCGGCTCCATGGTCGTGGTAAACAGGGAAGAGGCCCGACAGAAGGTACCGCCGGGCCTCCGGAAAGCGCCAAATGGCGATGGAGCGTGCGAGGATCGAACTCGCGACCTTTCGGTTGCAAACCGAATGCTCTCCCAGCTGAGCTAACGCCCCGAAGTACAGCCCGAATAATATGATGTACGTGGGACGTGGTCCAGTATGGGCCGCGGAACAGCGGTTGCAACTTCCCGCGCCTGGCGCTTACGTAACGCGAGCCAACGCCTTTCCGAGCCGACGAATGACCGACACCACACGATCCACCGCGGACACGGCTGCCGATTCGAAGACCGTGACCGTGCGCTGCCAGTTCTGCCAGACCTGGAACAGGGTCTCGGCCGCGCGCGTCCCCGATCGCCCGAAATGCGGCAATTGCGGCAAGCCCCTCCTCCTCGACAGGCCTGTACCGCTGAACGACGAGGACTTCGAGAAGACGATCAAGGGGAGCGAGCTCCCCGTGCTGGTGGACTTCTACGCGGACTGGTGCGGCCCGTGCAAGATGATGGCGCCGGCCTTCGACGACATCGCGAAGCGGCATCAGGGAAAGGCGCTGGTCGCCAAGGTCAACACCGATCTGGCCCAGCGCACCGCCATGTCCTTCCAGATCCGCGGCATTCCGACCACGATCCTCTTCCGCGATGGGAAGGAGGTCGCCAGGCAGGTGGGTGCGGTGCCAGGGGGAAGGTTGGAGGAGATGCTGACGGGGTCAGGTCTTTAATTTCGAGGGGGCTGAGCAGTCGCTCAGCCCCCTCGAAATTAAAGACCTGACCCCGTCGGTCC
>JBIQMO010000190.1:0-7248 GCA_044463245.1 Gemmatimonas aurantiaca
CCCTCGTCGGCCAGACGAGCGAGGCGCTCGGCGACGACTCCCGCTCCCTGGACGGGAGGGAGCGGCGCGCGTCCGCTCGGGGCGGCGGGAGAACAGTCCGCGAGCGTACGCTCCGCCGCCCGGTAGCCGGAGTCGATGAGCGGTCCCACGGCGTCGTCCGAGAACTCGAGTGCGCCGAAGCGGCGCACGTTCGGGGCGATGCGCACGTCATCGGGGCCGAGTGAATCTGCTGGCTGCGTGAACAGGGCGTCGATGAGGTAGCCCAGTGTGGATTCACCGCGAGCGGCGCTGTCGGCGAGGCTCGCGCTCACATCGGAGACGATGACTCTCCGAGCGCCGAGCTCTCTGGCGACGCCTACTGGGACATCGTCCGACATGCTCCCATCGACGAGGAGACGTCCGTGACGATCGACGGGTCTGAACACCACTGGGATCGCGATGCTCGCCCGCACCGCCTCCGCCAGATCGCCGTCGTCGAGTACGACGCTCTTCTTCGTTCGCATGTCCGTCGCGACCGCGCGGAAGCGGATGGGAAGACTGTCGAAGTCTCCGGCTGCTCGCAGGTTGGGTCGCAGGAGGAGCTGATTGATCAGCGCGTTCACCCTGGGCTCGCTCGCGACCGGGCTCTGCAGGTGTGGACGACCGCCGCGGAACTCGAGCACGAAGGTGGGCGAGCGTGTGACGACCGGCGAAGTGAATTCGCCCGCGGTCAGGTACGTGATGGGTGCGTATCGGCGAAAGAGCGAGACGAAGGGGATCGTTCGCGCTATCGAATCGATCTGCGGCGCCGGGACGCCGCCCGCGTAGAGGGCGCCCACCAGTGCTCCCATGCTGCTCCCGACTACCAGCGAGGGGCGAACGCCGAGGCTGTCGAGGACGCGGAGTACTCCGATATGGGCGATCCCGCGCGCTCCACCCCCGGACAGTACCAGTGCGAGCGGCTCTCGCTGCCCCGCTTCGACGGCGGCGGGGCAGGTGGGAGGGGCGGTGCGAATGGCCGCATCGAGTATGGGAGTAGCGCGGGCCACGGTGCTATCAGGCCGCGCGGACTGCGCGCGGGCCGCTCCCGGGAGGGCGCCGATCAGCAGGGCGGAGACGCCGAGGCAGGTGCGGATGATTCGGACGCTCAAGAGGTGCTCCAACACGGTGTTCACGAAAGAGCGCATCCAGGCAGCGGATCGCTCCACCGTCGCGTTCGCTCGATCTGACCGGAAGCTAACGCGGAGCTCGACCGCGGTCTTTTCAGGGGCGCCGGGCTAGCCGACCCCCTTGCACGGTGCGTCGGTCGTGTTAACTTATCGATGTAATTAACTAGATAATTAAAATGAATAACCAAGTTTCGTCCACCACAGTCGGCGAACGCGACGGCGATACCGAGCAGAGAATACTTGATGCGGCTCGCAGGGTTTTCGTCCGGCATGGGACAGCCGGCGCCCGCATGCAAGAAATCGCCGCCGAGGCGGGCGTCAATCAGGCGCTCCTCCACTACTACTTCCGCTCCAAGGACCGGCTCGCGGCCATGGTCTTCAGGGACGCTGCCGCTCGCCTCCTCCCCGCCATCGCCGAGCTGCTCGGCTCCGATGTCTCGGTCGAAGTGAAAGTCGAGCGCTTCGTCCATCTGTACATCGACGGTGTCAGGCAGAATCCCTTCATTCCCGGCTACCTGGTGTCCGAGCTCCACCAGCAGCCGGAGCGCCTCACGGCACTGGTCGATGCCGCGGGGCCAGCCGCACGACTCGCGGCCGATGCGGTACGCCACCGGCTGAACACGCAGCTCCGTGACGCGGCGGCGGCAGGGAGGATCCGGCCGATAACGGCGGAGCAGTTCTTCCTGAACATGATCGCGCTCTGCGTGATGCCATTCCTCGCGCGACCGCTCCTGGAAGCTCTCCTCGGGATGGACGCCGAATCGTTCGAGAGCTTTCTCGACCAGCGGCGCGCAGAGCTTCCCGGTTTCATCATTCGCGGGTTGAGACCATGACACCATCACTCGGCGCTCGACGACTAGTCGCGCTGATCGCCGGTACGCTCGCTGTCACGATGAGCGCCGATGCGAATGCACAGCGGTCCGCACTGCCCGCGACGGCTCGCGTCACGCCGCGCGACACGCTCACCCTCGGTGCGCTGCAGGCCGCGGCGGTGGAGAACGATCCTCGCGCCCGGCAGATCGATCTCCTCGCATCGCAATCGTCGCTTCGCGAGAATAGCCTCGACGCGGAACGGCTCCCCGCGCTCGGACTCGCCGCGCTGGGGCAGTATCAGTCGGACGTGCCGGAGATCCCGCTCGCCTTCCCTGGTGGGGCGAGGCCGCCGCTCCCGCCGCACGACAGCTACGACGCGCACCTCGAGCTCCGCGAGTCGCTCTACGATCCGTCGCGCGGTGCGCGGCGTGGGGTGGAGCGCGCTACGCTCGCCGAATCGCAGGCGCGCGTGCGCACGGCGCTCTATCAGCTGCGTCAGGAGGTGAGCCAGGCGTACTTCACCGCGCTGCTACTCCACACTCAGCGAGCGGAGCTCGAGACGGCGACGGTGGACCTGGAGGCGCGGCTGCGTCAGGCGCGCGACCGCGTGCGCGAGGGGAGCGCGCTCCCGAGCGAGAGCGCTACGCTGGAGGCAGAGCTCGTCCGGACGCGACAGTCGCTCGCGGCAATCGACGCCGACCGCGGCGCCGCACTGCAAGTGCTGAGCGATCTCACCGGACGCAAGATCGCCGATCCCGATTCGCTGGCACTGCCCGATCTGGGAAACGAAGTCGCGAGCGTGCGCGACTCGCTCGATGCGCTCCGCGCGCGCCCCGAGTACGCGCAGTTCGCGCGCAGCCGCGAGGCAATTGCGCAGCAGAGCAGGTCGGTAGCCGCAGGGAACCAGCCGCGCATCACGGCGTTCGGGCGCCTTGGCTACGGCCGCCCGGCGCTCAATCCGCTCGGCACCGAGTTCGACGAGTACTGGCTCGCGGGAGTGCGCGTGGAGTGGTCGCCATGGAACTGGGGGACTACCCGGCGCTCGCAGGAAGAGCTCGCGCTGCAGCGGCGGATCGTCACGACCGAGGAGAACGCCTTCACCGAGCGGATTCGCCGCGGCGTCGCGAGCGACCTCGCTGCCATCGACCGGCTCGAGAAGGCGCTCGCCGCCGATGACACTATCATAGCGCTCCGCGAGCGCGTGCTGAACGAGACGCGGATCAGATTTGGCGAAGGGGTCGTGACCTCCGCCGAGTATGTGGACCGCGAGACCGATGCATTGAACGCGCGCCTCGCGCGCGCCACCCATCGCGTGGAGCTCGCGAGGGCCCGCGCGCACTTCCTGACTCTCACGGGAGTCGAGGTCCGGTGATGCCCATCTTCCGCCATTCATACCGGCGCCCGACAGTGATCGGCCGTACACCGCGCCGTGCTTCGCGCCGCCCTGCCGCACTTGCCGCGGCAGCCGCGCTCGTGCTCGCCGCCTGCAACCACGCGCCCCATCCGGATGCCTACGGCAACTTCGAGGCGATCGAGGTCGTGGTGTCGGCGCAGACGAGCGGACAGATCCAGCGCTTCGATCCAGTGGAGGGGATGCGGCTCGAGCGGGGAGCGGTGGTGGCGCTCATCGACACTACCCAGCTCGCGCTCGAGCGTGCGCAGCTCGTGGCGCAGCGCTCGGCCGTGAGCGCGCGTCGCACGGAAGTGGGCGAGCAGCTCGGAGTCCTCCGGGTGCAGCGCGACATCGCCAAGCGCGCCTACGAGCGCGCGCAACGACTGCACGCTCAGCAGGCAGCCACTACCCAGCAGCTCGACCAGGCGGAGCGCGACTACAGGACGCTGGTAGCGCAGATAGACGCTCTCGAGGCGCAGCGCCGGAGCGTGACGCTCGACGTGGCATCGAACCAGGCGCGCGTGGAGCAGATCGCCGACCGGCTGGCGAAGAGCAGCGTGGTGAATCCGCGTACCGGCTCCGTGCTCGCGGTGTACGCGCGGGCCGGCGAGGTGGTACAGCCGGGGCAGCCGCTCTACAAGATCGCCGATCTCGACACTCTCGATCTCCGCGCGTACGTCACCGGCGACCAGCTCGCGTCGGTACGGCTGGGGGCGCCCGCGACGGTGCGAGTGGATCGCGCCGATGGCAAGTTGGCGAGCACGTCAGGTATCGTCACCTGGATTTCATCCACGGCAGAGTTCACCCCCACTCCCGTGCAGACGCGCGATGAACGCGCCGATCTCGTTTACGCGGTGAAGATCCGCGTGGCCAACCCGGATGGTGCGCTCAAGATCGGGATGCCGGCCGATGTCTCCTTCGGTGCGCCGGCCGCCGATACGGCGCGCGTGCCGCTCGAGGAGAGCGACCGGTGACCGACGTGGCGGTGCCGCTCGAGGTGCACGGCCTGAGCAAGCGCTTCGATGATGTCGTGGCGCTCGCCGACGTGTCCTTCGAGGTGGAGCGCTCGGAGATCTTCGGTCTCGTGGGTCCCGACGGCGGGGGGAAGACGACGCTCTTCCGCATCCTGACCACCCTCCTTCTCCCCGACTCGGGGAGCGCGACGGTACTGGGGCTCGACGTGGTGCACGACATGTGGGCCATCCGGGAGCGCGTGGGCTACATGCCGGGGAGATTCTCGCTCTATCCGGATCTCAGCGTCGAGGAGAACCTCCGCTTCTTCGCGTCGGTGTTCGGCACCACGCTCGAAGAGGGATACGACCTGATCGCCCCCATCTACAATCAGATCGAGCCGTTCCGCGACCGTCGCGTGGGCGCTCTCTCCGGTGGGATGAAACAGAAGCTCGCCCTCTCGTGCGCACTGGTGCACCGTCCCGAAATCCTCTTCCTCGACGAGCCCACCACCGGAGTGGACGCGGTCTCCCGCCGCGAGTTCTGGGACCTGCTGGACTCACTGCGCGAGTCCGGGCTACCGATCCTGGTGTCCACTCCCTACATGGACGAAGCGAGTCGCTGCGATCGGGTAGCGCTCGTACAGCAGGGTCGCATCCTCGCCATCGATGATCCGAAGACGATCGGCGGCCGCTTCCCCAACCGGCTCTTCGCCGTCCGCGGGCACGACCGCTACGGGATGCTCCAGGCGCTGCGCGGCTATCCACATGCGGTATCCACCTTCCCCTTCGGCGAGGAGCTGCACTACAGCGACTCGCGCACCGACGCCGGTGCGGCTGCGATTGCGAGTGAGGTACGGAGCTTCCTTCGCGCGAACGGCTTCGCCGACGCCGAGGTCATGCCCATCGAGCCGGGGATCGAGGACACGTTCATGGCGTTGATGGGTGCGCCCGAGGCTGCGGCCGCATGACGCTCGCCATCGACGTACACGAGCTCACCCGCCGCTTCGGCAGCTTCACCGCGGTGGATGCCATCACTTTCCACGTGGAGGAGGGAGAGGTCTTCGGCTTCCTCGGTGCGAACGGTGCGGGGAAGACCACCGCCATCAAGATGCTCATCGGTCTGCTGGCGCCTACCTCCGGGAGAGCGAGCGTCGCGGGCTTCGACGTGCTCACGCAGGCGGATGACGTCCGCCGCCACATCGGCTACATGAGCCAGCGCTTCTCGCTCTACGAGGATCTCACCGTGCGCGAGAACATCACGCTCTACGGCGGGATCTACGGACTGAGCGACGCCCAGATCCGCGAGCGCGGGGGAACTCTCGTCCGCGAGCTGCGCCTCGAGAACGCGGCCGACGAGCGCGTCTCGTCTCTCCCGCTCGGCTGGAAGCAGAAGCTTGCCTTCTCGGTGGCCATGTTGCACCAGCCGGCCGTGGTGTTCCTCGATGAGCCCACCGGCGGGGTGGACCCGATCACGCGCAGGCAGTTCTGGGAGATGATCTACGCGGCCGCCGCGAGAGGAACCACGGTATTCGTCACCACGCACTACCTCGATGAGGCGGAGTACTGCAACCGCGTCTCGATCATGGTGGATGGACGCATCGCCGCGATGGGCACACCCGAAGAGCTGAAGCGCGAGGGCAATGTCGCGACCCTCGATGAGCTCTTCGTGCGGCTGGCGCGTCCCGATGCCGGAGCTGGAGCCTCGGCGGGCGGCCGGCCCTCCAGCGGCTCCGCTCCAGGGCAGCTCTGAGGGGGGCGGCAGAGATGGCACACCGTTCTTCCCCGCTCTCGGCGTTCATGGCGAAGGAGCTGCGCCACATCCTTCGCGATCGCCAGACGCTCACCATCCTGCTCCTCCTCCCGCTGGCGATGGTGGTGCTCTTCGGCTTCGCGCTGCGGACCGAGGTGAACCACATTCGCACGGTCTTCGTGGATCCGGTGCCAGACTACGCCACCGTGGCGCTGCGCAACCGCTTCCTCGGGAACGGCCGCTTCGATCTCGTGGGCGTCTCGGCCACGATGTCGGAGGTCGAGCCGCTCTTTCGACGCGGACTGGTCGACGTGGCGGTGGCATTCGAGCCGGGCTTCGCGGACCGCCTTGCAGCTGGGACTCCCGCGCGCGTGCTGGTCATCACCGACGCATCCGATCCGAACACGGGAAGCAGGATGCAGGCTTATGCTCGCGCCGTCATCGCGAGCTATCAGGCCGGGCGCGGCTCGGGGCGAGGCGGTGTGCGGATCGTGACGCAGACCCGGATGCGCTTCAACCCATCGCTCGAGAGCGTGAATCTCTTCGTGCCCGGCCTGATCGCGCTCGTGCTCACGTTGGTTACCGCGCTCATGACAGCGATCTCGCTCTCGCGGGAGAAGGAGCGCGGTACGCTCGAGATCCTCCTCGTCTCACCGCTCCGTCCCTGGCAGATCATCGTCGGGAAGGTTCTGCCGTACCTCGGCCTCGCGTTCGCCAACGTCCTCACCGCGCTCCTGGCGGCGTGGCTCATATTCGATGTCCCCTTTCGGGGGAGCATCACGCTGCTCCTCGCCACCTCCACGCTCTACGCGATGGTGGGACTCGCGCTCGGCGTGTTCATCGCCGCGCGCACCGGATCGCAGCGCGCGGCGATGCTCGGCGCCATGGCGGGCACCATGCTCCCCACCACGCTCCTTTCGGGAATGATCTTCCCGATCGCCAGCCTCCCCGCCTGGCTCCAGCCGGTCACCCTGGTGATCCCGGCGCGCTGGTTCATCATCATCGCGCGAGGGATCATGCTGAAGGGCGTGGGGCTCGAGTTCCTCTGGCAGCCGATCGCGGTGCTCGCGGTGATGCTCGTGGTGCTGATGCTCGTCGCCATCCGCAGCTTCAAGCCGAGGCTCGCCTGACGATGCGCGCGCTCCGCTTCCTCCTCCGCAAGGAGTTCCTGCAGATCTTCCGCGATCGCAC
>JBIQMO010000191.1:0-7242 GCA_044463245.1 Gemmatimonas aurantiaca
AGTTCGTCTGGAAGATGAGGTGCCTGGAGTCGTGCGCCCACTGGAAGGAGCGGTATGTGAACGGCTCGCCGCTCCCGGGGAAGGTGAGCCCGCGCGCGCTGAACAGGAGAGTGTCGCGGCCGGTGGCCGGGTCGAGCGCGCGGATGGTCTCCTCGCCGGTATTGGGATCGGTCTCCGTGTAGGAGAAACGCGCGCCGCCCTCTATCCAGTTCACATCCCGGGGCCCCGAACCGCCCGCCAGATAGCCGGTCGCCACGATGGCGCTGTCGAGGTTGGCGAAGCGTTGCTTCTGCTGCTGGGCACTCCCCGGCGCGGCCAGGGTGAGCGGTGCCAGCGACAGCACGACGGCCGCGAGGCGCAGGCGCATTGAGTCGGTCTCCGATTCGGTGTATGCGGGGAATCTACCGCCGGAAAAATGAAAAGAAGACCCCGAGCGGCAGTCGCTGCCTCTCGGGGTCTTCCTGTACGCTCCGGCCCCGCGGAGCCCGATGCGTCCGATTACGCGCGTGCCTTACGGCTTCAGCGGGCTGCGGCTCGTATCGGGAAGCGTGGTTGTCGTAGGTGGAGTCGACGGCATCGTCGACGGCACCGAGTCCGTCGTCACGGACGTCGTGTCGTGCTGGAACATGGTGGTGTCACGCGGCATCGAGCTGGTGTCCGGCACCGTCGTGGTGTCGCGCATCATCGTCGTGTCGCGTACCGCGCTCGTGTCGTACTGCACCGTCGACGTGTCGCGCATGGTGGACGTATCGCTCTGCAGCGCGCCCGAATCCGTCTGGAACGTGGTGTCCGACTTCATCGTCGTGTCGGTCGTATCGCTGTTGTACGTCTGGCTGGTGGTGGTGTCGCTGCTCAGCGAATCACTGCTGATCGTGTCGCTCATCGCGTTGCCGCTCTGAGTGCTGTCGACTGTGAACGAGAGACCGAGTGCCTTCAGTACGTCGTTGACGTCGGTGCCCTGGATGTTCTTCGATTCGCGGATGCACTGGATGCCTTCGCGGGTCTCGTCGGTTATCGTGCCGGTCACCTCACCGGCGTGACAGCCGTTGTCGTTTATCGCCTTCTGCAGCTCTTTCACCTGATCGGTGGTCAGACCGAGGTTGGCGCTCGGCGCGGCCAGACTCCCTTCCGACGTAGTGGTGTACGTCGTGTCGCGCATCGTGGTGTCGCGCATCGTCGTGTCGCTCGTGGTCTGCTGGGCCATTGCGAGCGATGGGATCAGCGCGAGCGCGCCGATGGCCGTGAGCTTGAATTTCATCATTTGCCTCCTGTTCTTCGCGAATCTGCGGCGAATCATGTCCGCTGCGGGGCAGCGGGGTACGCCGGCTGAACAGGTGCAAAGACCGCACCCGTCGACGCCGCGGAATCGAATTACCGACGACGTTCTCGCCGACGCGGCGGCAATCGCCGAACATGTGTGATCAGGGTCACTGTCACAGTTGGATGTCCATCACGAATCGCATAGTCGCACATCGAACTATCGGAGGGGTGCGCCGGTTGCGCGGCATCCCGTGGACGAATCGTACGCGACCGATTCGGCGATGTACGGATCTTGCCCCCACTGCACCTCGACCGCCGCGCAGCCTGCCGGCGCGCGGAGATTTTCAAACGGAACGGAGGACAGTGATGACCATGAAGACATTCTCCTGCATGCATACTCGATTGGGAGGCGCCGCACTCGCACTGGCCGTCGCCGCCTCTCTCGGCGCGTGCTCCTCGCGCAACGACAATACGCTCGCCAACGCCGACAGCGCGGCCAACGGCGCGGCCGATCGGGTCGGGTCCGCGATCGATACGGCTGCATCCGCGGGCGCGGTGGCGACCGACAGCATCTCCAACCGCGTAGTCTCCGCGCTCAATGGCGACTGGACCGACGCCGACATCGTCGCCTATCTCGTAGCCGCCGACTCCGGCGAGATAGCTGCCGGCAAGCTGGCCAGTACCAAAGCCACCAATCCTTCCGTGAAGGCGTTCGCGAAGAAGATGGTGAGCGATCACAGCACGATGCTCGACCAGACCGTGGCGCTGGCGAAGAAGCAGAACGTCGCCTACGCGACCGCGAGCAACGACGACATCGGCGACCTGCGCAGCGACAGCAAGGACGCGCTCCAGGATCTCACCGGGAAGCAGGCCGGCGCCGACTGGGACAAGGATTACGTGGACAAGCAGGTCGACGCGCACGAGAAGGTAATCGACCACGTCAACGACTTCGCGCAGAACGCGAAGGACCCGCAGCTCGCCACGATGCTGAAGCAGGCACTCCCGAAGCTGCAGAGCCACCTGCAGGCCGCGAAGGCGCTGCAGGACCAGAACGTGTCTAACTAAAGGAAGGCGGGGTCAGGCCCTGAATTTCGAGCCGTATGAGCAGTCGCTCATACGGCTCGAAATTCAGGGCCTGACCCCGCCTTCACTACTTCTTTTTCTTTCTCGCCGCCCTCCTCTCACCCTCCTCGAAGAAGAGCGTCGGCGCGGCGTCGGCACCCATCGCGTGGACGACGCGATCGAGGAGTCGGGCGAGAGAGCGGCGGTCGCGCGATGGGAGCTCGCGCAGAGCGCTGATCAGGCGCAGCTGTGCTATGTCCGGCGATGAGCGGAGCAGCGCTCGGCCGGATGGCGTGAGCGAGAGAATCACCCGCCGGGCATCGGCGGTGGAGCGCTTGCGGGAGACGAGGCGCTTCCGGACGAGGCGCTCCACCACGGTCGACACGGAGCTCTGGTGCGTGAACGTGCGCGCGGCCAGCTCGTTGAGGGAATGGGCTGGTGTCTCCGACAGGGCGTGCAACACGAAGAGCTGAGCACCGCTGATTCCGAGACGGCGCTCCGCGGCACGTGTCGAGATGCGCAGCGCCTGCACGATGCGACGGATCGCGTCGAGCGCCGCCGAGAGATCGTCTGTCGAACGCGCCCCGCGAGTCGGGGTGGCTGGAGCTCTGCCCGTCTTCCGTGTTGCCATGTCTGAGTGCGATCGGAGGGAAACGGCGCATTGGCGGTCGACTGGATATGTCGGAGGCAATGGAGTCCGACCCCATCGCCCCGTCGACTCTGCCGGGACCGTTCTAATATGTGGGCGCCGACGGCGCACTACAATCGCGCGCGATGATGTAGAGCGCTCAGTGAACGTCCGTCCACTCGATCCCGCGCTCGGCGTCTTCCCTCAGCAGCCCGCGAATGCCGAGCGCCGTTCCCGCCACCTCGCGCGCCAGCGGCCAACCCAGCTCTCCCACCTTCCCGTCGCTGTGCAGGACGAAGGCGTCGCCCAGATGGTACTTGGCGATCAGCAGCGACGCGCACACAGCGAGGTCGTATGGGAGAAGCGCGGTGTCGCACCCCGTGCGCACCCGTCCATTCCCGGCCGCCGGCTTTCCCTCCGCCAGCGCATCCTGCGCGAAGACGAAGGGATCGGCGGCGCCGTTGCGCGAAGCATCACCGTTGAACGCCACCCGCGCTGGGGCCACCACCGGATCGCCCGTGCCGTCCGGACCGCGCAACGCGACGGGCTCTACACCCACCTCGCGCCACGTCGGATTGGTGGACGTCACCTGGAAGAGCTGCAGCGCGATGGATATGTCGTTTCGAACCCGGGCCCACGAAGGGCCCACTATCACGGCGGGTCTCTCCCAGCGGTGCGAGTATGTCACGTGTCTCTGTGGTGGAGGTGTGGTGCGCCAGGCGTCGCAAGCATAATATGCGAATCGGCGTCCGGTGCCAGCGCCGGGCCCACCACCACTGGCTCGCGGCACGCACCCTTCATTATCTTCTCTCTTCCAGTGGGCGCCCGGCCGCAGGAGGGCCGGGCGCGCTCGAACTCATCAGGACGAGGCATCTTCCATAATGGCTAACCATCGCAGGCACGGGCTCCTGCTCGTGATAGGCTGGCTGCTCTCGGCGGCGCTCTTCGTGTTCCTATTCCTTACCTACCACAACACGAAGCTCTCGTACCAGATGTCGTTCCCCGGGATGCCGCTGTACGGAGCCATGACCTGGTGGTTCTTCTTCACGATTCCCCTGATCGGCTGGACCTGGGGTTACTTCAACGACCTCAAGGACCCGCAGGAGATCGAGCGCCGCTACGACCCCCGGCACGACGGACGTCGCCAGCAGTAGGGCCCGGGGGTAGGGGCCGCTGGACCGAGGGGGAGGGGGACGATGCACACGCATCGTCCCCCTCTCGCATTCCGGCGACTGCCGGAATGCACTCACGCTGCGACCGGCGCGCGAGGTGGGGTTGAATCCGATCTGCCTCTCATCGTCGGCGAGGTCACAGTATTCGGCGATTCCGGCGCCAACCATGCGCTCATCCGCCGCCGCTTGCCGGCGCCAGCCGGCCTCGGCCCGTACGAAATGGGGAAGGGGGATGGACGTGAGAGAATGTCGGATCTGGCCCCTGACGTTCGCTCTCGCGCTCGGCATCTGCGGCAGCGCGAGAGCGGTCGCACAGGAAGCGCGAGGCAGCACGGTGCGGCGACTATCGCTCGACGACGCGCTGCACGCGGCGGAGGCGGCGAGCGAGGACGTCGCGATAGCGGAGGCCGGCGTGGAGCGTACGCACGGCCAGCAGTACCAGGCGCGCAGCCAGTTCCTGCCGCAGATCTCCGGCTCGGCCTCCTACACGCGCACGCTCCGCTCGCAGTTCCAGCGCCTGGCCGGGTCGAACGATACGACTTCGGGGCCGCCAAGCTGCGACACGTTCGAGGCGCGCGTCGACACGACCGCTCCGCTTCCACAGCGTATCCGTCTCCTCGAGAACTCGCTCGGCTGCAGCGCCGGCGGCGGCACCTCGCTCGGTTCCTTCCAGAGCGTGGGCTTCGGCGCCGCCAACCAGTACAACCTCGGCCTCTCCGTCTCGCAGAACATCTTCACCGGTGGAAGAATCTCCGCGCAGGTGCGCCAGGCGAACGCTGCGCGCACTGGCGCGGAGATCGCCCTCTCTTCGGCGCGCGCGCAGGTGATGCTCGTTGTGGCGCAGGCATACTACGACGCGGTGCTCGCCGATCGCCTCCTGAACATCGCGCAGGCGACGCTCGCGCAGGCGGAGACCACCCTCTCTCAGACGCAGCTCGCGAAGCAGGTGGGGAACCAGCCCGAGTTCGAGCTCCTGCGCGCGCGCGTCACTCGCGACAACCAGATCCCGGTCGTGATCCAGCAGCGTGCCGCCCGCGACCTCGCCTACCTGGACCTGAAGCAGCTCCTGAAGCTCCCACTGGATGAGGGGCTCGATCTCACGACCGACCTGGCGGACACCGCCACCGCGCCCGGGTCGCTCCTCGCCGGGCTCCTCTCCTCACCGACCGACACCAGCGCCGATGAGAGATCGCCGGTGCGCCAGGCGCGCCAGAACGTGCTCGCTCAGCGGAGCGCCGTGGCGGTGGTCCGCGCGGAGCGACTGCCGACGATAACCCTCTCGTCGGCGCTCGGCCGCGTCGCGTTCCCGACCGGCTTCCCGTCGTGGGATCAGTTCCTCACGAACTGGACGGTGAGCGCATCGCTGCAGCTGCCGATCTTCCTCGGTGGTGCGATCAGGGGCGACAGGATGATCGCCGAGGCGAACGAGCGCGAGGCGGAGGCTCGGCTGCGACAGACCAGGCAACTTGCCGCGGTGGATACGCGCAACGCGATCGCCCAGCTCCGCGCGGCGGAGGCGCAGTACGCGGCGAGCGCGGGAACCGAGACCCAGGCAGCCCGCGCGTACGACATCGCGCAGCTGCGCTATCGCGAGGGGATCAGCACGCAGACCGAGCTCTCCGCTTCGCGAATCCAGCTGCAGCAGGCGAGGGCGAATCGCGCGCAGGCCACACGCGATCTGCAGGTGGCGCGGCTCAGAGTGGCGCTCATCCGCGATCTCCCACTCGGCGGTGGAACGGCGCCGGCGACAGTGCAGACGGCCATCCCCACTCCGTCCACACAACCGGCGACCGGCGCGGCGACGACTCGGAGCGCTGTCCAGGCGCAGGGAGTCCCGGGGCAGACGGCGATCCCGGGACAGGCGGGCGCGGGTGCGGCGGGAGCGGGGACGCCGATGCAGAGCAGGAGAGGGGTGCCGTGATCCCTCGAAGTGATGGTGCAAGGCGCATTCGCGCTGCGAAGGTCGCGGCGGTGGTGACGAGTGCGGTCTGCACCCTCCTCTCTGCGTGCGGTCGCGACGGTAACGGTGGTGGGACGAGCGCTCCTCCCGGCCAACCGCCGCAGGTCCAGGTGGGGCCGGAGAACATCACCATCGCAGAGCGCGACACGCTCCGCGCTGGCCCGAGCATCTCCGGTACGCTACAGCCGCGCGATGCGGCGACGATCAACGCCGAGGTTTCCGGATCGGTGGTACAGACGTTGGTGGATCGCGGCGAGGCGGTGAAGCGCGGCCAGCTCCTCATACGAATAGACGACGTATCCGAGCGTCAGAACTTCCTCTCGGCACAGTCGGCCTCTCGCTCGGCGAAGCTGGCCGAGGAGAACGCGGCGAGCGACGTTCGGCGCGACACGCGGCTGTACGAGGCCGGAGCGATCGCCGAGCGCGATCTCGAGGCGGCGCGCAGCGCGTTCGCCGCGGCGCGGGCAGCGAGCGCGGATGCGGAGGCCCGCCTCGCCGTGGCGAGGGAGCAGCTCGACAAGACCACCGTGACATCTCCGCTCGCGGGGATCGTGAGCGACCGCCCGGTGAACGCCGGCGATGTAGCGCAGCCGGGCACTCCGCTGATCACGGTGATCGACCCGTCGAGCATGCGACTCGAGGCGGCGGTTCCGTCCGACGAAGTGTCGGGCGTGAGGGTGGGCGCGTCGGTGCGCTTCACGGTGAGCGGCTACGGCGACCGCGCGTTCACCGGACGCGTGGAGAGGATCAATCCCGCCGTGGACCCGGCCACTCGTCAGGTAATCATCTTCGTCTCGATCCCCAACACCGCGAGCAGACTGGTAGCGGGGCTCTTCGCCGAAGGCCGCGTCGCGACCGAGTCGCGCCTCGCTCTCGAGGTCCCCGCCGCTGCCGTGGACCAGAGCGGGGTGACGCCGACGGTAACGAGGATCGAGCACGGGCGAGCCCAGCGCGTCCCGGTGCAACTGGGAGTGCGCGACGAGACGACGGACCGCTTCGAGATTCGCTCCGGCCTCTCCCCTGGCGACACCCTCCTCCTCGGCGCCTCACAGAGCATCGCCCCCGGGACGGAGGTGAGAGTGTTGGAGGAGGGAACCGCGAGAGAGCCGACGGGGTCAGGTCTTTAATTTCGAGCCGTATGAGCGACCGCTCATACGGCT
>JBIQMO010000192.1:0-7216 GCA_044463245.1 Gemmatimonas aurantiaca
GCGCATGCGCCGCCGATGCACGATGCAGGGCCTGACCCCTTCGATGCGTGCTAGGGAGGCTACTTCTGCAGCTCCGCCCAGAGGAACTCGGACGCCAGGGCGCGCATGAATGCCGACTGCTTGTTGTCGGCCGCGGCGCCGTGACCGCCCTCGGTGTTCTCGTAGAACCAGACGTTGTCATGACCCATCGCCTGCATCTTCGCCGCCATCTTGCGTGCCTGTACCGGGCCCACGCGGTCGTCGCTGGTAGCGGTGTAGAAGAGGATGGGCGGGTACTTCTCCCCCTGCTTCACGTTCTGGTATGGCGAGAAGGTCTGTATGAACTTCCACTCTTCCGGCTTGTCGGGATCTCCGTACTCCGCGATCCACGATGCGCCCGCCGAGAGCTTCGTGTAGCGCTTCATGTCGAGGAGTGGCACCTCGCACACGATGGCGCCGAAGAGCTGCGGGTACATGGTCAGCATGTTCCCCATGAGTAGCCCGCCATTGCTTCCGCCCTCCGCCCCGAGGTGCGCGGGAGATGTGACGCCGCGCTTGATCAGCTCTCTCGCCACCGCCGCGAAATCCTCGTACGCGCGCGGGCGGTTGGCCTTGAGCGCCGCCTCGTGCCAGCGCGGTCCGTACTCGCCGCCCCCGCGGATGTTGGCGATCACGTACACGCCTCCGCGCTCGAGCCACGAGCGTCCCACCGTGCCACTGTAACCCGGGAGGAGCGAGATCTCGAACCCGCCGTAACCATAAAGCAGCGTGGGGTTGTTGCCGTCGGTCTTCATCCCCTTCGGGCTGACCTGGAAGTAGGGAACGCGCGTGCCGTCCTTCGACGTCGCGAAGTGCTGGCTCACCTCGAAGCGCGATGCGTCGAAGAACGCGGGCGCTTCCTTCACCGCCTGGGCCTTCCCCTCGCCGATCACGCCGCGCTCGAGGGTGCTGGGCGTCAGGAAACCGGTGATGTCGAGCCAGTACTCGTCGCTCGAATCCGGATCGGTGTCGGCTACCCTTATCGTGCTCAGCCCCGGCGCGCCGGCCATCGGCTCGCGCTTCCACTCGCCGCGAGCGGGTGTGAGGACCTCGAGGCGGCTCTTCACATCATCGAGTATGTCCAGGATGAGGTGATTCCGCGTCCAAGCATACGACTCGAGCGAGGTGTGCTCGTCCGGCTGGAAGAGCACCGTGAAGTCGCGTGCTCCACCCATGAAGCCATCGAAGCTCGATGCGAGCAGCGCGCCTGCCGGATAGCTCTTCTCGCCGACCGTCCAGGGCGAGCGGGTCTCGATCAGGAGCCACTCGCGATGCAAGCTCATCCTGGCGTCATCCGGGATTTCGACCCGCTTTCGCTGATCGCTGGTGAGCAGGTACGTCTCGGAGTGGTAGAAGTCCTTCACTATGGTGAGGAAATCGCGCTCGAAGCCCGGCGTGCGGGTGTGGTACGCCACCACCTCCATGTCGGTCGGCTTGCCCTCGTACACCGTCGTCGCCGCGGAAAGCGGAGTTCCACGCACCCACTTCTTCGCGATCCGCGGGTAGCTCGACTCGGTCATCGAGCCGGGGCCGAAGTCGGTCCCCATGTAGATGGTGTTCTCGTCTATCCAGCTCACGTTGCTCTTGGCCACCTCGAGCTGGAAGCCGCCCTTCACGAAGCTCCTGCTCGGGATGTCGAACTCGCGGATTGCCACGGCGTCACCACCGTCGGGCGAGAGTGACAGGAGGCAGCGCTCGTACTTCGGCTTCAGGCAATCGGCCCCCTTGAACACCCACTGCTTACCCTCGGCCTTCCCCAGAGCGTCGATGTCCAGGATCACATCCCACTTCGGGTTCGGCTTGCGGTACTCCTCGAGCGTCGTGCGCCGCCAGAGGCCACGCGGGTGCTCCTTGTCACGCCAGAAATTGTAGAGGTACTCGCCCATCCGGTTCACGTACGGGATACGTGCGTCGGAGTCGAGCACCTCGAGAATCGTGTCACGCAGCGCACGGAAGTTGGGTGTGTCGACGAAGCGCTTCGCGGTGACCGCGTTCTGCTTCTTCACCCACTCCATCGCGCGGTCGGCGTGAACGTCCTCGAGCCAGAGGTAGGGGTCGGCGGCGGGTGCGTCGGGCTGCGATGCACCCTGGGAGCGAGCGGTGGTAGTGATGGCGGCACCCAGAATCAGTGTGAGCCAGAGCGATTTCATGTCGAGCCCCTCGGATGCGCATGGGTCGGGGCGCGCGTGTCGCGTGCCTCGCGTTAGCGGACGAATGGACTTCGCGTGAGCGACACAGGCCGAGCAGGCGTCGCTTCAGCGCTGAACTTCGTGCACGCGGGAGGGGTGGTCAAGACGGTATCGCGCAAGCCGAGGGAGGCCGATTCTGGCGGAGGGGAGCGGGTCGCGTTACTGTCGGTCACCGGATTCTCGGACGGTCCCGCAAGGCAGGCCACCCTCCCCGACGCGAATTCGCCGGTACCGAACATGACCATCCTCCCGAATCGACTCCGTTTCGCCGTGCGCTCGCTTCGCCGCAGCCCGGGCATAGCCGTCGCCGCCATCGTCACGATAGCGCTCGGAATCGCGGCCACGACCGTGATCTTCAGCGCCGTGAATCGCGTGCTCCTCGACCCCCTGCCGTTCGATGGTGGGGCACGGATGGTGTATCTGCAGTTGGGCAAACCGAACGTGGGCTTCGTGCTCATGCCGACGGGGCAGGCCGTGGAGGCATGGCGGGAGAGCGCGCACACGTTCGCTGGCGTCGAACCGTACCGCGAGGGCGAAGTCCGCTGGGAGAGCAAGGGCTCGCAGGAGCGGCTGACATCCGTCTATACGCTCCCTTCCATTCTGAGATTCCTCGGCGTCGTTCCGGAGCGAGGGCGCATGTTCTCCGGCGATGATGCGCCCGGCGGAGCCGGCACCACGGTCGTGGTCAGCCATCGCTTCTGGATGACCGAGCTCGGTGGTCGATCGGATGTCCTCGGAATGCCACTGCGTCTGGACGGAAAGATCTACGATGTGGCCGGAGTGCTCCCGGCGCGCGCATCGCTCTTCGCGGACGTCGATGTCTGGATGCCGCTCGAGTGGCCCGCAGCGGGGAACCCTGCGATGGGCAATTACAGTGTGATCGCCCGCCTGCGTGAAGGGATCACCGCGGGCCAGGCCGCCGCCGAGCTCGCAACGATATATTCCAGACTCCCGAGCGATGGCCCCTTCGGCGACTGGGTTCCGCGTGTGGCGACGCCGCAGGAGATGATGAGCCGCAACCTGCGTTCGATGCTCCCGATCATGCTGGGTGCGGTCGGACTGGTTCTCGTCATAGCGTGCGTCAACGTCGCACTCCTGCTCCTCGCACGAGGCGCGTCGAGAGAACGGGAGCTGGCCGTCCGCATGTCGCTCGGGGCGACGCGGCGCGACCTGATGCGCCAGCTCTTCGTGGAGAGCGCGATTCTGGCCGTGGCGGGAGGAGCCGGGGCACTATTGCTGGTGCGCTGGGGGATCAGCGCGTTGTCGGCACTGCGGCCGGAGTCGCTCTCCGAGCTCGGTCAGGTACAGGTGAGCTCGCACGTTCTTCTCTTTGCGCTGGGCACCACCGCGCTGACGGCGGTCATCGTTGGGATTCTACCCGCGCTCTGGTCTACCGACGTATCTCCCGCCGCCGCGCTCCGGCAAGCCGCTTCCGACACCGAACGCGGGGCGAGTCGCGTGCGTGGTGCGTTGGTCGCGGTGGAGATGATGCTCTCGGTGATGCTGCTCATGGGCGCCTGCCTGCTCGTACGGAGTTTCATCGAACTGCAGCGGGCCGATCTCGGCTTCGATCCCGAGCGTCTGATCACCGTCCGCACCTCGCTACCCGACGCGCGCTATTCCACTGCCGCAAGTCGCTCAGCGTTCAGGGACCAGCTCCTCGAGCGCGTGCGGGCACTACCGGGTGTAAAGGGGGCCACTGTCGCGCTGGGCGTCCCGCCGCGCTACGGCGTGAGCGGCGTGGCGAGTCTGGAGCTGTCCTCTACCGGTACCGCGGTCCCAACGGCTGGCGTCCTTGCCATGAACGGGGTGCGCTCCGAGTTCTTCAGCGTTCTGGGAATTCGCATGGTCGCGGGGCGTCCGTTCACCGATGCGGAAGGTCGCGCCGAATCCGGCGCGGTCATACTCGGCGAGGGGCTGGCGCGGCGCCTCTCGCCCGATGGAAATCTCCAGGAGGTGGTGGGGCAGCAGCTGCGCACCGGTCCGAAGGCGCCCTGGCTCACCGTGGTGGGTGTGGCCGAGGACGTTGCCGCGTTGGGAATCACCGGCGTCGCCCGGCACTCGCAGATGTACAGCCCGTTCGGCGAAGGAGCGCGCTACGGTGGGCCAGACGCGCTCCCGGAGCCGGGTCTCTTCATCGTGAGGGGGAGTGTCGACCCGGCCACTCTCTCCACGCTGGTCCGCGATGCGGTTCGGCAGATCGACTCGGCGCTCGATCCACCCGAGATCAGCACCGTTCACTCGTACTTCGATGAGTCGTTTGCCGCTCCGCGATTCAGCACCGTGCTGCTCGCGATCTTCGCGTCGCTCGCGCTCATCCTCGCCATGGTCGGGCTCTTCGGTGTCCTGAGTTACGCTGTCGCCCGGCGGACGCGGGAGATCGGCATCCGCATGGCGCTCGGCGCCCTCCCGGGCGACGTGAGGGCGCTGGTCATCCGCCAGGGGATGCGGCCGGTGCTCGTGGGGCTCGTGGTGGGAGTGCCAGGTGCACTGTTGGCGGCTCGTGTTCTCTCGAGCATCCTGTACGGCGTGACTCCGCACGATCCCGCGGCGCTGCTCGTCGCTGCCTCCATCCTTTCGATCACTGCGCTCCTGGCGTGCGTCCTGCCCGCGCGGCGAGCCACACGAGTAGACCCCGTCAACGCGCTCAACGCCGAATGACCCGCCGCATACTCGCCTTCCTCGCCGGTGTCGCGATCCTGGCGCTGACGGCGCTCGTCTCCATGGGAAGCGTCCTCGTCGCGCCGATCGGAATGTGGCTCGCCAGAATCATCCAGCGCGCTCGCGCCAGGAGTAACACACGCGTCACCAGCTGGGTCGGCGCGGTAGTCGCCTCTGCAGTGGTATTCCTGGGGGTCCTCGGCTACGGATTCTCACGCCTTCCCGACGGCTATGTGGCCATGGTCCAGCAGCAGTCCGCCGAGCGGCAGAAGAACCCCACGACCGTGGAGCGCATCTTCCAGCGTGCAACGCCTCCATCGCCGGCATCCGCGGTGGTGGAGAAGAAGACGCAGGAGATGGCGCAGTCCAGGGCGTTCATCTGGTGGGTCACGATCGTGGGCGGAGTGATGTCCTCGTGTGTGGCTGCGCTGCTCATGGGCAGCATAGGATGGGCCGGCACTTCTCTCATGCTCTACGGCCTCACCGGACGCGCACCTGGTAGCACCAGTTAGCGCCGATCTCCGACGGCGTGGCATCTCGAAGCTGGCATCGCCCTTGCACCTGTGCGATCCAACTCTTTCGAGAGGGGGACTCGTATGAAGCCGCTGGGGATCCTCGGAGTCATCCTGATCATCGCCGGAGTGGTGGTGCTGGCGCTGAAGGGCGTGAGCTATACCAAGGACCGTGATACGGTGAGCGTGGGCCCGCTGAGCGTCAGCGCGGAAGAGAAGGGATTCGTTTCTCCCGCCGTGGGCGCGGTGGCCGTCGTGGCGGGTCTGGTGCTGGTGGCGGTAGGCCGTCGGAGGGCCTGACCCCCGTTTCCGGGTCCTCCGCACCCTGCTGGTTACTCCAGGCGCGTAACGGGGCGGCCCCCCCCGGCGTCTAGAGTGTATGAATCGGATCGAAGAGCCCGCTGGGCGAGTGGCACGGACCGCTCGCCGGTGGTCCTATCTGGCGGTGGCGGCATCCACGCTGACCATCGCCTATTCCGTCGCGTACCTTGCTTGGCGCGTGTCGGGCGACATCGGCTCGTTCTACGGTGGGCTCATCACCCGCCTGGCTTTCCTCCCTCTGAACGCCGCCACCGCCATCATCGCCTGGCGCGCCGCCATGCGAGAGGGCAACGACCCAAGAATCCGGTCGGCGCTCCGCTTCATCTCGGCGGCCTTCTTCTGCGTATTCGCGGGGAACATCGTCTCCTTCTACATCGGGGCCATAGGCGGCGGCGACCCGGGGAATAGCTGGATCAACATCCTCTACTTCCCCTTCTACCCGCTCATCCTCCTCGGCCTCTTCTCCTTCCCCTTCGCGCGACGGGGAGAGCACGAGTATCGCAAGCTCCTGCTCGATGCCGCCGCGGTCCTCACCGGCGGCGGCTTCGCGATCTGGTACCTCGTGCTGCGACCGACGATGCTCGCGGAGCACCTCTCGCCGCTGGGGAGCGCCATCGCGCTCGCATACCCGCTCGGTGCGCTCCTCATCATGGTCGGGCTCACCACCTACATTCTGCGGCGGCCGCCGGAGGCACGCGGCGGCTCGAGGACGCTCCTCATCGGTGGATTGGCGACGTACGCGCTCTGCGACCTCGCCAACGACCTGCTCTTCCTCGAGGCGGGGTGGTTCGGCCTGAAGTGGACGGACGTCGCCTACCTCGCGGCGTACTGCTTTCTGATTTCCGGTCTCGCTGCCTTCCGCTGGCCCGATGATGCGAGAACCGTAGACGATGCGAATCTCCACTCGGCGCAGCCCTTCAGCCCGATCCCGTACGCGGTGCTGGCGCTGGTGTACGGTCTCCTCCTCACAGTGGATGTGCAGCACTGGCCCGAGCCACTGGCGGTGCTCTCCGGTGGCGTCATGGCCGTCACGTTGCTGGTGGTGATCCGGCAGATCGCCGCGGTGCGCGAGAATGCCCGGCTCCTCAAGGAGCGTTCGATCCGCGAGGGGGAAGAGCGCTTCAAGTCGCTGGTGCGCCACTCGTCGGACGTGATAGCGATCGTGGATGTTGCCGGCACGATAGGGTACGTGAGCCCTTCGGTCACTCGCATCTTCGGCTACCAGCCGCACGAGCTGATAGGCACCGCGCTGGTGGATCTCCTGCACCCCGAGCACGTGTCGGGCGCGGTCGCAATGCTCGCCGCGACGGCCGAGAGCGAGCCGGGTGCGACATCGACGGTAGAGTGGCGCTTCCGCCATCGAGAAGGACGCTGGCTGCACGTCGAGACGGTCTGCAACAACCTCCTCGCCGAGCCCACGGTCGGGGGGATCGTGCTCAACACGCGCGACATCGGCGAGCGGAAGGCGCTCGAGGAGCAGCTCACGCACCAGGCCTTCCACGATCCGCTCACCGG
>JBIQMO010000193.1:0-7188 GCA_044463245.1 Gemmatimonas aurantiaca
ACGGCTCGAAATTAAAGACCTGACCCCGTCGGCCGCTGAACCCTGGTACTTCACATTCTCTCCGGCGCCGAGATGCCCAGAATCGCCAGGCCGTTGGCGAGGACGATGCGAGCGGCGCGGGCGAGGACCAGCCGGGCATTCGTGATGTGCGGGGGCTCGTTCAACACGTGGTGCTTGTGGTACCAGAGGTGGGCGAGGCGCGCGGTCTCGAGAAGATAACTGGCGACCCGGTGCGGCTCGAGCGCCTCGGCGGCGCCGGCGACGAGATCGGGGAAGTCGAGGAGCGCCTTGATGAGCGACTGCTCCGCCGGCTCGCTGAGCACCGAGAGGTCCACACCCTCGCCCGTTATGCTCTCCGGATCTATCCCCCCCACGCGAAAGATCCCCGACATCCGCGCGTGCGCCATCTGGATGTAGTAGACGGGGTTCTCCTCCGACTGCGAGCGTGCGAGGTCGACGTCGAAAATGAGCTGCGAGTCGCCCTTCCGCATGAGGAAGAAGTAGCGCACGGCATCGCGCCCCACCTCGTCAATGAGATCACGAACGGTGACGTAGCTGCCGGCGCGCTTGGAGATCTTCACCTCTTCCCCGCTGCGCATCACGGTGACCATCTGGTGCAACACGTACTCGGGATAGCCGACCGGGATCCCCATATCGAGCGCTTGCAGTCCGGCGCGCACGCGGGTCACCGTGCTGTGATGGTCGGAGCCCTGCACGTTTATCGCCCGGTGAAATCCGCGCTCCCACTTCGTGACGTGATACGCGACGTCCGGCACGAAGTACGTATACGTCCCGTCGCTCTTGCGCATGACGCGGTCCTTGTCGTCACCGAAGGCAGTGGTCCGCAGCCAGAGCGCGCCGTCCGCCTCGTACGTGTGCCCGGCGCCCTCGAGCGTCTTCGCCGTGCGCTCCACCCTCCCGTCGGTGTAGAGCGACGACTCGAGGAAGTAGGTGTCGAAGCGGACGCCGAACGCCTGAAGGTCGAGATCCTGCTCCTTGCGCAACTCGCGCACCGCGAAGCGCGTTACCGCATCCAGATCGTTCCCCTCGGCGTCGCCCGGATTCTCCGCGACATAACGCTCGGCGATCTCCCCGATGTAGGAGCCGTGATAGCCTCCCTCGGGAATCGCCGCTTCCTTGCCGGCGAGCTCGCGAACGCGTGCCTGCACGCTCTTTCCAAGGTTGGCGATCTGCACTCCCGCATCGTTGTAATAGAACTCGCGGGAGACATCCCAGCCGGTGAAACGAAGCAGCTCGGAGATCGCGTCGCCGAGCGCTGCCTGCCGCCCGTGACCCACGTGCAGTGGACCGGTGGGATTCGCCGACACGAACTCCACGTTCACCTTCCGGCCATCGCCGACGGTGTTCGAGCCGTAGCGCTCGCCCGCGGCGATGACGGAGTCCAGGCCGCCCGCCACGGCGGTGGCCGAGAGGTGGAAGTTGATGAAGCCGGGGCCCGCGATCTCCACGCGCTCCACGCCGGCTTTCTCGAGATCCAGCCCATCCACGAGAGCACGCGCTATCTCGACCGGCCGCTTCCGCAGTGGACGTGCCAGCGCCATCGCGAGATTCGTGGCCCATTCACCGTGCGAGGAGTCGCGCGGACGCTCCAGCTGCGGCTCCACCGTGTCGGGCGCGCCGAGCTCCCGCGCTGCCTCCACGAGGGCGGCGCGGATCAGATCCCGGGGCGTCATTCGCCCTTCTTGCCGCTATCCGCCCTCGCGGAACCGGACATGCTCTTCGTGGCACTGGATGATCCACTACCGCTCCCGTTAGAAGCTCCCGCACCGGAGCTCCCTCCGGAGCCACCTTCCGTACCCGACGACGACGACGACGAAGACGTCATCCCCTTCTTCCCGTCCTTTCCGTAGTCGGTGATGTAGAACCCGGACCCCTTGAATACGAGGCCGACGCCGCCGGAGATCTGGCGCTCGGCTTCGGTCCCACACTCCGGGCAGGGAACTTCACTCAGTGAGTCGCTGATCTTGCGAAAGAACCGGTCGAAGTGATGCCCGTTGGGACAAACGAACTCGTAAGTTGGCATTGTCGAGTGACTTAGAACGTACCGTGACAGACTTATGAAGATACGCCGCGTCCAGCCGCCCAACAAGCCAGATGCGCATCACTCGCGAACGACATCAGGGCGCCTAACGCACCGGGAGTCGCACCGTGAAGCGGCTCCCCACACCCACGGTGCTCGTCACCTCGATCTCGCCGTCGAGGAGCGTCGTGAGGCGGTACGCGACGGCGAGCCCCACGCCAGCGCCGCCATAGCGACGCGTCATGCGCTGCTCCGCCTGCCAGAAGGGATCGTAGATCCGATCGAGAAATTTCGCCGGGATCCCGATGCCGGTATCCCACACTTCGAAGACGACCGTGTCACCATCGCGCGCTGCAGCGACCCCGACCTCTCCCTTCTCGGTGAACTTCACGGCGTTGCCGAGGAGATTCACCAGTATCTGCCGGAGCCATAGAGGATCCGTGACCAGCACCACGTCCGGGGGCGGAGCCTTGACGGTGAGAGCCAGGTTCTTCTGCCTCAGCGGCGTGCCGATCAGCATCACCGCCTGATCCACTACCGCGGCGGCGCTCACCTCCGCCACGCGCGGCGCATGCTCGCCCGAATCCACGCGCGCGAGGTCGAGGATCTGATCCACCAGCGCGAGCAGGAGATTTCCGCTCGCGCGGATGCGCGCGAGCTGCTCGCGCTGGGTCGCGTTGAGCGGGCCGACGATCTCGTCGCCGAGCAGCTCGGTGTAGCCGATGATGGCGGTGAGCGGAGTACGCAGCTCGTGCGACATGGAGGCCATGAACTCATCCTTCGCCCGACTCGCGTCCTGCGCCATGGCGAAGAGGCGCGCGTTGTCGGCCGCGAGGGCAGCGCGCTGCGCGAGATCGTGTGCCAGCGCGAGGTCCTCGGCGCGGTGCGGGTGATGCGGACGACTCGCGATGAAGGTCAACGAGCCGAGGACCTTGTTGCGGGCGACCATCGGCACGACGATGACGGAGCGCGCTCCGAGCGCGGCCAGCGCGCGGAACTGCTCTTCGTTGACCGCGAGCCGGCGGAGCCCTTCGTCCGTGAGGGCGCGATCCATGATCGCTCTCCCGCTCTCGAGCACCGAGATCACCGAATTGGCTGCATCCTGCGTGGCTGGTGCGACCTGAAGCGCCTCGCGCTGCGAGGCGTCCTGCATCTCTCGGCGAGCGACGTGAAGGCGCACGATGTCGCCCTCGTACTCGATGATGTCCACCCAAGCGTGGTCGCCGAGCGCGGGGAGCGCCACGCGCGCCATCGCGGAGAGCGTGGCATCCAGGTCGAAGGAGCGGGAGAGGAAGGACGACGCGTCGGCCGCGATGCGAGCGTTTCGCGAGGTGTAGCGCGTGAGCACCTGCGCGCTGGAATCCTCATCGGTGACCTGGGGCTTCCCCGTGGTGACCGGTTCGATGATCCAGCGCACGAAGGAGACGTCGTCGGAATCGTCCCGAACGACCCGGATGCTCGCGCGTGCTTCGGTCTCACCGCCGCTGCCAGCCTGTAGACGGACCGTCCAGGCGGCGGGGGTGGCGGTGGCACGGCCCGCGAGGAGGCGCCGAAATCGCGCTCGGAAGCGCGCACGGTCGGCGGGCATCAGCAACTCGGCGATCGGCCCGCCTCGCAGGGCGGCATCGCGCTTCCCGAAGAGCTGCGACGCGGCCTGGTTGGCGGAGTAGACTATCCCCTCCGCGTCGGTGACGAGATACGCTTCGGGGAGAAATTCGGCCAGGTCGCGCTCGCGCTCGATCGCTCTGGAGCGAATCGCGGCCGCGTCGCCGGTGCGGCGCGCGCGTTCGCCCGCTCGCTCTCCCGCGCGCTCGCCAGAGCGTTCGCCAGAGCGGCCGCTCGGATGGCGGTCGGCGTTGCGAACCGTCGGAATCCGACCGTCGTCGTGGGCCGGCTCATCGCCACCGGGAGTACGCCTGCGCACCCCGTGTGGAGCACGATCCACCTGTCTACCTGCGTATAGATCCCCGCGCCTGGACGGGCCGCTGGCGGATTGAAAATCGTCAGAAATCACTCGGATACCTCGGCACTACATCGAGCTGCGGTCGCGCACCTGCCTTGCGCGGTCCGCGGCTGTACCGTGAACGCCGAGCACGCGAAAGGCGGGCCAACGAGATCGCAGCACCGTGCGCCGGGAGTAACGAGCCCCGTAGGGTCGCTGCTTTCGCTATGCGGGGCGGTAAACTCCCCAGCGAGCGGCCAATGTGTCGGAGATCTCACCAAGCGTGGCGCGCCTGCGTACAGCATCCACGATGAGCGGCATGATCGGAGCAGAGAACGTGCCATTCGACAGCTCCGCGGCCTTGCCGAGCGCTACGAGCGCCGCGCGCGCCGCCGCCGCATCTCGCGCCCCCCGAGCCGCTCCAACCCGCTCCACCTGCTCCGCCTCCAGACGCGAGTAATCCGGGAGTGGAACTGGCTCCGGCTCCCTGTCGTCGCTGAAGCGGTTCACTCCGACCACCACCGTCTCGCCACGCTCTACGCGCAGCTGATGCTCGTACGCGCTGCGCGCGATCTCGTCCTGGAAGAAGCCCGACGCGATCGCACGCTCGGCGCCCCCAAGCTCGTCCACTCGGGAGAGCAGCTCGCTGGCACGCCGCTCCAGCTCGTTCGTGAGGTGCTCCACGTAGTAGCTGCCGGCGAGCGGATCGACGGTGTTGGTCACGCCAGACTCGTACGCCACTACCTGCTGCGTGCGCAGGGCCAGCGTCGCCGCCTCCGCGCTCGGAAGCGAGAGAGCCTCGTCGTAGCCATTCGTGTGCAGCGACTGAGTGCCACCGAGTACCGCCGCCAGCGTCTGAACCGTGACGCGCACGACGTTGTCGAGCGGCTGCTGGGCGGTAAGTGTCACTCCACCCGTCTGCGTGTGGAATCGAAGGCGCGCGTCCCGCTCCGACGCACCGAATCGGTCGCGCATCAGCCGCGCGTACATGCGACGCGCGGCACGGAACTTCGCCGCCTCCTCGAAAAGATCGTTGTGCGCGGCGAAGAAGAAGGA
The DNA here is from genome assembly GCA_044463245.1 of Gemmatimonas aurantiaca. Taxonomy (GTDB): domain Bacteria; phylum Gemmatimonadota; class Gemmatimonadetes; order Gemmatimonadales; family Gemmatimonadaceae; genus JADGGM01. The sequence goes on from JBIQMO010000193.1 coordinate 5,040, forward strand.
GAGCCGCGGCGCGAAAGTGCCGATCTCGAGTCCAGCGTCGAGCGCGCGCTTCACGTACTCCACAGTGTTGGCGAAGGTGAAGGCCAGCTCCTGCACCGCAGTCGCACCCGCCTCGCGGATGTGATAGCCCGAGATGGAAATCGGATTCCAACGCGGTACTTCCGCCGCGCAGAAGCGGAAGACGTCGGCTATCAAGGAGAGACTCGGAGCGGGCGGATAGACGTACGTCCCGCGCGCGATGTACTCCTTGAGGATGTCGTTCTGAATCGTTCCACTGAGCTTCGAGCGCTCGATTCCCCGCTCCTCGGCCACCACGATGTACATCGCGAGCAGCGTCGCCGCCGTCGCGTTGATGGTCATGGACGTGGACACGCGGTCGAGCGGGATCCCGTCGAGGAGCGCGTGCATGTCGTCCACCGTGTCGATGGCCACTCCGACCCGCCCGACCTCTCCCTGCGCACGCGGCGAATCGGAGTCGAGCCCCATCTGGGTCGGGAGATCGAACGCCACCGACAACCCGGTCTGCCCCGCATCGAGGAGAAGCCGAAACCTCTCGTTCGTCTCCGCCGCCGTCCCGAACCCTGCGTACTGCCTCATGGTCCAGAGCCGCGCTCGATACATGAGCGGCTGTACACCCCTCGTGTACGGAAACTTCCCCGGCTCCCCCAGCTCCCTACCGTACTCCCCCTCCACGTCCGACGGATGATACACGGCCGCGATCTCTATTCCCGATGGCGTGCTGGGTGAGGAGTCTGATGGAGTGGACATGGAGGGAGGGGGGACAGTTAACAGGAAACAGGAAACAGGGAACAGGAAACAGGAAACTACCTCGGAGATCGGGGCCCTGGCCAGAAAGCGGGCATCTCGATCCGAGGGCCGGCAACGAAGCAGTCATCCCCGCGGAAGCGGGGCTCCGTCATTCCCGCGGAAGCGGGGCTCCGTCATTCCCGCGGAAGCGGGAATCCATGTCACTCTGACCAAACATGGATCCCCGCTTGCGCGGGGATGACGTAGAGAATGGATCCCCGCTTGCGCGGGGATGACGAATTTCGGAGGCCGTTCCTGTTCCCTGTTTCCTGTTTCCTGTTAACTGTTCCCCCCTCCCTTCCTACCCCACTACCGCCGGCTCGCGCAGGATGGCGCTGGCCAGATCTACTTCGTTCTTGCTTCCGATGTAGAGGGGGGTGCGCTGGTGCAGCTCCGTGGGATCGATGTCCATGATGCGGCGGGTGCCGTCGCTGGCGCCGCCGCCGGCCTGCTCGACGACGAAGGCGAGCGGGTTGGCCTCATACAGGAGGCGGAGCTTGCCGCGAGGGCTGCGCGAGCTGGCCGGATAGGCGAACACGCCGCCTCCGAGGAGGTTGCGGTGGAAGTCGGCGACGAGACTTCCCACGTAGCGGACGCTGAGCGCGGGGTGGTCGCCCTCGAGCCCGCGATAGCAGCGCATGAGCGTCTTCACCTGGTCATCCCAATGCTGCTCGTACGAGTCGTTCACGCTGAGGTAGCGTCCGCACTCGGGGATGCGGATGTCGGGGTGCGAGAGAAGGAACTCGCCGATCGACGGATCCAGCGTGAAGCCGTGCACGCCCTGCCCCGTCGTGTACACGAGCATCGTGCTCGAACCGTAGATCACGTAGCCGGCGGCGACCTGACGACGGCCCGGCTGCAGCACGTCTTCCATCTCGCCGCGCGTACCGCGCGTGATCTTGCGCACGACCGAGAAGATCGTCCCCACCGGAACGTTCACGTCGATGTTGGACGAGCCGTCCAGCGGATCGAAGAGCAGGAGGTACTTCCCGCACTTGAATCCCTCGGGGATCGGGATGATGTCCGGCTCCTCCTCGGAGGCCATGCCGCAGAGCCGGCCACCATGATCGAGCGCCTTGATCATGATCTCGTTCGCGAGCACGTCGAGCTTCTGCTGCACTTCGCCCTGGACGTTGTGCGACTCGTTGGAGCCGAGGATGTCCGCGAGCCCGGCCATGCGAACCTTGTTCGCGATCATCTTCGCGGCCAGCGCGAGATCGTAGAGAATCCCGGAGAGCTCGCCCGTCGCCTCGGGGTGAAGGCGCTCCTGCTCCACGATGAACCTGTCGATCGTGACGACCGATGTGGGGGTGTGGTTGACCACGTTACACGTCTCCTCTGG
>JBIQMO010000194.1:0-7169 GCA_044463245.1 Gemmatimonas aurantiaca
GACGGGGTCAGGTCTTTAATTTCGAGCGGGCTCAGCCGTTTCACGGCTGAGCCCGCTCGAAATTAAAGACCTGACCCCGTCCGCAGGAGCGCAGCGAGGCGGGAGAGATCGAAAGAGCGGATTACGCGCTCGGCGAAGTGGTCGTCCTCGCTCTGCGAGTAGACGTTGAAGCCGCCCCCGGAGCTCGAGAATATCGCGAGCATCTGGAGAGCCGTGCGCGGAGCGCTCCGGTCGAAGCAGTCGGGGTTGAGCATCACGATGCGGCGATCCTTGGGGCCGGGTGAGGGAATGGTGTAGCCGTACTTCACCTCGTGGCCGTAGTAGGCGTCGGCGCGGCGCTGCCCGGGCGTCAGACTCGCGAGGTAGGCCTCGATCGTGCGGATTATCGTCCGGGTCGAGTCCATCTGCTTGTTGGCGACGGCGCGGCCCTTCGAGCGCTGCGCATCGACGGTCGGCTGGAGCGCGCGCATCTTCTCGGCGTTTGCATGCGCAGCGGGACGCGCTGCGCGCATCTCATCGATGCTCTTCTTGAGCTCCGCGGCGCTCTCCGGGCTCGTGGTCTTCATCGACTCGTACATCCGCTCCATCCCCACGATCATCGAGTCCATCACCATCTCGTTGTTGTCCGCGATGGCGTCGAAGTCGACCTGCTCGCTCTCCGCCTCCGCGATGTCGTGCTCGCTCGCGTCGGCTGCCTTCCGGAAGCTGGCGATGACCGCGCGCATCCAGCGCTCTCTGCTCACGCGGACGAGCGGCGAGCGACAGGCGCGGGTGATGAGGATGGTGCCGTTCTCGTACTGCGGATAGCCGTTTACCCGGCGCACGATTTTCGGCTCGATGTAGAAGCGCTCCGGTACATCGCTGAGGAGCGGTGACTTCTCGTCCTCGACGATCGACCCGGGAACGTTGGCCACTACCACCACGGTGGCAACGGAGCTGGCATCCTCGTGCAGTGCACACGTCCCCTCCCACATTTTCGGCGGGTAGAAGCGAAGCACGAGGTAACCCGGCAGCGGCGCGTCATCTCCCTCCAGCGCGAGATTGGGAAAATCCCCCGGCAGCCCGGCGTTGATCACCGGGCGTATGCGGTAGTGGGGGAGGGGAGTGAGCATCGGAGAGGCGCGGATGATCTCGTGGATGCGATCGAGCTGATGGTAGACCGCCGTCCGTCTGGCGGACGTCCACTCCCCCGGCGTGTCACCTACCCTGGCAGGATCGAAGAAGAAGTAACTCGGAGACAGCTCGCACGGCCCCCCAGCCGCGCGCTGCGCATTGATCGCGTTGGGAACGATCGCGCCGATGCCGAGGGCGAAGGAGAAAGAGGCACGTCGAAGGAATGTCGACAAGCGTGTGTGCATGTTGAAAGTCATTGTGAACCAGGAAGGAGTGCTGCTGTCGCGTGATCAGTTTCCGCGTGACCAGCTTCCACGCCATCAACTGCCGCCCTGCAGCTTCGCGAGCTCCGCCTTGTGCTCTCGCGCGAAGGCCAGGTTGTCGGGATTGATGTGGGCCTTCGCGGCCAGATCTTTCGGATCCGCACCCTGCTCGACCGCGTACTGCGCCATTCCTGCCTGGATCAGCGCCCACCCGACGACCGCGAACTCGTGCACGCTCAGACCACTCTCCTCGATTGCGTCGCGCGCGCCCGGGACACGGTCGATGGAGGCCTCGTAGTCGTCGAACGATCCCATCCCGCTCCCCTCCACCGCCTCCGTCCGCTCCGCCATCTCGGGATGCTCGCGCTCGAGTTTCTCCGATAGCTGCACGAGATTCCGATTCGCCTGCATCCACCGGTTCACATCCTCCATGCTGAGCCGGTACTCCTCCAGCTCACGGAGATCGGCATCATGGCCGCCCCCATCTCCACCCTTCGCATCAGGCACCGCCGATGCATCGGCGACGTCCGGCACTCCGTTCGCTCCCGCTGTCGCCTTGTCACCCTTACCCCCGCACGCCGCGATCCCGATGCACAGCGCCGCGCACGCCACGGTGCTCAAAGCGAATCGAGAATGTATCGATGTCCCATAGTTCATGATGTGACTCCATTCATCCCGGTTGCTGAAGGCCTGACGTCATCCCGCGAATGCGGGGATCCATGTGTGGCTGAGTAACATGAATTCCCGCTTACGCGGGAATGACGGTGCTTCGTGTGCTGTTCCTGTTCCCTGCTTCCTCCTTCCTGTTCCCTTGCCGTTCCTGCTCTCTGCTTTCTGTTTTCTCTCTTCACTTCTCCGGCACCGGCACGTGCCGCACTATCATGTAGCCGCTCTCGCTCTGCGCGAAGCCGAGCTCCGGCGGCTCCTCCGACTTGAAGTCGACGCGCCAGGTACCGGGCTTCACGGGCGGTAGATTCAGCTCGAAGAACTCCCCGCCCGGCGCGGCGCTGCCGGAGGCAACGGCACTCGGCCACGACACCGCATCGTTGCTGTGGAAGTGGCTCCAGCCCTGCAGCCACCCCATCTCGTCCATCACGAAGCCCTTGCCGAGCCGGCCCTTCTCGCGCGCTTCGTTGGCTGCGGCTTTGTCTCCCAACATCTCGGCGAAGCCCGCGGCGGCGTTCATCAGGCTCGACGTCTCGCCCGCGTGCGCGGGTGTGAAGCGCAGCAGCTCCACCGGCGATCCGGGCGAGAAGGTCACGGTCAGGCTGTCCACCGTCTCCCGCTCCTGATCTTCATCCTCGCCTTCGCAGTTGGTCTGCCTGAACGGCTTCTTGCTCGAGTTCCATACCAGCGCCCCGAACGTGAAAGCTCCCGGACGCGTACCCGCTGGCGAGAGCGCGCCGTTGGCGCCCTCGTCGAGCACCAATCCCCCGAAAGTGCTCCTGTCCGGGGCGGCGCCGCCCTCGAGGTTCTTCGCGGGATTACCACTCGCGCGGAACGCCACGTACTCGAGCGGAACGGGTTCGGCCTCGGTACGGAGGCGCCCGATGCTCACGGGCATCTTCGCGAGCGTGTGGTAGTACGTCCCGCCTGTCGGGGTCTTCTTCTCGATGACGGAACGAAACTCGATCTCGAAGGTGAGGCACTTCCGGATGTCGTCGAGATCCTTCGCGAAAGCCTCCCCCGTCCCCATTCCCAGCTTCTGCGCCCGCTGCTCCAAGGCGAGGATCTCGTTCACCGCCAGGAAGTCGTGCTCCTTCCGGCACCTCTCCAGTGCGGCGGCCTTCCCCTTTTCGTAAGCATTCCTGAGGATGATCACCCAGGAGGTGTGGGCCTCGTCTGCGCTGCGATGCAGCTTCGAGTAGACGTCATCCCCGGCGCCGCGCTCGGGCTTCGGGTCGCCGCCCTTCTCGTCGCCGTCGGAGTCCATTCCAAGGAGCTGGATCTGTCGCATCCACGAGTAGAATTCCTGCAGGGCACACTCGGCCATCTTCTCGTCCGATTCCGCAATGGTCATGAGAGGCCGCACCACCTCTACGTAGTACTGGAGGAGGAGCGGCGCGATGCGAGCCCCCCAGTCGGAGACCGCGGCGTCATCGGACAGCTCCAGTGCCCGCTCCGCGGCCATGATCTCCGAGACCCGCGACTGCAGCCGCGCGAACTTGTCCGCCGCCGCCTGCAACGCCTTGCGACCGGGATCGTTGGGCGGGGCCTGACCCAGGCCGTAGCCGCTGAAGTGGAAGATCGGCATCTCGATGCGCCGAGGATCGGGTGAGAGCGGATAGAGGTACGCATCGCTCCCGTTTCCCGTGTACGCGTAGGCCACCTGCTCGCTCACCGGGATGTCCTTACGCGCCCTGATGCTGAGAGTGGCGGGCTTCATCAGCTGGAGCCCATCGGGCTTGAGGTGCACCGCGGCGATGCTCCCACCGCTCAACGGCAGTCCGCGCACCGAGGAGATGGGGATGACCGAGATGCGCTCCGAGAAGACCAGCGCGCCCTCCGGGATGCGCAGCTCGAAGCGTGTACCGTCGCTCGAGGTGGCGCTGATGGTGCCGCCCGCCGGAGTGATCTCCTTCGCCCGGCCGCGCTCCGGCTCGAAAGTCAGATCCAGCTGCACGGGATGACCTTCCCCGGCGAGCCACCCGGCACCGCCCCCGCTCCCGCCCCCGCCCCCGCGCGATGAGAGCAGTGCCGCCGCTCCGACCGCCGCTCCGAGCACGACCACCGCGCCCGCGATCAGGGCGCGTCTCGTTCCGTCCATGTATCTGCCTCCTCGCATACGGGCCACCCTCGTGCAGCGACGTACGGTCACTTGCCGGGCCCGGCCATGCGGCCTATATCTACGGCTCGCCGTCACGCCGGAATCAGGCGCGTATCACGCGGGCATCATGCGGCACCTCTCCTCGATGGTCTACATACTCCGCACGTTCGGCGGCCTGCAGGTAGAGGGGCCGGACGGGCCGCTCAGCGGCATGGCAGCCCAGCGCCGCTCGCTCGCCTTCCTCGTCGTCATCGCCGCCGCTTCGGAGCGCGGCGTGAGCCGCGACACCCTCGCAACCATGCTCTGGCCCGGGAGCGATGACGATCGCGCCCGCCGTGCGCTGGCACAGACGCTCTATCGCGTGCGCCAGCAGCTCGGTGCTGGCGTGATTCGAGGCGGAGACCGTCTGAGCTGCGACCCGGCCCTCCTCACCACCGACCTCCTGCAGCTCGAGAGCGCGTTCGGGGGCGGCGACTACGAGCGAGTGGTGGAGCTCTACCACGGCCCCTTCCTCGACGGCTTCCACCTGCAGGGCGCGCCGGAGCTCGAGCGCTGGGCGGACGGCGAGCGACAGCGACTCTCACGCATCTACCGCGATTCACTCGAGCGCCTAGCGCTCGCTGCCGAGGAGAGAGGCGAGACGCAGCGCGCCCTCCACTGGTGGGAGCGCGCCGCAGCGGCCGATCCGCTGAATGCCCGAGTAGCGGCGGCGCTCATAAGGGCGAGGAGTGCCGCGGGCGATGCGACCGGCGCGCTGCAGACGGCGAAGGTGCACGAAGCTCGCGTCCGCGAGGAGCTCGGCGCCGAGCCGGATCCGCTCGTCGTGCGTGCGGCCGAGGAGGTGCGCACCGAAAAGACGTCGGGAGCGGGCACGCTCGAATGTGTGGACGAGGCTCGGCCGGCGGGGCGGCAGGAGGTGGAGACGCGGGCGAAGGCAGCACGGGCAGGAGAGACGCGGCCCGTGCAGCCGGTGAAGACGCTTGCATCGAGCGTCGATGCGGGTCACCGTTCGCCACCGGCTGATACATCGAACGTCGATGTATCGGGCTCGCGCAGGGGACGGCGGCGCTCCGCTCTCATCGCGATGGCGTGCGTCGCGCTCTTCGTGGCGATCGCCGTGCCCGCAACGGCCACTCTTCTGGTGGGCGACGAGCCGGTGCCGAGCAAGTCGGCGAATGCGCCGGTGCTCGCCGTGGGGGAGATCGTGGACCGCACCGGAGACACGACCGCGGTCGCGCGCGTGCTTCCCGAGATGCTGACGACGAGTCTGGGGCGCTTCGGGACGCTCCAGGTGGTGAGCCGTCCGCGTCTCCACGAGCTCGCGGCGCACCGCACGGCGCAGGACGCGAGCGAGTCGGACTCGCCAGCCTTCCACCGCGCCGCGACGGACGCTGGCGCCGCGCTCCTCATCGAGGGGACGCTCTACCGTCTTCCGAGCGGTGCGGCTCGACTCGACCTCCGCATGATGAGCCTCGAGCGAGGGACCATCCGTCGCGCGTATCGGCTCGAGGGAGACGATCCCTTCGCGCTCGCCGACAGCGCAGCGCTCCGGATAGTGCGCGATCTCGGCTACGCGCGTCCGGTACGGACGGCAAAGCACGGCGTGACCGTGCGCTCGCTCGCGGCGCTGCAGCTCTACGACGAGGGATTGAGGGCGTACTACGCCGGCGACGTGACGAGCGCCGAGCGCATGTTCGCGGCGGCACTGAAGCGCGACACGACCTTCGCGATGGCGGCGTACTACGCGTACAAGAGCGCCATCGGCTACAGCCCTCGCGCTAGCGTGTATCTCGAGGAGGCGCGCCGGCGCGCGCGGTGGGCGAGCGACAAGGAGCGGCTCATCATCGGCACGGCGTGGGCCGCATTCAACTATGATCCCCAGGAGCTGGTGCTCGCCGAGTCGTTGAGCACGCTCCTTCCGGCCGATCCGGAAGCGCGCGTGCTACTCGGCAACGCGCGCGTGATGAGCGGCGACTTCGCCGGCGCGGTCGCGGCGTACGGCGCGGCACTCGACCTGAATGCGGGCGGACTTCGCGATGGGGCAGCCGCGTGCACCGCGTGCGACGCGATTCGCGGTCTGGTGCGCGCGTATCTCGACGCGGATTCGCTGTCGAGCGCCGAGCGCGTGGCGCGCGACTGGACACTCCGGCAGCCGCGCTCCGCGCGTGCGTGGCTCGCGCTCGCGACCGTGCTCGCGGCAGGGGGCGACAGCGCCGGCGCCGCCGCGGCCTTCCGGCAGCGCGCCGCGCTCGTGCCGTACGCTCCGGAGGAGCTACCGCTCATGATCTCCGTCGCACTGCGGGCCGGCGACTTCGACCGCGTGGATCGGCTGCTCGTGGGGATGCGCACATCGGAGAGCGAAGCGACGCGCAAGGAGTCGCTCTGGTGGCTCACGATCGCTCGCCGCTACGAGGGCCGGCTCGGCGAGGCGCTCGACGCCGCGGAGAGACTCGTGCGCTCGAGCGCCGGCGACGATGCCGGTGCGCGCGAGCTCCACGCCCAGGTGCTTCTCGAGATGGGCCGAGCGCGCGATGCAGCGGAGGTGCTCGAGTCGGTGGAGCGCCACTGGCGCGACGCACCCGCGGCATCCGAGGGGCTGCGCAGCCGCCGCGTGACCTGGGCGATGACGCACCGCGCCACCGCGCTGGCTGCCGCGGGCGACACCGCCGCGCTCGCGCGGCTGGTGGAGCCGATCCGCACGACCGGTGCGCGGAGCGGGTACGGTCGCGACCGGCGACTGCACCACTACGTGCGCGGCCTCCTCCTCGCCGCGCGCGGCAACCCCGAGGAGGCCACCGTGGAGCTGCGCACGGCGATCTACTCCCCGAACTTCGGCTACACGCGCGTCAACCTCGAGCTGGGGCGACTCTACCTCCAGCTCGGCAAGCCGCGCGAAGCGATCGATGTACTGCGCCCCGCGCTGCACGGCTCGATCGAAGCATCCAACCTCTACGTCACGCACACCGAGCTGCACGCGCTCCTGGCTCGGGCCTTCGATTCAGCAGGCGTGCCTGACAGTGCCGCCA
>JBIQMO010000195.1:0-7152 GCA_044463245.1 Gemmatimonas aurantiaca
CAAGGTCGGCTTTGGTCATTCCAGATACCTCGTGTCAGACGGTCGCCACATGGCGGATCGTGTGTCGAACTTATGCCCTTAATCGTTGTGTGTCAACCGTTTGGCTCACTTGGAACGGGCGTTCGAGCGCACCGCAGCCATGAAGTCGCTGAAGAGCGGGCGGGCGTCGTGCGGCCCGGGCGCAGCCTCCGGGTGGTACTGCACCGCAAACACCGGTAGCGTCCGATGACGGAGCCCCTCTACAGTCCCGTCGTTGAGGTTGACGTGCGTTACCTCGAGCTCGGGCGCACCGGCCACTGCCGTTGCACCGCTGCCCGCCGCCTCCCCTACCACGGCGAAGCCATGGTTCTGCGAGGTGATGAGCACGGCACCGGTGTCGATCGCGCGGACGGGGTGATTCCCGCCATGGTGGCCGAATGGAAGCTTCTCCGTGCGGCCGCCGTAGGTAATTCCGATGAGCTGGTGTCCCAGGCAGATGCCGAGCATCGGCGTACCGCTCTCGGCGATCTCGCGTATGATCGGCGGCGCGTAGCCGACTGCGGCGGGATCGCCCGGCCCGTTGGAGAGGAACACCCCGTCGGGCTTCATCGCCAGCACCTCCGCTGCCGGCGTGTCGGCCGGAACCACCGTCACGCGGCAACCGTGCTCCGCGAAGAGACGCAGGATGTTACGCTTGATCCCGTAGTCGTACGCGACGATGTGGCATTCCGCGTTGGGGTCGCCCCAGGTGTAGGGCTCGCGCACGCTGATTCGCGATGCGAGATCGAGACCCTCCATTGACGGGCACGCCTCGAGCTCGGCGCGGCTCGCGTCGCTGGGCTCCTTCCCGACGCCCATGAGCCCTCTCATCGCGCCGGCCGAGCGGAGGTGGCGGGTGAGGCGACGCGTGTCCACCTCTTCCAGCAGGGGGATCCCCGCGCTGGCGAGCCAGCTGCGCAGATCGCCGCTCGCGCGCCAGTTCGATGGTTGGTCGGCGAGCTCGCGTACGACCACGCCGGCAACCTGGGGAGCGCCCGACTCGGGATCCTCCTGGTTCACGCCGTAATTGCCGATCATCGGCGCGGTCATCACCACTATCTGTCCGCGGTACGAGGGGTCGGTGAAGACCTCCTGGTAGCCGGTCATGTTCGTCGTGAATACGACTTCGGCTACGGTGCCCGGGAACGGCGCCCTCACGTCCCCATGAAAAAGGGTTCCATCCTCGAGGAGGAGGAACCCTGGCTGTGCGCTACTGTTGCTCACTTCGTTATTGCTGGGGTGGATTGGCCGGCGCCCCGCCAGACGGTTGCGTGGACGGGTTGGCTGGTTGCAGCGGTACCGCGGGAGCGCTGGTAGATGGAGCCGGCGCCGTTGGTGCCGCCTGCTGGAATGGCTCGTCGAGGACCGACTTCGGCACCGCCGAAGGAGAGCCGATGAGCTGCAGGATGAACGCGAGCGCCATGAAGATCGCCCCGCCCCACCAGCTGGTGCGCGTAAGCAGGTTGGCCGCCTGACGTGTGCCGACGAACGAATCGGACGACGACGACGCGCCGCCGAAGGACGCCGACAGGCCGCCGCCCTTGCCAGCCTGCATGAGCACGGCGGCGATCAGCACGAGGCTGTCGATGACCAGCAGTACGAGAATGAACGTATACATCGTGGAAGTGACGGGGTGTCGTGACGTAACCCGCGTAACCTAGGCAGGTTAGGCCACCTGGTCAAGTCTCCGCGATACGCGCCCAGACCTCGGGATCGAGGCACGCGCTCCCCACCAGGAGACCATCGACATCCGGCGCCGCCAGGAGCTGAGCGGCGTTTCCGGCGTTGACGCTCCCGCCGTAGAGAATCGGCACCCTGGCACCGCGGTCGCCGGCGATGTCGTGGAGCACGCGCCGGATCGCGGCGTGCACCGCGCTCGCATCCTCGGGCTGCGCCGTGCGTCCGGTGCCTATGGCCCACACCGGCTCGTAGGCGATCATCATCTCGGCCACCTGCTCCGGCTCCAGCCGGCTCACTCCGGTGCGGAGCTGTCGTAGCACGATGCTCTGCGTCGAGCCCCGCTCGCGCTCGTCGAGCCGCTCGCCGACGCAGAGCATCGGGATGAGTCCCGCCTTGCGCGCCGCCGCGCACTTGCGCGCCGTGACTTCGTCCGTCTCACCGAAGAGATGGCGACGCTCGGAGTGTCCCACGAGCGCGACCTTCGCTCCAGCATCGCGCGCCATCGCCGGCGAGGTCTCGCCCGTGAACGCGCCATGATTCTCCCAGTAGACGTTCTGCACGCCGGTGAGGATCTCCGGCCTCTCACGCAGCGCGAAGCCGGCGATGGCGAGCGACACGGCGCTGGGGAAGAAGATCACCGTACGGTCGTCATGCGGCGGATACGCGGACAGAAACTTCTCGATGTACGAGCGCGTCTCCTGCGGCCCCATGTTCATCTTCCAGTTGGCCGCGAAGATGGGAGTCCGGATCATGTCGCGCTCCGCTGGTCCAGCGCTGCTACGCCAGGCAGTGTCCTACCCTCCAGAAATTCGAGTGATGCGCCGCCGCCCGTGGATACGTGGCTGACGCGACGAGCCAGACCCATCTCTTCCATCGCGGCCGCGGAATCGCCGCCGCCGACGATCGTGGTAGCGCCCGTCTCGGTAGCGCGCGCCATCGCCTCGCCTACCGCGCGAGTGCCGGCATCGAACGGTGGATGCTCGAAGACACCCATCGGTCCATTCCATACGACGGTCTTCGCGGACCCGATGACCCTGGCGAACTCCTTCGAGGACTCGGGGCCGATATCGAAGACGGCTTCACTCGCGGGGATCGCCTCGCGCGATGCCGCATGCGCCTGGTCGCCGGCATCCATGGATGGCGCCACCACCACGTCGACCGGCAGAACGAGCTTCTCTCCCGCTTCGGCCAGCAGTTTGCGCGCCACTTCGATGCGATCCTCCTCCACGAGCGAGCCGCCCGTCTCGAGCCCCATCGCTCGGAAGAAGGTACACGCCATGGCGCCTCCGATGAGCAGACGATCCACCCTGGGAAGCAGATTCTCGATCACGTCGATCTTCCCCGAGATCTTGGCGCCGCCGAGTATCGCGACGAAGGGGCGCTCGGGATTCTCGAGCGCTTCGCCCAGGTAGCGCAGCTCGTTCTCCATGAGCAGCCCGGCCACTGCCGGGTGGAGATCGTGCGCCACTCCCTCCGTGGACGCGTGCGCTCGGTGGGCCGAGCCGAAGGCGTCATTCACGTAGAAGTCGCCGAGCTTCGCGAGCTCGCTCGAGAGCGCGGGGTCGTTCTTCTCCTCGCCCGGGAGGTAGCGCGTGTTCTCGAGGAGGACGATCGTTCCATCGGGCGCCGTGCGCGTAGCCGTCACGGCGTCAGCGGACACCGTGCTCGGAACGAATATCACCGGATGCGGGTCGAGCTCCACGAGGCGGCGTGCAACCGGTGCGAGCGAGAACGCGGGATCCGGCCTCCCCTTGGGGCGCCCGAGGTGGGAGAGGAGCACCACCACCCGGGCGCCGCGCTCGAACAGCGCATCGATGGTGGGGAGCGAAGCGCGGAGGCGTGTGTCATCGCTCACGTTCCCCTCGACGTCGAGGGGAACGTTGAAGTCCACACGCACGAGCGCTCGCTTCCCGCGGATGTCGGAATCCGCGAGATCGCGGATGGTCTTCGTCGCCATTCTATGGGTGGCGAATCAGAGCCGATCGCCGACGAAGCGGAGCAGGTCCACGCAGCGCGACGAGTACCCCCACTCGTTGTCGTACCACCCGCAGATCTTCACGAGCGTCCCGTCGATCACGTTCGTGCTCATCGCGTCGAGGACGCAGGAATACCCGTTGCCGATGTAGTCCGACGAGACGAGCGGTTCGTCGGAGTAGCCGAGGAAGCCTGCGAGGCCGCCCTTCTCGGAAGCGGCGCGGAAGGCGGCGTTCACCTCCTCGATGGTGGTCGACTTCTCCACCTCCGCCACGAGATCCGTGAGGGAGACATCCGGGGTCGGAACGCGGATGGAAATGCCATCGAGCTTCCCCTTCACTTCGGGGATCACGAGCGAGGTCGCCTTCGCCGCACCGGTGGTGGTGGGGATCATCGACACCGCCGCGGCGCGCGCACGGCGGAGGTCCTTGTGCGGCGCGTCGAGGATCTTCTGGTCGTTCGTGTAGCTGTGCACGGTGGTCATCGAGCCGTGGCGGAAGCCGAAGTTGTCTATGATGACCTTGACCATCGGCACCAGGCAGTTGGTCGTGCACGACGCGTTGGAGATGATGTCGTGCTTCGCCGGGTCGTACTTGTCGCTGTTGACGCCCATCACGATCGTGATGTCCTCGCCCTTGGCCGGCGCGGAGATGATGACCTTGCGCGCGCCGCCGGTGATGTGCTTGCGCGCATCCTCGGCCTTGGTGAAGCGGCCGGTGGACTCGAGCACGATGTCCACTCCGAGGTCCTTCCACGGAAGCGACGACGGGTCCTTCTCGGCGAGGACCTTCATCTCGTCGCCGTCGATGATGATGCAGTCGCTGCCGGCGGTGACTTCACCATCGTAGGTGCGGTGCACCGAGTCGTACTTGAAGAGGTGGGCGAGTGTCGTCGTATCGGTAAGATCGTTGACAGCGACGAAATCCAGGTCGGTTATGCCCTGCTCCTTCGCCGACCGCACCACCTGCCGCCCTATCCGGCCGAAGCCGTTTATCCCCACGCGAATGGCCATCTCTCCAATCCATGTTCGAGGTCAGGCATGGTCGCCGGACGCCGGCGCCCTGCCGAAAGTCACGATGCTGATCACGCGCGCCCCGGCGCCGAACAACTCGGCGGCGCATGCCGCGAGAGTCGCGCCAGTGGTGACGACGTCGTCCACCAGTATCAGATGCGCACCACGCAGCTCGGTTGCGGCGGGCTCAGGCACGCGGAACGCACCCGAAACGTTGCCGCGCCTCTCGTCTGGTGTCAACCGCGTCTGTGTGTGCGTGACGCGCACTCGTTGCAACACGTGGTTCCACACGGGAAGTTCCCATCGCACACCGAGTGCGCGCGCGAGAAGCTCGCTCTGGTTGTAGCCGCGCTCGCGCTCGCGGACGGGTGCGAGCGGCACCGGTACGAGCGCGCTGCGCTCCTCCACCACATCGCTCGGCCACGAGAGCCGCGACATGCGCTCGGCCATCCCCTGCGCGACGGCGCTCCAGCCGCCGTACTTCAGCGCGTGTACGATCGGCGCGCCGGTGCGCCCGGGGATCCAGCATACCGAGCGCGCCGCGCGCACGAAGGGCGGGAGGAGCTCGCACCACTTGCACTTCTCGTGGTGCAGCGGGTGGCCGCAGCGCTCGCAGCGTGGGTGGTGCAGCTCGTGAAGACGTGCCCAGCAGCGGCCGCAGACGGGTCCTTCGTCGCCGGCATCGAGCAGTCGACTGCACGAGACGCAGGCACGCGGGAGGATGAGATCGAGGAGCGAAGCTCCCACTACGCGCGTGATGCGGCGGACGCGGGCCAGCGGAGCCACATGGTCATCCCCGCGGGCGTGGTCCGCCGGAGCCACATGGTCATCCCCGCGGCTGTGGGCCGGCGGGGCCATATGGTCATCCCCGCGAAAGCGGGGATCCATGTTCGGTCTGGCTAACATGGATCCCCGCTTTCGCGGGGATGACGGACGTGCGGCTCCCCGCTTTCGCGGGGATGACGGACGTGCGGCTCCCCGCTTTCGCGGGGATGACGCTCCTCGCGCGCGGTCCCGGCATCTCGAACCGCGTCACGCATGACCTCGCGTGGGGCGGTCACTCCGAACCACCACTCGAAAGCCAGAGCACCCTGCTCGAGGAGCATCCCGAGGCCGTCGACCGCGCGATGACCGGCCGTGCGCGCCGCTCGAACCCATGGGGTTTCCGCACGACCGTACACGAGGTCCACCACCACTGCGCCGCGCTCCAGTGAGTCGATCGGCACGGGGAGCGCATCGCTCTCGCGGAGTCCGAGCGGCGTCGAGTTCACCACGAGCTGACACCCCTGCACCGCCTCCACCGCGTCGCCCGTAGTGTGTTTCACCACGGCGAAGCGTCCGGCGAGACGCTCGCGCCGTTCGGCGCTCCGGTTGTAGAGGGTAACCTCGCACCTCGGCCAGCTCTCGATCGCCGCGAGAACGGCGGCGGCAGCCCCGCCCGCGCCGAGCAGCGCGACACGCCGCGGCGGCTCCGCGCCGACGAGCGCGGTGCGAACGAGATGGTCGAAGCCGGCTACGTCGGTGTTGTGACCCGTGAGCGAGCCGTCGCCGTCCACGCGGAAGGTGTTCACCGCGCCCACTCGTGCCGCAACGGGGGAGAGTCGCCCGCAGCGCGCAGCCACGCGCTCCTTGTGCGGTATGGTCACGTTACCGGCGCCCCGCGACGCGACGAGCGCATCGATGCGCTCGTCGAGCTCCACGGGTGGCGTATCGAGTGCTTCGTACACCAGCGGTATTCCCGCCGAATGAAGCGCCGCGTTCTGGAAAAGAGGCGAGACCGAGTGTGCAACCGGGTGGCCCAGCAGCACGAGACGGCCGGGCAGCTCCCTGCCGCTCACCGTTGCGCGCGGTCGGCCGTGAGGCGGTCGAAGAGCCGGTTCAGCTCGCGCTCGAGCTCGACGAAGGTCTCACGGTAGTTCTCGAGCTCACCTCCGAAGGGGTCTCCGATCGGTCGCTCTACCTCGCCGCTGGATGCGTAGCTGGTGAGGAGGTGCGCCTTCGATCCTCCACCGAGCGACTCCGCCCGCTCGACGTGGTGGGGCCCCATGCCGAGGATGAGGTCGTACGACCCTACCAGCTCGTCGGTGAGGAGTCGGGCGTGATGCTGCGAGAGATCCACCTCGTGCTCGAGGCAGACGAGTAGCGCGCCGTCGGAAGCGGGTGCGTTCTCCCACGCCGCGGTGCCCGCGCTCCCCACCTCCACGTCCGTGATGCCGCGTTCGGCGATGATCCGCCTGGCAAGCGCTTCGGCCATGGCGCTGCGGCAGGTATTGCCGGTGCAGACGAAGAGCAATCGCAGGGACATCAGACATCTCCAATCAGATCGGGCACGCTCTCGCGAAGCACTGACGACGGGATGGCCCCTGGGCGGATGACCCGAGGCCACCGTCCAGTGCAATCTACAACAGTCGAGGGGGGCGACGGGACGAGAGTACCGCCGTCCAGTACCCGAAGAACGCCGCGGCCGA
>JBIQMO010000196.1:0-7132 GCA_044463245.1 Gemmatimonas aurantiaca
TCATCCCCTGGAAGAAGGGCGGGTTCTTCACGTACGTCGAGTCGTCGGACCAGGTATACAGATCGCCCGTCGGCACGTCGAGCCCCTTCCACCGCTCATCGCCCTCGAAGACGTTGGCGTACTGCTTCGTGAACATCTCGCTCTTCACCGACGTCATGATGGTGTCGGCGACTTCCTTCGGCGAAGGCCAGATGTCGCGCAGGAAGACCGGACCGTCGGTACCGATCCCCAGCGGCTCGGTCTCGAGGTCGATGTCCATCCGTCCGGCCAGCGCGTACGCCACCACCAGCGGCGGTGACATGAGGTAGTTGAAGCGCGTGAACTGGTTGATGCGCCCCTCGAAGTTGCGGTTTCCCGAGAGCGCGGAAGCCACCACCAGCTTGTTCTCCTCGATCGCTTCGGCGATGGGAGCCGGGAGCGGACCGGAGTTTCCGATGCATGTGGTGCAGCCGTAGCCCGCCAGGTAGAAGCCGAGCTTCTCGAGCGGCTCCATCACTCCCGCCTTGGCGTAGTAGTCGGTCACGACCTTGGAGCCGGGGGCGAGACTCGTCTTCACCCACGGCTTCGTGCGCAGCCCGCGAGCCACCGCGTTGCGCGCGAGTAGCCCGGCACCGAGCATCACCGACGGGTTCGACGTGTTGGTGCAGCTCGTGATCGCCGCGATCACCACCGACCCATGGCGGAGCAGGAACGACTCGCCCTTCATCGTCACCGGCACTCCGTTCTCGGGCTCCACCGTCTCCGCGGGGCTGGCGGCGACGACCGTGGGCGAGAGCCCCGGATCCGCGCTGACCGCCGTCGCGCGCGCGACGTCCGCCTTGCCGGCGAGTGTTCCCACGCGTTCCAGCTCGGCGCTCAGCGCGTCGCCGAACATCTTCTTCGATGACCTCAGCGGGATGCGGTCCTGCGGCCGCTTCGGGCCGGCGATGCTCGGCTCCACGCTCCCGAGGTCGAGCTCGAGCGTGTCGCTGAATATCGGATCGGGCGTGTCGTCGGAGCGGAAGAGCCCCTGCGTCCTGCAGTATTCCTCCACCAGGCGGACCTGCTGCTCGCCGCGGCCGGTGAAGCGGAGGTACTCGAGCGTCTGCGCATCCACGGGGAAGAAGCCCACAGTCGCGCCGTACTCCGGCGACATGTTTCCGATGGTCGCGCGATCGGCGAGCGCGAGCGAGGAGAGCCCCGGTCCGTAGAACTCCACGAACTTCCCCACGACCTTCTTCTTGCGCAGCATCTCGGTGACGGTGAGCACGAGATCGGTGGCCGTGGCACCGGGCGGAAGCTTGCCGTGCAGCTTGAATCCAACCACTTCCGGGATGAGCATCGAGAGCGGCTGTCCGAGCATCGCCGCCTCCGCTTCGATTCCGCCCACGCCCCAGCCGAGCACGCCGAGGCCGTTGATCATCGTGGTGTGCGAGTCGGTGCCCACCAGCGAGTCGGGGTATGCAAAGCGCTCCCCGTTCTCCTCGGAGACGAAGACCGACTTCCCCAGGTACTCGAGGTTCACCTGGTGGCAGATGCCGGTACCCGGTGGTACCACACTGAAGTTGCGGAAGGCGCTCTGTCCCCAGCGGAGAAATGCGTAGCGCTCCTGATTGCGCTCGAACTCACGCGTGGTGTTGATGAGGAAGGCGGCCTCCGTGCCGTACTCGTCGACCTGCACCGAATGGTCGATCACGAGATCGGCCGGCTGGAGCGGGTTGATCTTCGTGGGATCGCCGCCGAGGTGCGCGAGCGCGTCGCGCATGGCCGCGAGATCCACTACGGCGGGCACACCGGTGAAGTCCTGCAGGAGGACTCGCGAGGGGCGGAAGGCGATCTCTTTCTGTACTCGCCTGGTGGAATCCCAGCGGGCCAGCGTCTCGACGTCTTCACGCTTGACGAAGCCGCCGTCCTCGTTTCGCGCGAGATTCTCGAGCAGAACCTTGAGCGTGAAGGGGAGGCGATCGATCGTCGCGCCGGGGAGCCGTGCGAGGGTGTCGAGTCGGAAGATGGTGTAGGGTGTCCCGTTTACCTCCAGGACGGAGCGGCTGCCGAAGGAGTTGAGCGAGGTCATCGATACTCTTGGCTTTCGCGCCCGATGAGTGGGCGCCGTGAATGACGGAGCCGCTGCCGCCGGGCGCCGCACGCGGCGTCGGCCGACGGCAGGCTGACAGGTAATCTAAATCGATTCGCGGAGCCGCGTTGCGCGGGTCGCGTTGCGCGCGGCTCGCGCGCGGCTCGCGCGAGGCAGTGCGCGGCGGTATCACAGGGGGGCGAGCCGACTGAAACCCGGCTGGGATCCCTCCGTACTGGTAGGCGGTCAGGCGGCTGAACCGGTGCGGAATGAGCGCGACTGGGCCCATTCCGCCCTTCCGCACGGGAACGAACCCGAGTTCCGAACGTTTTGTATTGACTGAACGTTCTTAACGAACTAATTTCCGCCGCCCTGCCCGATGGCTGCTAGGTGCCAGGCGCTTCCCGTAGCTGAGAGCGAGATCGTGAAGAAGACCACGGATGAACAGGATCGGCTGATCGAACGCCTCGGACTGGTGTTCGAGGAGAGCGACCGGATGCCCCGGATCGCCTCCCGCATTCTCGGCCTCCTTCTCCTCACACCGGGCGAGTGCTCGATCGACCAGATGGCGGAACGCCTCTCGGTGAGTCGCGCGAGCATCAGCGTCGATGCCCGCCGCCTGGAGGAGTGCGGCGTGGTGGAGCGGATCACCCGCAAGGGCGACCGGCGCGACTACTACCGGATAGCGCCCGACCACTATTCGCGTACCCTCGAGCGGCGACTCAAGGTGATGAACCGCCTCATCTCGGTGCTCGACGAAGGGCGCCAGATGCACATCGAGAGTCGCGAGGTGCGCGACCGGCTCGACGAAGCGGTCGAGGGACTTCGCTTCGTGGTGGAGGCGACCACCAACGAGCTCGAGCGCTGGCACGCCGAGCGCGACAAGCGCAAGGCCGCGCGCAGGAAGGCAAGAGAGGGGCGCATCGATAACCAGGCGCAGGGCGCGGCAGCCGCGGGCTGATCGAGCAACCAGGCCGATCGAGTAACGAATTCAGAGGAAAGAGTGAGGATCATAGTTTCACTGGCGCTGGCCGCACTATGCAGCGGAGCGCTCTCTCCCGTTGTGCGTGCGCAGGCGACGGACACCGCCGCCGCGACCGACGGCGCCCCCAGCGCACTTGGCGACACGGTCGCCCTTGGCCTGGAAGACGCGTTGGGTCGCGCCTTCAGCAAGAGTGAGGAGGTACGTCTGGCTCGCTCGGGGGTCGAGCTGGCGGAGACGCAGGTGACCTCCGCGCGCTCGGTGGCGCTCCCGCAGATCAGCGGCTCGTTGAACTACACTCGCACGTTCCAGTCGCCGTACGGCGGGAGCGGCGCGGGATTCCAGATCCCCGACTCTCTTCGCTTCCAGCCGGACAGCACGGCGTCCATGGCCGAGCGAATTCGCTATCTGGAGCAGAACGCGCCGAACGCAGGGCTCGAGGGGCTGGGAGGCCTGTTCGGGAACCTTCCCTTCGGGCAGCAGCACACGTACGTGGCATCGGTGAACGCCTCGCAGCTTCTCTACTCGGGCGGGCGCACGGGCGCCGCGATGAAGATCGCGAAGCAGTACGGCACGCAGGCGCGGCTCGGCTTCCGCGAGCAGCTCGCTGGCATCGAGCTCGATGTGCGCACGGCATACTACAACGCCCTGCTGGCGCGCGAGCTCGAGGACATCGCCGCTGCCGCGGTGGACCAGGCGCAGCGCTTCCTGGACCAGGAGCGGCTGCGCTTCCAGTCGGGGAGCACCTCCGAGCTCGACGTGCTACGCGCCGAGGTGTCGCTGGAGAATCTGCGACCACAGCTCGTGGAGGCGAGAAACGCCAGCGAGCTCGCTACGCTCGACCTCAAGCGCCTGGTGAACATCCCGGTCACGCAGCCGCTGGAGCTCACCACCCGGCTCGAGGAGCCGCCGCTCGACAGCGGAACCGCGGGCCCGATCGCCACGGCGAAGGTGGAGGCGCGTCCCGCGGTGCAGTCGGCGGAGACTCAGGTGGCGATCCGGGAGCAGCAGGTGTCGATCGCGAAGGGTGCCTACCTCCCATCGGTGAGTTTGCAGCTCAATTACGGACGGCAGCTCTGGCCGAACCGCGCGTTCGACTGGAGCGGATCCGACTGGCGTCCCGACTTCACGGCGAGCATCGGCGTGACGGTGCCGATCTTCTCGGGGTTCAAGCGCGGCGCCGATGTGGAGCTGGCAAAGGTGGAGCTGCGGCAATCGCAGCTCCAGCTCTCTCAGCTCAGGGAGGCGGTGCAGCTCGAGTACGAGCGGGCGCGGGGTGAGAGGGAGCGCGCGAGATCGAGCATCGCTGCGCGGCGTCGCACGGTGGACCAGGCGCAGCGGGTATACGATCTGACGGTGTTGCGCTACGAGAAGGGATTGGCGACGCAGTTGGAGACATCCGACGCGCGCCTCGCGCTGCTCCAGGCGCGAACCAACCTGGCGCAGGCGGTCTCGGACTACTACGTGGCCGACGCGCAGATGATGAAGGCGCTGGGCGCTACTTCGGCGCTGGAGCGGTGAGAGCGATGACAAAGTCCAAGAGGATTCTACATATGTCGAGCAATCGAGCCCGTGCGGGATTTGCAGTCGCGCGCTGGGCGCTGGCGATGGCTTCGCTGATGGCGATCGCGGCATGTCGGGGGACTCCCAGCGAGGAGGCGGAGGCTGCACCTGCCGCCGCTCCGGCAGAGCAGCGCTCGGTGCTGGGACCGGAGGATGTGGCGGTGGCGACGCGCTCGGACATCGCCGCCGGCGTTGTGCTCACAGGATCGCTGCAGCCGTACAGGGTGGTGCGCGTGAAGTCGCAGGTCGCGGGTACCGTGCGCGGTGTGCGCGTGGATCGCGGCACGCCGGTGCGCAGCGGTCAGGTGATGGCCACGATCGAAGCCGCTGGCGTGCGCACGCAGGCCGAGGCGGCTCGCGCCAACCTCGCGCTCGCGAAGCAGAAGCTCGAGGCGGCACGCACTCTCAACGAGGCGGGCGCGATGTCGGCCATCGATTTCCGCACCGCGCAGGCGGCATACGAGGCGGCCCAGGCGCAGGCGGCCCAGGCCGAGGAGGCCGAGTCGCGGAGCACCATTCGCGCGCCCATCACGGGCGTGGTGAGCGAACGCTCCGTGGATGGCGGCGAGGCGGTGGGGATGGACGCGCCGCTCTTCACCGTGGTCAACTCGGACACTCTCGAGCTGGCCGGGCAGATCCCGGTGGACCGCGCGGCGCGCGTGCGCGTCGGTGCGCCGGTGGCGTTCACACTCACCGCCACTCCCGATCGCGAGCTGCGGGGACGGGTGGCGCGCATCGACCCCGTGGCCGATCCGGGGACGCGACAGGTGGGCGTGTACGTGCAGCTCGCGAACTCGAAGCACGAGATAATCGGCGGTCAGTTCGCCACCGGGCGTATCGTGGGCGAGAAGGTCGAGGACGCGGTCGTGATCCCCGAGCTCGCGGTGCGCGGCGAGGGCGACTCCACATACGTGTTGCTGGTGGCGAACGGGCGCGTCGCGAAGCAGCAGGTCACGCTCGGCCCGAGCGACAAGGCCAGCGGGCAGGTAGCGATCGCCAAGGGGCTCGAGGGCGGCGAGAAGGTCATCGTCACGCCGTCCATCCAGCTGGCCCCCGGCGCGCAGGTGGTGCTCGCCTCCGACGAGGCGGCGGCACCGCGTGAGACGGCTCGCCGAGCGAGCGGAGGGAGCTGAGGTGGAACGCAAGGAAAACGGAAGCGAGCTCCGCGCCGGGGAGCGCGGATCGCGAATGAGTGGGCTCAGTGGGCTGGCGATTCGCCGGCCCGTCTTCGCCAGCATGGTCATGCTCGGGCTGATCGTGCTGGGGATCTTCGGCTATCGCCAGCTCGCGATAGACCAGTTCCCCGACGTGGACATCCCCGTCATCACCGTGCAGACCACCTATCCGGGCGCGAGCTCGGAGACCATCGAGCGCGAGGTGACGCGCCGGATGGAGGAGGCGTTCAACCCCGTCCAGGGAGTGGACAACATCACGTCCATCTCGCTGGAAGGTGTTTCGCAGGTGATAGTCGAGTTCGATCTCGATCGCGACGTGGACGCGGCCGCTGCCGACATCCGCGCGAAGATCGAGACCATCCGGCGCGACCTGCCCGAGGACATCGATCCTCCGATCGTGGAGAAGTTCGACCCCGCGTCGCTCCCGATCGTATCGCTCGCCCTTTCGTCGAAGACCACTCCGCTCGTGCAGCTCACGAGTCTCGCGGATGAGACCATTCGCCGGCGGCTGGAGAACGTGCGCGGCGTCGGCGAGGTGCGCATCGCCGGTGGCCTGGAGCGCGAGGTCCGCGTCTTCATCCTCCCGTCGCGGCTGCAGGCGGTCGGGGTATCGGTCGGCGAGGTCATGGCGGCGCTGCGGAGCCAGAATCTCGAGGTCCCTGCCGGCCGCGTGGAGAAGGGCGGGGCGGAACGCCTCGTGCGCGTCACCGGGCGCATCACCGACCCGAAGCAGTTCGGCGCGGTGATCGTCGCGAACCGCGGCGGTCAACCCATCCGTCTCGAGGACGTGGCGCGCGTGGAGGAGGGGAACGAGGAGGAGCGCTCGCTCGCGCTGGTGAACGGCGAGCGCGCGGTGTCGCTCGACATCCTCAAGGTGTCCGGCGCCAACACCGTGGAGGTGGCCGATGGCGTGCGTGCCGCGATCGCCGAGATGCAGAACGGCGTGCTCCCGAAGGGAACGTCGCTCCAGGTCGTGCGCGACAACTCGGTAGTCATCCGCCAGTCGGTGCACGACGTCATCGACGAGCTTATCCTCGGTGCGTTCCTCACGGTGCTCGTGGTGATGGTCTTCCTGAACGACTGGAAGGCCACGCTGATCACGGCGCTCGCGCTCCCGGTGTCGGTGATCTCCTCGTTCATCATCATGAGGGCGCTGGGCTTCACGCTCAACGTGCTCACGCTGATGGCGCTCTCGCTCTCGATCGGTATCCTGATCGACGACGCCATCGTGGTGGTGGAGAACATCGTTCGACATCGAGAGATGGGCGAGGACCACTTCACGGCGGCGGGTCGCGGCACGAAGGAGATCATGCTCGCGGTGATGGCCACGACCTTCACGGTGGTGGCGGTGTTCGTCCC
>JBIQMO010000197.1:0-7118 GCA_044463245.1 Gemmatimonas aurantiaca
AGGATGATCGCGAGCTGCGCCTGGAAGAGCTTGAGCTCCACCAGCTCGCGCCGCGTGATGGGTGCGGGAAAGAGAAGCTGCACCTCCGCCTGCGTGAAGCTGAGAGGAGCTTTCCCGCTGCCGAGGAGCCAGAAGCTGGCTACCATGATCGCGAGTCCGAGCGAGAAGACCGTGAGGAGCATCTCCGCCGATTCGCCCCCGGGGAGCGCGCTCGCCATGGGACGCGGGCGCCCCGGTCGGAAGAAGATCCACCAGAAGTAGATGAGCCCCGCGAACATGGCTACCGCATAGCGCGGCTGGCGCACGCGCCTGATCTGTCGGATGGTGCGGTTGCGGAAGCCGCGCCAGGTGAGCCAGAGGAAGGGAACTATCATCCGCCGGTGAGCGCGAGGAAGATGTCCTCGAGCCCGCGGCCGGCGAGCTGCGGACGCTCGGTGATGATCTCATCGAGCGCGCCGATCGCCACGAGGCGGCCGTTCTGAATGATGAGTATGCGCGTGCACAGCTCCTCGACGAGCTGCAGGAGATGCGAGCTGAGGACCACGGCGGAACCCGCGGCTGCGCGCGCGGTGATGGTCGCCTTCATCCTGCGCATCCCGGCGGGATCGAGACCGGTGAGCGGCTCGTCGAAGATCAGCGCTCGCGGTTGGTGAATGAGGCCGCACGCGATGGCGAGCTTCTGACGCATCCCGCGCGACAGCTCGCCGGGGAGCGCGCGTCGCTTCTCCTCGAGCTCGAGCTCGTGCAGGAGCGGTGGGATGCGCTCGGCGGCGTCGTCCACCTGGTAGACGCGCGCGGTGAAGCGGAGATGCTCTTCTACGGTGAGATACTCGAAGAGGTGCGGCTCGTCGGGGATGAAGGCGAGCGATGACTTCGCCTTCACCGGCTCGCGCAGGATGTCGTGACCGTCGATCGAGATCTCGCCGCTCGTGGGGCGGATGATCCCGCAGAGCGAGCGGAGCGTGGTCGTCTTCCCCGCACCGTTGGGCCCAACGAGTCCGAGCACTTCGCCGGGAGCGACGCTGAAGGAGAGATCGCTCACCGCCACGAAGTCGCCGTAGAGCTTGGTCAGCGCGCGGACGTCGATTCCGGGTGTGGAGGGGGATGGACAGGTCATGGTGGGAGACACGGGGTTAGGTCTTGACTTGATACATTTTCCGCCGGCCGGCGGAAAATGTATCAAGTCAAGACCTGACCCCTCTCAGTCGGCGGGGCCGGTGAGGACGCGGGTGATGGAGGTGGTCATCTTCTCGATGCGCTGCCAGTCGTCGTCCGAGTTGGGATCGATGCCGAAGATCTTCGCGCATTCGCTCGGGCGTGTCGAGAGGTGCACGAGTCCGGCGGCCAGGAGAGCGAAGAGCGCCTGGATGTCCAGGTAGGCTGGAACGCGGTGGCGGGCGCGCAGCGCCTCGAGCAGCTCGTCCAGCTCGCGCTCGCGCTGCTCCGCGAGTCCCTCGGTGAGCGGGTTCGACTCCACCCTCTCCCAGAGCATCGCCTCTCTGAGGAGCGGATCTTCGCGCAACTCGCGCGCGATGGCCAGCAGCGATCTCCCGATGGCCGCGTCGAGCGACGCCGCCCCATCGGCATGCTCGCCCAGTGCCGGCCACATGCGTCGTCGCTCCCTGACCCTCTCGAGCAGCTGTGGCAGCCCGCCGAAGTAGCGGTAGATGAGCACCTTGTCCACCCCGCACTCCGCCGCCACCGCGTTCACCCCCACGGCGCCGTGCCCATCTCTCGCGAGCACCCGCTCCGCCGCCTCCACCAACCTCTCTTTCGTCCCCTCGGCCCCTCGTCCCATGTCTTCTCCCGTGAAAGTAACCGGCAGGTGACATGAGGGTACGGGGGAGGAGGAGGGAGGGCAAGGGTGGGGGGAACTGCAGGGTTCAGGAGGCAGGGCTCAGGGTTCAGGTACTGCCTCGGGGTCGAGATCTCGACCGTGGGGCAGTTCCTGAACCCTGAACCCTTGTGTTGCTGAACCCTCGTAGTCCCCGGCCCGGCGCTTGCAAATCGGGCTTCGCGGAGGGATGCTATTTTAGGTAGCTCTACCCTCCCTCCCGCCCCGACTCGTGGGCAAGTGCACCAGGAACCGGGTGTGAAAAAATGCACGCTCCTGCATCCCGAGTACGTCTTCTTTCTTCGCTTCTCTTCGTGGTGGGCGCGTCGATGCTCGCCTCGTGCGGGAAGGATTCCACCGGTGTCGAGCTCGGCGGCGTCGCCTCGGTGGCGGTGAGCCCGGCCTCGGACTCCGTCTACATCGGATCGAGCATCACCCTCACGGCAACTCCCGAGGACGCGGACGGGAATCCGCTCTCCGGAAGAGAGATCTTCTGGCATAGCGAGCATCCCGAGATCGCCGTCGTCTCGGCGGAGGGCGTGGTGACCGGGATCGTTCCGGGCGCGGTGCGCATCGCGGCGAACGTGGAGGGGGTGCCGGGCTACTCGAACGTCACCGTCCTCCCCAAGCCGCCCGCGAGCATCAAGCTCTCATCGAGCACGCTCTCGCTGACTGTCGGGCAGGAGTCGCGGCTCCAGGCGACGGTAAAGGATGCGGACGGCGGCGTGATCACCGACGCCCCGGTCGACTGGAAGTCGAGCAACACCGGCGTGGCCACTGTGGACGGCGGCGGACTGGTGCACGGCGTCGGTCCCGGGACGGCCAAGATCACCGCCTCGAGCGGGAACGTGAAGGACGAAGCGACGGTGACCGTCTCGCCCGTCCCGGCGAACGCGGTGGTGGTCTCGCCAGGCGAGGCGACGCTCTTCGTCGACGAGACGCTGACCCTCAACGCCACGGTCACCGACGCCAACGGCGGTACACTTTCCGGCCGCCCGATCTCCTGGAGCAGCAACGCGGCGGGCGTTGCCGAGGTGTCGGCGACCGGCGTCGTCACCGCCAAGGCACCGGGGACGGCAACCATAACGGCGACGAGTGAGGGGAAGAGCGGGAAGTCCACGATCACGGTTAAGCTGGTCCCCGTGGCCTCGGTGGAGATGAACCCCACGGAGCTGAAGCTGCAGATCGGCCAGTCGTCCAGGATCGTCGCCACGCCGAAGGCGGCAAACAGTACGACGCTCACGGGACGTACGGTCAACTGGAGGTCGCGCGACGAGGGCGTCGCCACGGTGGACGGGAGCGGCGAAGTCACCGCGAAGTCGACCGGCTCCACGATCATCGAGGCGACGAGTGAAGGGGTCACGGGCGTCACGCTGGTGCAGGTGGCCGCCATCCCCGTCTCGAGTGTGGTCGTCACCCCGGATACCGCCACGCTGGTGGTGGGTGAGTCGAAGCAGCTCACCGCGGAGACCTTCGACGCGAGCGGCAACGAGCTCAGTGGCCGCACGATCCAGTGGTCGAGCAGCAACGAGGATGTGGCGTCGGTCAGCAGCTCGGGGAAGGTGCTGGCCGTGGCTCCGGGAAGCGCCACGATCACCGCCATGAGCGAAGGGAAGAGCGACAAGGCGACGATCACCGTGCTCGTGCCAGTTGGCTCGGTGGTGGTGAGCCCCGACAGTGTCTCGGTGATCGTGGGGGAAAGGAGCGCGCTCACCGCCGCCGTGCAGGACGCCAACGGCAACACGCTCAACGGGCGCGACGTGACGTGGAAGTCGGACAACACCGCGGTGGCCACGGTGGATGAGAACGGCGCGGTCACGGCGGTGGCGGTAGGTACGACCAGGGTCACCGCGACGAGCGGGGGGAAGAGCGGGAGCGCCAAGGTGGTGGTGACGCTCGAGCCGGTGGCCAAGGTGGCCGTGGCGAACATCGCCAACCCGGACGATCCGTTCACGGTCGTGGAAGCGAAGACGATTCAGCTCGTCGCGCTACTCACCGATGCGTCGGGGGACAGCCTCTTCGATCGCCTCGTCACCTGGGTCTCGGCCGATCAGGGCATCGCCACGGTGAGCGACAATGGGTTGGTGACGGGGAAGAGCCCCGGCAAGGTGAAGGTCACCGCCACCTCCGAAGGCGTGAGCGGCTCGGCGGACATCACGGTCACCTCGGCTGCCGAGGGGAACGTGGTCATCATCCCGGCCGACACCACCATCGCGGTGTCGCAAAGGGTCGATCTCAAGGGGATGGTGATCGGCAAGGATGGCCGCGCCAAGGAGGACAAGGATCTAACCTGGAGCTCCGACAACAGGTTGGTGGCCGAAGTGAACAACAATGGCCGTGTCCAGGCGCTCCTTCCCGGCTCCGCTACCATTACCGCGGCGAAGATGGCGAAGAGCGGAGAAGTGCAGGGAGCTCCCGGTACCGCTACGGTGACGGTCGTTCTGCTTGGTCCCTGATCTCAGCGGAAGGAGATCGAGATAGCAGCTCCGTAAGCAGGACCGCCGGGTCGCACGTTCACGAGGGGGCGTAGCATAGCTCGCTCCTCGCGAGGCGCGCGACCGCGCTCGCCGCTCGCTGCGGCACCGCTCGTCCCGCCTTCATTCGTCCTGCCGAGCGGCAGTGGGAGCGGGATCCCGCTCCGCGCGTTGCTCGCGTGCAGCGTCGCCTCGAGCGCCGAGAGCGCCCAGAGACCGCCGGCTATCGCGAGCCCCGCTCCCAGGTTCGGGCGCTTCTTGACGTTCACGAACACCGTATCCTTGTCGTCCCCGCCGAAGGGTCCGGGGAAGATGTGGAGCTCCACGCTCTGCTTCTGCTGCAGCGCCCAGACGGCGCTCCCCACCACGCCGGCGGTCACGATCCCGCCGAACACGGGGCGCCCGGTGTAGAACTGCCCGAGTCCCGGGAAGATCGCGCCGCGCGTGAACGCCTCGCCCGGACTCCGCCCGAGAGCGGCCATGTGCTTCACCACTTCCGCGCGATCGTCGGCGGCGGGGCGGAGACGAAGGTAGCTCTGGAAGTCGGAGCGGGCCGCGCTCGTGCGCCCCTGCTGCTCGTACGCCAGTGCGCGGTTGTAGTAGGCGTCGGCCCAGTTGGGCGCGGAGTCGACTGCGGCGGAGAGGGCGTTCACCGCGCCGGTCATGTCGCGCGCGCGGAGCTGGTGCAGCCCCGATTGGAAGGAGGTGGCTGCGCCGCTCGCGTAGTCTGGCGGCACCACGGCGTCGGTGATCTCGGAGCGTCGCGCGGCCTGGTGCGGGTCGGCCTGCCAGAGCTCCGCGTAGGCGAGGCCCGTGGCGGCGGCATCGTCTCGGGGGTTCGCAGCGACCGCCGCGCGGAACCGCTCGACCGCGTCGGCGTAGTCGCCGCGGCGCGCGGCATTGTAGCCCAGCGCGGTGAGCGCCTCGGACTTCGGCGCGCCGTATTTGAGCGCGGCCTCGAAGTCGGCGCGTGCATCGTCGTAGCGTCCCGCGCGCGAGCGGAGGTAGCCGCGGCCGATCAGCGCGTCCGGACTCGAGGGATCCACCGCGAGCGCTCGCTCGTACGCGTCTTCCGCGCCCGGGTCGCCCGCGGCCGCGAGGCGCGCCGCTTCGACGAGCTGTGACGCCACCTCGGCGGCTGCCGAGACGTTGACGACGCCGAGCATCCGATCGCCCGAGCTGACCGTGAGGCTGTCGCCCGCGCGGAGCGCGCTCACGGGAACGTCGAAGCTCACCGTGCCGCTGTCACTGGTGGCGCGCGTCTGCGCCCGCAACTCGCCGCGCGCGGCCGAGGGCTGGAGCCGCACCTGAGTCCCCGAGACCGGGTTCCCGAATGGATCGGTGAGTCGGACCGTGATCGTGGAGCTCGCGCCCGAGCCGCGTCCCAGCGAGATGGTGCGCGGCGTGATCGCCGCTAGCGAGCTGCCGGCGGGGAGAGTGGTGAGCGTGATGTTGCCGCTTCCCTGGAAGGGCGAGCCGTCGGCCATCGCGACGTCGAGGCGATAGCTACCCGCGCGCGTCCCCGCAGGGACGGCGAACACCGCTTGGCCGTCGGTGTCGGTGACCGCGGCGGGATCGGTGCGTGCTCCCCCGGGGATCGACGTCGCTCCGTGCAGGAGGAGCCGCTGCCCCCTCACCGGTGCGCCGCCGCGACGCAGCGTGACGGTGAGATACGCGACCGTCCCACTGGGCGCCGACGCAGCGCGATCCACCACGCTCAGCTCGAGCGGCTTGGGTGGGGGCGGAGTCGGTGCGTCGGGCTTGTTCCCCTTCCGCACGCAGAGGTCGATCTGCTCGAAGATCGCCTGCGTCGCCCCCAGCTCACGGAGATCCGCCCGGTCGCGCGCCGTGGGGACGAAGGCGAGGCAGCTCCGCCTCACCATCGACGCGATCTCCGCCTTCGAGTAGGTGGTCCCGGTGAGCACCCTTACGAGATCGCTCTTCCGCAGCTTGCTCCCCGCACTCTGCTGCGCTCCGAGTGCTGCCGGCGCCAGCGCGGTGAGGGCGATGAGAGTGAGAAGGCGAGGGAGGGGCATCGGGGAGGGGGAGGAGGACAGGGTTCAGGAGGCAGGGCGGGAACTACAAGGGTTCAGGAGGCAGGGTTCAGGGTTCAGGTACTGCAAGGGGGTAGGAAACAGGAACTACGAGGGGCGGGGGTCGGGTGGGGATTCTTCACCGGCGTCATCGTCCGGACCCTGAAGCCTGCCTCCTGAACCCTCGGTTTCGCCGCTTCTGGAAGCTATACGGGATTCACCGCGGGCGGCGGCGTCGAGGTCGCGGACATCGGCTTCGGGGTTCTCGCGATCGGTGTCGTTCTCATCGAAAATGGCGCCCTCGATTCCCTCGTCAACCGGGTGCGTGCTGGGGCCCTGGTACCCGCGCTGTTTTCTCGGTTTATCGGGCATGGTGCAGCTCCCTGAGAGTGAGAAAAGAGCAAGGGGAGCAAGGGAAGTGCCAGGCGACGGGGTCAGGTCTTTAATTTCGAGCCGTATGGCCAGTGGCCATACGGCTCGAAATTAAAGACCTGACCCCGTCGGTCCCTCAGGTCTGTACGGCTTTCTGCTGTCTGCTTTCTGTTTTCTCGCCTTTCTCGCCCGCCCCATCTTCTCCTCGCTGCAATTTGCTCTTTATCTCCTCCTCTCCCTCGGGGCGGAGGGCGCGCATGACGGTGCCGCCGGCGGCGATAGCGCCGAGGATTATGTAGAGGTAGAAGGTGTAGAAGCGCCACCAGATCAACGACGCACCGAAGATCCAGGCGGGGATGGCGCCGCCGAGTGCTTCCTTGAAGGCGACTTCGATCAGGCCGCCGC
>JBIQMO010000198.1:0-7074 GCA_044463245.1 Gemmatimonas aurantiaca
ATGCACCGTATAGCGCGCACCTGTGCGCACCTTCTGGCGATTATTCCCCTCGTCATGAGCGTCGTACCAGCCGGCCAATCGCAGGAGATGGCGATGGCCGTGAGCCCGGGGACGCCCATGGTTCCGCACGCGCGTCGAGGGTTGCTCGATCGCCAGGCAGGGCTCGCCGTCGAGAACACCACCCTGGTCGCTGCGCTGAACGAGCTCCGGCATCGCGCCGGCGTCCCGATCGTTTACAGCGAGGATTTCCTTCCTCCAGAGATACGCGTGACCTGTGAGTGCGTGAGTGCAAGCGTACGGCAGGCACTCACGCGCCTCCTCTCGGGTACGCAGCTGCGATACGTCGATCTGGGGACCCAGGTACTGGTGGAGCCGGCTCCCTCACCATCGGTACAGGGCATGGGCGTGGGTGGCCCGGCTCTCGCGGGCGACAGCCTCGATCTCCTGTCAGCAGAGGGAGAGCTGCTGTACCCGGCGGTAGAGGGTGGGGTATCGGGAAAGGTAGTCGATCGGGCTTCGCGAGCGCCGCTGCTCGGAGCACAGGTGTTCGCCGAGGGGACATCGATCGGCGCGATGACGGATAGTGCGGGAGTATACACGCTTGCCAATCTTCCGGACGGCCAGGTGACAATCCGCGTCCGCATGATCGGCTACTCGCCCGCGTCCCGCGTCGTGAACGTGAGCTCCGGCCAGACTGCACAGGTGGACTTCGAGCTGGACCAGCAGGCGCTGGGTCTGGACGAGGTCGTGGTCACTGGCACTGCCGGCCAATCACGGAAGCGTGAGATCGGGAACAGTATCGCCGCGGTCGATGGAGCGCGAATCGCGGCAACGCCTGCGCGCGATCTGCAGGATGTGATCAACGGGCAGGTAGCTGGTGCGACGGTGCTCGCCAACTCGGGCCAGCCTGGTGCAGGCGGCACCATCCTGCTGCGTGGTAATACGAGCCTGAGCCAGGGGAACATGCCACTGGTTTACGTCGATGGCGTTCGCGTGTACAGCGAAGGTGGGCCGGGTGGCTCACTTCCTCTCAACGACATCAGCGCCGACCAGATCGCGCGTGTCGAAGTAGTACGTGGTCCCGCGGCCACCACGCTCTATGGTACCGAAGCAGCCGGCGGCGTAATCCAGATCTTCACCAAGCGTGGAGCCGCCGGGCCTCCCTCCTGGAATGCCGAGGTCCAGACCGGGTTCAACAATCTCGACCTCACGAGCTCCGACAATCCTACGGGATTCTTCCTCAACAAATGCACGGGCCCGGACCTGGTCACCAGTGCCGGTGACGCGTTCGAGGACGCGACGTGTCCGGAAAGCGGCTCGTGGCTGAGCAACGGCCTCATTCAGCGCTATAGCCTCTCCGTACGCGGCGGCGCTGGAGATCCGAACATCGCCTACTTCCTCTCGGGGAGCTACGCGGATGAGGACGGCGTCGTCAAACCCGGCGGGTCCAAGAACGGGGCGCTCAGGGCCAACCTCTCCTTCGACCCCGCGGGGAAAGTGAAGATCTCCACCAACATGGGTTACACGCATCGTTCGACGCGCTGGGTACCGGACGGGAACTACCTGGGAGGGTTCCTGCTCAACGTCATGCGCGGGCCGAGGAACAACTACAAGGTCGATGGCAAGCCCGCGAATGCGTCGATTCTCGATCAGGACTACACGAACGGTTCGGATCACTTCATCCTCGGGATGACGGTGAATCACCAGACCACGGAGGACATAGTCCAGAAGTTCACCGTCGGGTACGACTACGTATCGGTGAACAATCAGACCGTGGTTCCATTCGCTCACATCACTACGCCAAAGGGTAGTATCTCGCTCGCCGAGGCGAGGCACACGACGCTCTCGCTCGATTACGGAGGAACCTGGACGCATGACATTGGACGGCGTCTCAATTCGGCGTTCTCCTGGGGAGGTCAGATCTTCCAGGACAACGATCAGAGGCGCAACCTCACGGGCCGTGACTTCGCCGGACCGGGCGACCCCACGATAACCTCCGCTGCGCAGACATCCGTCGGCACCGACCAGCGCCTGCGCGTCATCAACGCCGGCGGATACCTGCAGGAAGTGCTGGGTTTCGACAACCTTCTCTTCCTGACCGCAGGGCTGCGTGTAGACGGTAACAGCGCCTTCGGTCGCGATTTCGGACTCCAGCCGTATCCGAAAGTCAGCGCCTCCTACATCATCTCGGACCATGAATTCTGGCCGGATAACAGCTGGTTGGGTTCCATGAAGCTCCGCGCCGCATACGGTGAATCAGGCAAGGCACCAGGTGCCTTCGACGCCGTACGCACCTGGGACCCGATCGCCGGCGACGACGGGCAGCCCGCGTTCACGCCCTCGCAGATCGGCAACCCGGATCTCGGTCCCGAGCGCACACGCGAGCTCGAGCTGGGAATGAACGCCGGATTTCTGCGCGACCGACTGGTCTTCGACTTCACCTACTTCCGCCAACGGACGACCGATGCGCTCGTCGCGATGGCTGGCCCACCCTCGAACGGCTTCCTCAATCGCCAGCTGGAAAACGTGGGAACGCTCAGCAACCAGGGGTTCGAGGCGCAACTCGATGCACGGCTGCTGAGCACCGAGAAGGTGCTATGGACGGCTCAACTCAGCTACTCCAGGACGAAATCGAAGGCCGTGGATCTCGGTGGCCAGGTGATCAACGTCGGAAGTGATCGCTGGTACAACACGCTCAAGGAGGGCTATCCCGTCCCCAGCTTCTTCGGCACCGTGATCACCAACCCGGACGAAATCGCTGACCCCATCCTCGCCGAGGATCAGTTCATTGGCCCGGCATATCCGACGAGGACGGCGACGATCGGGACGGAGGTCACTCTCTTCGGCTGGCTCACGGTGGCGGCACAGGGAGCGTTCCAGGGCGGGAACTACCAGCAGAACGCTTCGGGCTTCCAGAACAACGTGCGCAGCGTATGGCCACCCTGCTACGGCGTTCAGAAGAAGCTTCGTGCGGCCGCAGACGGGGATGCGTCGGCGCTCGCCGGGGTGACCGCGCGCGAGCGTGCGCACTGTGCGCTCTCGACCAACCCGCTTTCTTCAGAAGCCGACTTCTGGACGGAGAAGGCGGACTTCTTCAAGCTGCGGAACCTCTCGTTCACCTTCGATCTCCCCGCGCGCTGGGTTCCGGGCGCACAGTCGGCCTCGCTCATGCTGGCAGGCCGCAACCTCTTCACCATCACCGACTACGACGGTCTGGATCCCGAGGTCAACGACTTCGGCTACGACCTCAATCGCCAGGAATACTACAATCTCCCGCCCACGCGGTCGTTCCTGGCGCGTCTGCGGATTGGATTCTGAGACCAAGGGGACGAGGAGCAAATCAATGAATCTGACCAGATTCCAGCGCACGCTCGGTGCGATCGCGCTGGTGTGTCTCGCGCCGCTGGCCGGTTGCAGCGATTTCCTGGACGTCACGAACCCAGGGCCTGTCGAGGACGATGCTCTGAATCGGCCGGAGGCCATGCCGGCGCTGGTGCACGGGATGTCCAGCGATCTTTCGTACGCGCTCTCGCGCCTGGCATACATCACCGCGCTCGCCGCTGGCGAGCAGTCGAGCAGCGGGAGTTACCTGTGGACCAAGGCGGTCGCGGGTGGCACAATGGACATCGATGAGGCGCCGGATGTGTGGGGTGCAATGCAGCGCGCGCGCTGGGTAGCCGAGAGTGGGATCGAGCGCATGCAGGAGGTGCTCGGAAGTGACTTCGAGTCGAGTCCGCTGGCCGCCCGCGCCTATCTCCATGCAGCCTTCTCCAACCGGATGCTCGGTGAGAGCGTCTGCCAAGCCGTCTTCGACGGTGGGCCTCCGGGTGACCCGGCCCAGCATCTCGAACGGGCAGAGGAGCAGTTCAATTCCGCGTTGTCGATCGCCGAGAGCGTGGGCGACGCGCAGGCGGTAAACGCAGCGCTCGCGGGCCGGGCATCCGTCCGCGCATCGCTGGGCCGATGGGACGAGGCCGTGGCCGATGCAGAGGAGGTGCCGATCGGCTTCTCCTACTACGCACTCTTTTCGCTCAACTCGGGGAGAGAGAACAACTACTTCGTGGCCGAGAGTTACAACCGCCTCGAGGCGACGGAGTACGGCACCGAGTGGGCGCAGGTCTTCGACGATCCTCGCGTCCCCTGGGACACGCTGTACGATGCGGGTGGCTCGATAAGGAAGGGGCAGGACGGCTCGACGCCCGTCTTCCAGCAGAGAAAGTATCCCACCTTCGCCGAAGACATACCACTCGCGAAGGGCACCGAGATGCTCCTCATCAGAGCTGAGGCGCTGCTCCGAGACAGCGATGTGCCGGGCGCGGTGGGGCTCATAAACGATGAGCGCGCATTCTACGGGCTCGCTGACACGACGGCGAGTACCCCCGAGGAAGGATGGGCGCTGCTCCAGAAGGAACGTGGCGCGGTTCTCTGGCTCGAGGCTCGCCGACTGTGGGATCTCCGTCGTTGGCATGCGGAAGGGCTCAACGACTTTCTGGATGGTCGCGACGACTGCATCCCACCGAGTCGGGAAGAGCAGGCCGCCAATCCCAATTTCTGAGGCTGAGGAGGAGAGATGCGACCAGTCGCACTTGCGATAGCGTTCGTTTTCCTCGCCGCATGTCGCGGGGCATCGGGCACCCAGGAAGCCGCATCGTCGGGCAGTGATGACGGAACCGCCACGGCAGCGGGTTCGACAGGCAGGCCGGACGTCATGGGAACCCAGGGTGCGGTAGTAGCCGGTCACCCTCTCGCGGCGGCTGCGGGCTCGGATGTCCTGCGTCGAGGCGGGAACGCGGTCGATGCTGCCGTGACGATGGCGGCCGTCATGGCCGTCGTCCGCCCGCACATGAACGGGATCGGCGCCGACGCCTTCTCGCTCATCTACGACGGGAAGAGCGGCAAGATGGTGGCGCTCAACGGCAGTGGCCGCGCCGGTAGCCTCGCGACGCCGGAGCACCTCGCCGAGTTGAACATCGAGAAGATGCCGGGAAGCGGAGCGGCCACCGTCACCGTGCCCGGGGCGGTTTCCGCATGGGCGGCCGCACTCGAGAAGTACGGTACCATCTCACTCGCCGAGGCGCTTGCACCTGCCATCCACTACGCCGAAGGCGGATTCCCGGTCTCCAAGAAGCTGCACGACGATCTGGCGGGCGGCGTCGAGCGACTCAATGAGGGTGGCCGCGCCATCTATGCCCCCAACGGACGTGTTCCCGAGCCTGGAGGGTTGCTGAAGAATCCCGCGCTCGCGCGCTCGCTTCGGTTGATTGCGAAGCAGGGGCCATCGGCATTCTACGGCGGGAGTATCGGTAAGTCGATCGTCGAGTTCCTGAAACCCCAGGGCGGGTTGCTCGAGCTTCAGGACTTCGCCAAGCACAAGGTCGAGTGGACCGAACCGCTATGCACGGACTACCACGAGAAGCGCGTCTGCACGATGCCGCCCAATAGCCAGGGGGTCGCGCTTCTCCAACAGCTCGTCATGGGTGAGCAGTTCGACCTTGCCGGAATGGGGCACAATTCCGCTGCTTATTTGCACACTCTGGTCGAGCTGAAGAAGCTGGCGTTCGCGGACCGGGATCGCTGGGTCGCCGACCCCGCGTTCGTATCGGTACCGGTAGATCGGATGCTCGCACCCGAATATCTGAAGGCTCGTGCTCGGCTGGTGAGCGATAGCGCGGCCGCGAAGGTCGAGCCAGGGTTTACCGACCAGATGGCCTCGGAGCCAGCTCCGGGCGATGGTGACACCGTGTTCCTCATGGCCATCGACCAATGGGGTAACGGCGTCACCTGGGTGCAGAGCCTCTTCGCGAGCTTTGGCTCGAAGCTGGTGGATCCGTCAACCGGCATCGTTCTTCAGAACCGCGGCGCCGGCTTCACGCTCGAGGCCGGCCATCCCGATCTCATAGCGCCTGGGAAGCGACCGTTCCACACACTCACGCCCGTCCAGGTTACCGACGCAAAGGGCAAGCTCGAGATGACCATCGGGACGCCTGGTGGGCATGGCCAGACGCAGACCATCACGCAGGTCCTCGACAACATCTACCTCTTCGGGATGACACCGCAGGAAGCGGTCGAGTCGCCCCGCTTCCAGAGCTTCAACGGCCGCTCGCTCGCCATAGAGGATCGAATTCCAGCGGATGTCCGGAAGGGTCTCGAGGAGCGCGGACACAAGCTCCGCGTGATCGAGGGCTGGTCCGGCTCCTTCGGTGGCGCGCAGATCATCCGCACGAAGGACTCGCCCAGGGTGCTATGGACCGGTGCCGACCCTCGCCGTGAAGCGTACGCCGTGGCGTACTGACGGCTCACGCCGCCGTTCAGCGCCTACGATAGACGGCACCAATCTCCAACACTCGAGAGACCCATGACCAGGAAGCTCAACCGGCGCGAGTTCGTCGCCGCGGGTGCTGCGACCTCGCTGGCCGTAGCACTAAATCCTCGCTCCGCGCTCGGCGCACCCCACGGCGCCCAGCTCGGAGCCCCGGCAGTGTTAGTCCGCAGCGCTACGAAGCCGGTCGTCATATCGGCCGCCAACGGGATGCGCTCCAAAGACGCGGACGGGAAGGTGTGCGTCGAGAAGGCCTATGGAATGATGATGGGAGGTACCGATGTGCTGGATGCGCTCATCGCCGGTGTGAACATCGTGGAGCTCGATCCCAACGATACGAGCGTGGGTTACGGCGGAATACCGAACGCCGATGGAATCGTACAACTCGACTCGTGCTGTATGCACGGTCCGCTAAAGCGCGCCGGTGGCGTAGCAGCGCTCGAGGGTATACGTACGCCATCTCTCGTCGCCAAGGCGGTGATGCAGAATACTGATCACCACCTACTGGTTGGTGCCGGTGCGCAGCAGTTCGCGCGGAATATGGGATTCCGCATAGAGGAAGACCTCAATACCGAGAGGAGCCGCAACATCTGGCTCGAGTGGAAGCGGCGCACGGATCCGTCGCATTACCTCGATCCGGAGGAGCGCATCAAGGTCGGGCTTCGTGTCGGTCAGGAGATGGTGGAGGAGGGGAAAATCGATCCCGATCACTATTACGGGACCATCAACTGCGACGGTGTGAACGCAAAGGGTGA
>JBIQMO010000199.1:0-7044 GCA_044463245.1 Gemmatimonas aurantiaca
CCTACCGCCGACTCCTCCGAGCGTATGTCCGAAACCGAGAAGCTGTCCCGACCACCGCTGGTGCTCCTCGCGAACGATCAGGAATGGTCGGCCAGATCGCTCGAGAGTATTCTCGGTCCCAACGGCTACGCCGTACTGAGAGCGTATACCGGGAAACAGGTGATCGAGCTGGCGCGCGCGGCGCAACCCGATCTCATCATCATCGATATCCGTCTCCCGGATATGGCTGGTATCGATGTATGCCGCATGCTCACTGAAGATCCGCAATACTCTCCCTCCACACCCATCATCATCACCACCGCAGGAGCCGCGGAACGCGAACAACGACTCGCGGCATACCAGGCCGGCGCATGGGAGTTCGCCAGTCAACCGCTCGATGGCGAAACTCTGCTCCTCAAGCTCGACGCCTTCATGCGCGGCAAGCGCGAGACCGATCGCCTCATCGCCGAAAGTCTCCTCGACTCGGCTACCGGTCTTTACAACATGCGCGGACTCGTTCGACGCGCCCGCGAGATCTCCGCGGAGGCTCAACGCCTCCGCGCACCGATCGCCTGCATCGCCTTCTCGCCCGTCGCCGTCACGAACGAAAACGAGGAGAGGCAGCTCAATGGCGACGCGGTGCGAGTGATGGAGCAGCTGGGTGCGATCATGAGTCGGACCGGGCGTGTCTCCGATGCGATCGGCCGCGTCGGTCCGACTGAGTTTGCAATCATCGCGCCCGCCACGGGGAGCGATGGGGCAGTGAAGATGGTCGAGCGGATCCAGCACATGATGGATCTCGAGTCGGTCACCGTCGGTGACTCCGGACACAGAGTAAAAATCCGGGCCGGCTACTGTGCCGTCCCGGATTTCTCGGAGTCCGCTCTCGATGCGGTCGAGATGCTCCTGCGCGCTACGACCGCTCTTCGCAACGCCCGCTCGGAAGACGGTGGCCCCGACGTCATGAAGGCGTTCGAGGCCGTCCCCGTCAAGTCTGCCCTGTAAGCTCTCCCACTTGTGGAGCGAGGCGCGGCATCTCGTCGTCCTCGCTCGTGGTGTACCCGTACAGATACGTGTAGTACCGGTAGACACCCTGCGCGCGGATGTCGTTGAGCACCGCTCCCAGAGGACGGATCGGTAGACGCTCGAGCAGCTTGAGCTTCGCTTCCGCCATCTTCCTGTCCGTCGCACCCGTGCGCAGCACCACGACCATGTTGCCCGTGGCAGCGCCGAGCACGAAGGGATCCACACCCGCGCCGAGCGGCGGGCTGTCCACGATTATCACATCGAAGCGCTCGCGCAGGTCGGTGATGAGCTGCAGCATCGCCTGCGAATGGAGGAGCTCCGGTCCGCGATGCCTGCGCGTGCCGCACGGGATGACCGTGAGCTTCTCGTGCGTCGAGCCGCGCAGCACTGCGTCGAGCGGCGCATCACCGCCCAGATAGTCGAGCAGCCCCGGACGGCGGCTCGCGCCGAACATAGCGTGCAACTGCCCGCGACGCGTGTCGCCATCCACTAGCACCGTGCGATAGCCCGCCTCCGCGAAGGAGAGCGCGAGGTTCGACGACACCAGCGACTTTCCATCGCCGGCGCCGGGGCTCGATATGGTGAACATTATCGGCCCGCTCCCCGCGTACGAGTTGGTGATGCTCATACGGATGGTACGGAACGCCTCGATGACCTGTGCGGCCTCCTCGGGGTCGGGCTCCCCGCCGCGCGCGCGCTTGATCGTGGGCACCGCGCCCAGGATGGTGAGTCCCAGCTCTCCCGAAGCCTGCTCGGGGTAGCGGAAGCGCGAGTCGGTGTGGTCGAGGAGCAGCGCCAGCCCCACCGCGCCGCCAAGGCTCGCTAGGAGCGCCAGGATGATGATCTGCGGGCCCGTGCTCGTCGTGGGACCGAGCGGCGCGACCGCGGTGTCGAGGATGTTGATGTCCGGGATCGCACTGGCGGCCGCGAGGCGCGCCTCCTCGGTGCGGCTCGCGAGCATGGTGTAGAGTCCCTGCTTCGTCTGCACGTCGCGCATGAGGCGCATCTGATCGATGGTGCGCGCCGGGATCGCCTTGAGCTGGGACGACGACGCCTCGACCTGCGAGGAGAGCTCCGACTCCTGCTTGCGGAGCTGCGAGATGAGCGAGCGGACGACATCGGGGATCGTCTGCGTGCGCATCACGTTCACGCTCGCCTGGAGACTCTGCACCGTGGGATGCTGATCGGTGTATAGCTCGCGCGCGGTACGAAGCTGCATCTCACGCTCCGAGAGCGCCTTGAGCGCCTGCTGGAGATCCGGCGCGTTCTTCGCGCTCGGGATCAGCATGAACGCGTCCGCGCTGATCTTGCTGGGATTGGCGATGAGCGCCTCCAGCGCTTGCCGGTCGTGCTGCACCGCCTCGAGCTGGAACTTCTGCCCGAAGTAGTTCCCCACCACCGGATTCCCCGTGGCCCCCGGTTCCCCGGTGGGCGTGATTCCCAGCTGCTCGGTGGGAAGTGTGATGGTGCTGGTGCGGAAGCTCTGAAGCTTGGTCTCCGAATTGTGCAACGCCTCGCGCGCGGCCTCGAGCTGGCCTTCGAGCGTCTGCGCCCTCTCGGTGAGGTTGCGGCGCTTGAGATCCGCCGCCGTGTTGACGAATTCGCTCATCACCGAGTTGAGGATCGACGCCGTGCGCTGTGGGCTCCTGCCGGTGAGACTGAGCTTGAGGAAGGAGCTGCGCGGCTGCAGCGTGACGTCTATCCGATTCGTGAGACCCGCGGCCACGGAGCGCGGGTTGGCGACCGTGAAGGCGATCGCGCGACCCTTCCCCAGCGCGGCGGGAGATGGCTTCCAGAGGTAGCCGAGCGCGCGGCCGACCGAGTCGCCCACCGCGCCCTGCTCGAGAACCTTGTCGTCGGCGGTCACGATGCTGTACTTGCTCCCCGTTGCATCGACGCGGAGCTCGAAGCTTCCGCTACGGAAGCCGGGGCCGGGTTTGAAGCCGGTGAAGACCGCGGAGTCGGCGACGTTGGCTGGCCAGAGGTAGAGCCCCATGTTCTCGACCACGCGATCCATGATCGTGGAGCTCTTGAGGAGGTCTGCCCACGCGCCCGCGCCGAGCAGCTCGTCGCCCTGCACGGGCCCGCGCGCATCGGTGGTGCGATCGGCTATCCAGATGGTCCCCTGCGCCTGGTATTCGGGAACGGTCATGCGGCTCAAGGCGAAGCCGATGCCGGTACCGACGATCGCGATGGCGAGGATGAGCCACTTGTAGCGACGCAGGGCGGCGACGTAGCGACCCCACGGAATTCCCGGCTCCTCCACCGCCGCCTGCCCGAATGCGGCGGGCCACGACTGCGGGAACCCGACGGCATTCATATCCTGCGACGGGCCGACGGGGAGATTGGACGGGATGTAGTTCGCGGACATTCAGGACCGGGCTTGAGGGTTGAGACGGACATCTGGGCGGGATCGGCCCGCGAGAGCAGATCTTCTCGCGAGATACCCCGCGCGGCGCCATGGGATGCAAATCCAGGCCCACCCGTTCGGGCTCCGGAAACGCCGGGAGGAAATATGTCCGACGCGCTGCCGCCAGCTACTATTCCTCCGCACGCGATGGCGAGCGTTCTGTAAAAACATACGTTGTGTCACACGAGACTACTGCTGACATCGCTAATTCCGGGCCTCCGCGACAACCCAATGTAGCGCCCGCCATGCAGCCCCTTTGTGACCCGCCCTACACTCCCCGTATCGTTACGTAAGCTCTTCAATTGCGTCCAGAGTAAGAACGATCTAACGTCCTAGTGGTCATTCGCCAGTTTGCAACCCACGCTGTTTGATGACATGTTGGCATCGGACGACAGGGTGTCGCAAAAACATCACAAACGATGTGGCCGTCAGGCCACGGCAGTACCCGCAGTTTCTATCTCTCGCCGACCTGCGAGGGCCACATGCAGGAGACTATGACGTCCGTTCCTCCATCTCTCGGTTCCGAAGAGCATTCCGCCGCTCAGCCGACTCCGCGCGATCCGCTCTCGATACCAGCCGAGGTGAAGGCCGATATCCGGATCCTCGTCGTCGATGACGATCGCACCCTGAGGGAGGGGTGCGCGAGCGTGCTCCAACTCGACGGCTACAGCGTCACCTTCTCGGGACGCGGCGATGAGGCCCTCGACCTGGTGAAGCGCCGGAAGTTCGATATCGTTCTCGTCGATCTCTACCTGACGCCGATCTCCGGGCTCGACATCCTCAAGGCGGCCCTCGAGGCGCATCGCGACACGATCGTCGTCGTGATGACCGGAAACCCGAGCGTCACGTCCAGCATCGAGGCGCTGCGGCTCGGAGCATGGGACTACCTCCCCAAGCCCTTCTCGGCCACGCACCTCCAGGTGCTCATAGGACGCGCTTCGCACGCGGTCATGGTGGCGCGCGAGACGAACGACCTTCGCCTGCAGCTCGCCAGCCAGAGCGGCAACAGCGACAAGCTCACGCTCCTCGGCGTCTCGCCCGCCTTCCGGCGCGCGGTGGAGCTGGCGCGCAAGGTGGCGTCCACCGACGCGTCGGTGATGATCACCGGCGAGAGCGGAACCGGTAAGGAGGTCATCGCGCAGTTCATCCATCAGCACAGCCGGCGCGCGAGCCGGCAGATGGTGCCGATCAACTGCGCCGCGCTCCCCGAGCCGCTCCTCGAGAGCGAGATGTTCGGCCATCGCAAGGGCGCCTTCACCGGCGCCGACCGCGACAAGCCGGGACTCCTCGAGACGGCCAACGGCGGAACACTGTTTCTCGACGAGCTGACGGAGATGTCCCATCCCATTCAGGCCAAGCTCCTGCGCGTGCTGCAGGATGGTGTGGTGCGCAGGGTGGGGAGCGAGCAGCAGGATGCGGTGGTGGATGTACGCTTCATCTCGGCCACCAACCGCGATCCGCAGGAAGCGGTGAACAAGGGCGTGCTGCGCGAGGATCTTTTCTACCGCCTGCGTGTGGTGCCCATAAAGCTCCCTCCGCTCCGTCAGCGCCCCGAGGACGTGTCGCTTCTCGCCAATCACTTCCTGGCGTACTATTGGGCGCGCCATCGGCAGCCGGGCGATGTGCAGCCCAAGCTCACGGAAGCGAGCATCGACTTCCTTCGCTCGCGCCCGTGGCGCGGCAACGTGCGCGAGCTGCAGAACGTGGTGGAGCACGTGGCCGTGCTGAGCGAGCCGGGCGCGTCGATCCAGCCGGATGACATACCGGTATACGACGATGCGCCGGCGGTGTCCGTGAAGAGCACGCTCCCGCGTGCGATGATGGACGAGCCGTATCACGCAGCTAAGGATCGCCTGATAGCGGAGTTCGAACGCGAGTATCTTACGCGTCTCTCCGTGCGCGCCGGCGGCAACATGTCGCGCGCGGCACGACTCGCCAACATAGACCGCACCACGCTGTACCGGCTCATGGAAAAGCACAACGTTCGTCGCGACGAGCTCGCGGGCCTCAGCGAGTGAGCCGCGCGTGAGCTCCAGGACGCCGCGCGCCCCGCGCGCGCGGCCGGATGGAACTACGCGGCGAGGCGGGAGCAACGAACGGCCGGCGAGAGGGAGTAGCCGCGTGTCCGGGCTTCCTCTCCCGCCCAGCTCCGGCGGCGCCGCGCACGGCATCCCGGCTTCGCTCTGGGATGCCTTGCGGCGCGCCATGGAGCGCGTGGAAGAGGAGCCGACGGCGATCGAGCAGGGGACGCAGGCGGAC
Source organism: Gemmatimonas aurantiaca (assembly GCA_044463245.1). Classification (GTDB taxonomy): domain Bacteria; phylum Gemmatimonadota; class Gemmatimonadetes; order Gemmatimonadales; family Gemmatimonadaceae; genus JADGGM01. Next base: position 5,675 of record JBIQMO010000199.1, read on the forward strand.
GACCTCCGCTTCCAGCTCGAGGCGCTCTATGGCGCGCTGCGTCAGGCGGCCGCATCCGAGGAGCCTACGCTGGAGCGCGCCGCGCCCGCGGTGCCCGTGCAGCGGGTGCTCAATCGGCTGCGCGCGTGCGCGCTCGAGGAGCTGGCCTCGTTGAAGGAAAGCGTGCAGCCAGGCGAGCTTCTCGGCTTCTTCGAGGCGTTCGAGCGGGTGCAGTCGGCGCTCGATCGCGATGAAGCACATCGCTTCGCCAGTCGCCTCTCCGGCGCCGGTGGACTCGAGCTGCTCGTGGAAGTGGGACACGACCTGCGCTCCCCCCTCGCATCGATTCTCTTCCTCGCGGAGACGCTCCGGAAGGGGCAGAGCGGTAGCGTGAATAACGTACAGGAGCGGCAGCTCGGATTGATCTACAGCGCCGCCTTCGGCCTCAGCGCGATGGCGAGCGACGTGATAGAGCTCGCGCGCGGCGGCGACCGGCTCGCCAGCGCCGAGCCGGTGCCGTTCTCCGTGGCCGACGTGATCCATTCGGTGCGCGACATCGTTCTCCCGATGGCGGAAGAGAAGGGATTGGCGGTGGTGCTGCACACCCCGGACGCGGACTTCCGTGTAGGCCACCCTGGCGCGTTGAACCGCGTACTGCTCAACCTCACTACCAACGCGCTCAAGTTCACCTCGGAGGGGCAGGTGGAGGTCTCCGCGCTCCAGCGCTCACGAAGCGTTCTGGAGTTCTCCGTCAAGGACACGGGCCGCGGCATCCCTCCAGAGGTGATGAGCTGCCTCTTCGAGACCTTCCGCCGTCGTCGCGCTGCCGGCGACTACAGCTTCTCGAGCGCTGGGCTGGGTCTCTCCATCTGTCGCAAGCTCGTAATGGCGATGGGGGGAGATCTCCAGGTGGATACCTCGCCCACCGCCGGAACCCGCTTCCATTTCGAACTCGATCTCCCTGTGGCGCCGCGCATGTAACTGAGCGAGGCGTGGTTGGGGCCGCTGCTGAGATCATCGTGGGGCTTGGTTCATCGCGCTGGGGCGTAACTGCGCACGCGGAGGGCGCGGAGGGAACTGCGAGAGGACGCGGAGAAAGGCCTGGAGGGCGAGCATCGCGATCCTGATACCGGCCAGAGCCTCTGCGTCCGGGTTTCTTGAAGAGCAGGAACGCGGAGAACGCAGAGAACTGCAGAGAGAACGCAGAGGGTGCGGCACGGTCAGCTATTAGCCGGAAGCGGCCGAGAGAAAAAAGGGGGACTGCTCCCGCCACTTGGAGCTCTGCCCACCTGAGCAGGACTCGGTATGCGGGAGCAGTTCCCCCAAAGACCCCTCATTCGAGATCTCGCCTTACGGGTTTTCTCTGCGTTCTCTCGTCTTTCTCCGCGTTC
>JBIQMO010000200.1:0-7020 GCA_044463245.1 Gemmatimonas aurantiaca
TGGGCAGAGCTCCAAGCGCGGGAGCAGTTCCCCCTTTTTCTCCCGGCCGCTTGCGAGCATTAGCTGACCGTGCCGCACCCTCTGCGTTCTCTTTGCAGTTCTCTGCGTTCTCCGCGTTCCTGCTCTTCAAGGAGCCCGGACTCTGATCTGCAGCCGGTATCGGGATCGCGATGCCTCCACCCACAGGCCGTTCTCCGCGTCCTCTCGCCGTTCCCTCCGCGCTCTCCGCGTGCGCAGTTATGGCCCAGCGCCGCGATCCCTCCGCGTGCGCAGTTACGGCCCGGCGCGATGAACCAGGACCCCGAGATGAACTCACCACCGGCACCGACCGGGCGACCTACCGCGCCCCAGCACGGAGAGCAGTGGCGGCCGAGTCCACGAGGGCGGCCTCGGCGCGCAGGGTCGAACCGAGACGGACGATCGCACTGTCGGCTTCATCGAAGTGGTGCTGCTCGATCGCTTCGCGGACGGCAGGCATGGTCTTGACCCCGTAGCCGGTGTAGAAGCCTGGCGCGTAGAGCTGGTGCTTGTACCAGGGACGGCCGGGAAGGCCACTGTCGTCCGTGAGGCGGCGCTCGCTCTGGATCAGTAGTGCGTTCACCGCGCGGAGAGATTCGCCGCCGACGGCGGTGTCGCCATTCGCGTGCGCGGCCACGAGCGCGTCCGCGTAGCGCTTCGCGCTCGCGGCGAGCGCATCGGAGCCGTTCTGGAGCGGCGCGAAGGCGAGGTGCGGCGGGATGTCCTTCTTCTTCGGGATGACCATCCGTTCGCGCGGATCCTCGATGGCAGCGTAGGCACCTTCATCGATCTCGCGGTTCAGCTCCAAGACCTCGTCGCGCTCATGATCGAGGAGCTTCTCCAGCTCGTCGACGTAACCCTGCACGGTGCTTGCAAGGTTGGTGTACGAGTACGGTAGCAGCTCCGCATTTGCCAGACGCATCGTCATCACGCCCGCCGTCTGCGCCAGGGCGCGGCCGTACACGAACGATGTGTCGCTGAAATGCGTGTACCAGTAGAAGTCATCGTACGCCGAGTGGTACACGCCGCCGCCGTCCTCGCCGCCGAAGCCAAGGTTGATGGACGGGATGCCGATGTGCTGCAGGAAGGGCGTGTAGTCGGAGCCGGAGCCGAGCGCTCCGATGTGCATGTCGGCGCCACTGCGCAGCTCCTTACGCTCAGAGGGAGAGCCGCGGTGAATGCTCGCGAGGCGTACGCGCTTCCCTACCGTGAGATCCGTTTCCGGATCGTCGATGCTCTCGGCAACCTCGTTGGCCAGCTTCTCGAGGATGTGCGAACCCGCCATCCGCAGGTAGCCGCGCCCGTTGGTGTCGCTGTTGAGGTAAGCAACCGCCTTCGTGCGCAGATCGTCGGCATGTGCCTCGGCCCATTCGGTGGAGCCGAGGAGGCCGGGCTCCTCACCATCCCAGGCGGCCAGAATGATCGTGCGACGCGGGTGCCAACCCTCCTTTAGAAGGGCGCCATACCCACGAGCCTCCTCCAGCAGCGCGCCGAGCCCCGCGAGCGGATCGTCGGCGCCGTTCACCCACGCGTCGTGATGGTTGCCGCGGATCACCCATTCATCCGGCGCCTCCGCGCCCGGGATCCTGGCGATCACATCGTACAGCGGCTTGGTGGCCCAGTCGGATCGCACCCGCAGGTGAACCCGCGCGGGGCCTGGTCCAATGTGGTACGTGATGGGGAGCGTACCGCGCCACTCCGGCGGCGCGACGGGTCCACCCATCGCCGCGAGCAACGGCTGCGCGTCGCCGTACGAGATCGGAAGCACCGGGATCTTCGTGAGAGTCTTCGCCTCGGCGAGGGAAAGACGCTTCGCGCCCTCCACGGCACCCACGCCGGGCGTGAGCGGATCGCCCGGGTACGTCGGCATGTCCGCCACACTTCCACGCTGAACTCCGTCACGCGGCCTGTACGGCCCCTTCGGGAAGACGTCGCCCTGCGAGTATCCGTCGTCGCGCGGATCGGAATAGATCAGACATCCCACCGCGCCGTGCTCCGCGGCGACCTTCGGCTTGATACCGCGCCAGGATCCGCCATAGCGAGCTATGACTATCGCTCCCTTCACCGAGATCCCTCTCCGCTCGAGCTCATCGTAGTCTGCCGGGACCCCATAGTTCACGTAGACGAGTGGCGCGGTGACGTCGCCGTCGGCGGAATAGGCGTTGTACGGGGGGAGGCGGAGGTCGAACTGGCCCGACGTGGCGTCGCCCTTCACCGCCGGCTCACGCAACTTCGCCACGAATCGTGTGGGTGCCGCCAGCTCCACGACGCGCTCCTTCGGCGTCGGGAAGAGCACGTCGAACTGCTCGATGTGCGCGTCCAGCCCCCAGGCCCTGAAGCGCGCGAGGATCCACTCGGCGTTCTCCCTGTCGTATGGTGAGCCCACGTGGTGCGGGTACGCAGAGAGCCTTCGAATGGATTCGCGGATGGTGTCCGGCGATGGAATCGCCTTGAACCTCGCCTCCCATTGCAGCTCGGCGCGCGCGCCGCTCGGCGAGAATCCGAGCGGGTCGCGCGCGGTAAGTGGAAGGGACGGGGTAAGAAGGGCCGCGGCGAGCGATGAGCTCAGCCAGAGAGTGAGTGGTCGCATGGCGCTAGTGTACAGCGGCGCCATGCGACGCGCGAGAGGGAGCTAGCCGTCAGCGTCCGGCGCTACGATCCGTTGGCCCGCTCCGCCGGATACAGCGATACTGACACGTAGTTCTTCTCGTCCAGGTACTTCCTCGCCGCATCCCGGATGTCGGACGCCTTCAGATCGCGCACGCTCTCGTCGTACGCGAGGATGTCACGAAGCTCCCAGCCGTTGTGCACGTAGCTGGAGAGGAGGGAGAGCCAGGAGCCGTTCTCGCGCATGGCACTCTCGCGTTCGCGAAGCTCGATCTCCTTCACCTTCTCGATCTCGGCTTTCGTGGGACCGTACTTCCTGAGCGAGTCGATCTCCGCGAAGGTGGCGCGCGTGAGCTCGTCCACGCGACCAGGCGCGGAACCGAAGCCTACCGCTATCGCGTAGCGCTCCCGCGGGTACTGCGTGGGATTGGCGCTCACGCCCACGCTGTAGGTACCGCCGAGCTGCTCGCGCAGCCGGTCGCGCAGACGGATCTGGAGCACGTCCACGAGCGCGGAAAGCATGTACACATCGTGGCGCGTGTAGTCGAAGGGGCCGCTGAATACGATCTGCGTCTGGCTCTTCTCGTCGCTCCCCTTGTGCACGTCGCGGTGAATCACGCCCCTGGGGTAGTCCATCCCGATGTCGCGCCAGCTCTCCTTCCGATGCGTGGCTGGAAGCGAAGCGATGTACTGCTCCACCAGCGGCCTGATCGCCGTGGTGTCGATGTTCCCCACGAACACGAAGGTGAAATCGCTCGCATCGGCGAAACGGTCACGGTAGAAGGCGATCGACTCGTGCAGGTTCATCCTGTCGAACGTGGCGCTCGTGAGCGGCTCGGCTCGCGGGTGGTGTCGAGCGAGGATCGCCTCCAGCGTGTCCGAGAACGCCGCGGCGGGGTTCGCGCCGCGATTGGCGACCAGCGCCTTCACCCGGCTCTGGTAGGAGAGAAACGCCGTACTGTCGGTGCGTGGCGCGGTGAAGTAGAGGTAGATCAGCTGAAAGATCGTGCTCGCATCCTTCGGTGAGCCGCCACCCGCGATTCCCTCCTGGTACGCGCCGATGGTGGGTGCCACGTTCACCGACTTGCCGGCCAGCGCCTTTTCCAGCTCCGTCGCGCTGAAGCGTCCCACGCCACTGACCACCACCACTGAGGTGGCCGTGCGGGCGGGCACGAAGAGCGAATCGGGCACCAGCGAAGTGCCGCCAGGGCTGAACGCGCGGAAGAGGAGCTGGTCGTCCTTGTAGTCGGTGGGCTTGAGGTAGACGCGCGCTCCATTGGAGAGCGTCCACTCCGTGACACCCACGTCGGCGAACTTCCGCTCCCTCACTATCCGCCCCGCCTTTGGCGGAGTCTCCACGAGATCCCCTGTCGCGGAAGAATCCACGTACGCCACAACGCGCGCCGCCTCGACGCTATCGGCGAGCGCCACCAGCTGCGCGCCCGTCGGTACCTCGGCACTGTCGCGTGCCGGCGCGCTGGCGGTTATCACGCGGTTCTTTCCACCGAGCCAGCTCTCGGCCAGCCGATTCACCTCCGAGAGCTGGATACCCGAGACCAAACGCTGGGTCAGCTTCCACTGCTCGCCGACGCTCATGACCGGCTCGCCGCTGAGGAAGTTGTCGATGTAGTCACCCACGAGCGACGACGATGACAGCTTGTCGCGCTCGTCGTACGCTCGCTCCACCGCACGCAGCAGCTCGCGCTTCTGGCGCTCCAGCTCCGTGGGCGTGAAGCCGTGCTGCACCACCCTCTCCGCCTCGGTGAGAAGTGCGCCCAACCCTCGCGCTATCCCGCCATCGGCCACCAGAGCACTGAGGACGTACGCTTCGCTCGATCGCACGACGCGCCCCTGAGCCGATCCCGCGCCAATGAAGGGCGGATCGGCGCTCTGCGCGATCTCGCCAAAGCGCGAATTCAGCATCGAGTTGTAGAGATCCTCCACCAGCTCCTGGCGGTAGTCGCCCACCGTGCGCTCCTCGCGCACCGGCTGCAGGTAGTAGACGGCCACGGCGGAACTGGTCGCCTCGGGATCCGTGGCCACAGCCACCAGCGTACTGTCGTGCGGCGGAACGGGATACACCGGGCGCTGCGCCGAGCCTTCGGCCGGCTTCAGTGCGGAAAAGTGCTGCGTGATGAGCCGCTCGACGCTGTCCCGGTCGAAGTCGCCCACCGCCACCACCGCCATCAGATCCGGCCGGTACCACTTCTTGTAGAAGTCCACCAGAGTCTGGCGCGGCACGGTGCGGATGGTCTCCGGATCACCGATCGGGATGCGCTTTGCGTAACGCGATCCGGCGAACAGCACCGGGAAGATCTTGTCGCTGATACGCTGCGACGCTCCCTGCCCCCGCCGCCACTCCTCGATGACGACACCGCGCTCGCGATCTACCTCGGAGGAGTCGAAGCTGAGCCCGTGCGCCCAATCCTCCAGTACCTGTATCCCTCGCGAGAGGAGTCCGGCGCTGTCGGTGGGAACGGTGAGCCGATAGATCGTCTCGTCGAACGACGTCGACGCATTGAGATCCGCGCCGAAGCGCACACCGGTGGACTCGAGGTAGCTCACCAGCTCCTGACGGGCGAAGTGCGTGCTGCCGTTGAAAGCCATGTGCTCCACGAAGTGCGCCACCCCTCGCTCCGAGCTGTCTTCAAGTATCGATCCCACATTCACCACGAGGCGAAGCTCCGCGCGGTTGCGCGGCTCGTGATTCACGCGGATGTAGTAGCGCAGGCCGTTGGGGAGCTTTCCTATGGTGACCGATGAATCGGCCGGCAGGGGCGCGGTGAGCGCCGGGAGAGAAAGGATCGTGTCACGCCCGGCCACCGTTGCGGTATCACGTTTGGTCGCGGAGGAGCTGGCGGTTGCGCCCTGGGCGTGGAGCGCGCTGCTCGCGCTGGGCGGCGCGAGCAGGAGAGGGATCACCGAAAGTGCTGATGAGAACAGCGACGAGCGGCCGAACGGCATACGGGCTCCTGGGGCTGGGCGAGATTGGCGCGAGGCGCGGGAAGCAGCACTCCGCGCCCGCGCGATCTCAATGGATAGCTCCGGCGCCGTCCCCTGGGAACCTCGTTCTCCCCTCGCTGGCGCCGAGCATCGAGTCTATCTCCGACGCCGTCGCCGGCCTCCCGAAGAAGTACCCCTGCCCCATCTCGCAACCCAGCTCCTGGAGGCCGCGCGACTGCTGCTGCAGCTCCACTCCCTCGGCGATCGTCTGCAGTTGCAGCGAACCGCCGAGCGCGATGATCGCGCGCACGAGCGCTGGCTCGATGTCCTCGTGCCCCACTTCGTCGATGAACGCCTTGTCGATCTTGAGAATGTCGATCGGGAAGCGCTGCAGGTAGCCGAGCGACGAGTAACCAGTACCGAAATCGTCGATCGCCAATCGAACACCCAGGTCCTTTAGAGCGGAGAGCCGATCCACGAGCAGATTGTCCTCGCGCATCAGCACGCTCTCGGTGATCTCGAGAACCAGATCGCTCGGCTCCATCCCGCTCTCCTCGAGCGCCTCGCGCACATCGTCCACCATGCGGTCGTGCTGGAGCTGCAGCCCCGAGACGTTGACGGTCAGCGAGAGCGACCGGCCTCCGAGTGCCTCCTCGCGCCAGCGACGAGCCTCGCGGCACGCCTGGCGCAGCACCCAGCTCCCGATCGACATGATGACGCCCGTCTCCTCCGCCATCGGAATGAAATCCACAGGCGAGAGCGTTCCCCGCCGCGGGTGATCCCAGCGCAGGAGCGCCTCCACGCCCACCAGCTCCCCCGTACGGAGAAACACTATCGGCTGATAGAGAATCCTGAACTCGCCGTGGTGCTCGGCCGCGCGCCGGAGATCACCCTGGAGCTCCAGCCGCTCGAGCGCTCTCGCCTGCATCCCCGGCTCGAAGCGCTCGTAGCGCGCCTTCCCCCGTCCCTTGGCCGCGTACATCGCCATGTCCGCATCGCGCAGCAGGTCGGAAGCGCAGCCGTTCAGGTCGGCGGTGGCGATCCCGATGCTCGCCGTGATCACGACCTCCTTCCCTTCCAGCTCGATCGGCTGCCGCACGGCCTCGGCCACCCGCTCGGCCACGGCGGCAGCGGAGTGCCCGTCCGTGGCATCCTCGATCAGGAACGCGAACTCGTCGCCGCCGAGCCGAGCTACCGTGTCGGCGGCGCGCACGCAGGTGAGGAGCCGCTTGGCAATGACGGCGAGGAGCGCGTCGCCGGCGGCGTGGCCGAGGCTGTCGTTGATGTTCTTGAAGCCATCCAGGTCGACGAAGAGCACGGCGAGCGTCTGCCGATGGCGCGTCATCAGGCTGAGCGCGTGCGAAACGCGATCGAGGAAGAGCGCGCGGTTAGCCAGTCCGGTGAGCGGATCGTGGAAGGCCTGGTGCGTGAGCTGCTCCTCGAGCGCCTTCC
>JBIQMO010000201.1:0-6956 GCA_044463245.1 Gemmatimonas aurantiaca
CGTCGATGAAGATGATCGCCGGCGCGTGCTCGCGTGCCTGCTTGAAGAGGTCGCGCACACGCGCCGCGCCCACGCCCACGATCATCTCCACGAACTCCGATCCGGCCATCGAGAAGAAGGGTACTCCCGCTTCGCCCGCGACCGCCTTGGCGAGGAGCGTCTTCCCCGTACCCGGTGCGCCCACGAGGAGCACGCCCTTCGGCGCGGTACCACCGAGCCTCGTGTACTTCTGCGGGTCCTTGAGGAAATCCACGATCTCGACGAGCTCGTTCTCCGCCTCGTCGATCCCCGCAACATCGTCGAAGGTGACCCTGGTGTCCTGCGTCTGGTCGAAACGCCGTGCACTGCTGCGTCCCAGCCCCGCGAGCGCGCCGCCAACCCCGCCGCTCTGCTTCATGCGACGGTAAAGCCATACGTAGAACACGATGATGAGCAGCGCCGGACCGAAGCCGAATAGAAAGGTGGCCCACGGGCTGCCGCCCTCACTGATCGGCTTCGCGCTGATCTCCGTGCCATGCTCGATGAGCAGCGCTTCCAGACCGGGGTCCACGAAGGCGGGGAGCGTGGTGGCGAAGGTGGTGACCTCGCGCGGCTGGACGGTGGATGTCGAGTCGGTCTGGGTGGGGTAGCGTACCGGCGTGCGGAATCGTCCCGTGATGCTCTCGCCGTGGCTGTAGATCGACTCGACGTTCGACTTCTCGACCTCCAGCTTGAAGAGCGTGTACGGAATTACCGTCGTCTCTCCCTCTCGCGGGAAGAGGAAGCGAACCACCAGGAAGTTGACGACGAGGATGATGATGAACCACGTCCATGTGCGACGCGGCGGCATCGCCATCTGGCTGCCGGTGCCGGGCTGCTTCTCCTCACCGCCGGCAGGGGTGGGCTGCCGACGGGGAGCGTCGCCGCGGCTCGTCGCGTTGGTCTTCTCTCCAGGCATCTCCGGTAGCGTCCCCCTCGGCTATGGGCAATCCGACTGAACATCCCTCGCGGCCCTCACCACGTAGATGATGTCATTGGCCGCGGAACCGCAAGCCGATAGACCATGGTGCAATGCCAGGGCCACATGCAGCCCGTCCCGATCCTCGCCGCGGAGCGCGCCCCGCGCTATCCTTCCAATCTGCCGGACCCGCCGGCGGATGGCTCACGGAATCGACAGGTGACGAGGGGAGGGCACACCCATGGTTCAGCTTTACGACGAAGAGCGGGACACGCACATCGGCGACGTGAGCGAGGAGCAGCTTCAGTTTCTCATCGATCAGCTCGAGGAGGAGTCCACGCGCGACACGGACTACTACATCTCCGCGCCCACGATAGACATGCTCGCGGAAAGCGGTGCCGACGCGAGGCTGGTCAAGCTCCTTCGCGAGGCGCTGGGAGGGCGCGACGGCTTCGAGCTGGGGTGGAAGGCCGGCTGATCCTGGTCGTGCTGGCAGCCGGTCGAGCGCATCGCGCCCCTTTCGTCAACCTGCCATCGCGGTAGCCCCGCCGCTCTCGCCTCTGAGCCAGCTGCGCAGTCGGAAGGCGAGCACGATGAGCAGGATGCCGAAGATACATGCATACGCTCCGATCCAGAGTACCACCGCGAGTGCCCCGGCACCTGGCGCGGTGAAGAGCAGGACGCCGAAGAGTATCGAGATCGCACCGGCCAGGATGAGCAGCCACTCGCCTCGGAGCACCGCGCGCAGCCGGACCGCCGTCACGATCTCGAGAACCCCCGTGATCACCGCCCACGCGGCGATGAGGAAGAGGAGAGCGAGCGTGGTGATCCCGGGCCAGAGGAAGGTCACGATACCGATGGCGAGACTCACGAGGCCATTGATCAGAAGCGCGGCCCAGTGTGGCTCCCCGCGACGGTTGGCTATCGCGGATATGATCGTGAATATCCCATCGACTATCGCGTACGAGCCGAAGAGGATCACGAGCACCACGAGCGTGATGCCGGGGTTGAAGAGGGTGAGCAGGCCGAAGATCAGCGCGGCCACCCCGCGCAACATCACCCAACCCCAGTTGCGGGCGAGCAGAGTCAACATGACGCGTCTCCGTTCCGGTGGATGCGGCCAGCCACGCGAAGGCCGTGCCCTGACTCGCCGTTCGTGCAGGGAAGGCGCGACGTGTGCCGGGCTGTACGTCGGCGCGGCCGGAGCTGGCCGTGATCTTGCCCGGCACCGGCCTGCGCCCGCGGGTGATACCGGCGCCTGCATCGCCTCGCCTTCCAGTAGATGACCGCTCCGACCTCCACGAACGACCGTCTCGTCCCGCCCGTGGATGAATCGGTGGACCACGTTCTCGGTCCCAGCGATTCCGATATCACGCTCGTGGAGTACGGCAGCTACGATTGTCCCTACTGCAGAGCGGCGAACGAGCGGGTCACGGAGCTGCGCGACGAGTTCGGTGATGAGATGCGCTACGTCTGGCGCCACCGACCGATATCGGGGAGCGAGCTGGCGCTGCGGGCAGCGGAGCTCGCCGAGCGTGCCGCGCAGCGAGGAAGATTCTGGGATGCGCACGTCGCGCTTCTGACGCGCTCGCCATCGCTCAGCGAGGATGACCTGCGTGCGGTGGCGACGAAGCTCCAGATAGAGGATGAGCTGCCGCGCGCCGCCAACGCCGAGGTGCGTCGCGCGCGCGAGCACGTGGAGCACGACATCGCCAGCGCGCGCGCCAGCGGCGTGCACGTCACGCCCACCTGGTACATCAACGGTCGGAAATATCTCGGTCTCTGGGACTCCAGCGAGTTCGCCGACGCGCTCCTCGGCACGCTCGGCCAGCGCGTGCGCGAGGCGGCGCTCGACTTCGCGCGCTGGGCTCCGTCCGCCGGTATCCTCCTCCTGATCACTACGATCGTCTCGGTGGTTCTCACCAACACCGCGCTGGGACCGGGCTTCCAGGCGTTCTGGCAGATTCCGCTGGGGCTTCGCTTCGGCGACTGGAGCGTCGGGCTCCCGCTGATCAGATGGGTGAACGAGGGGCTGCTCTCGATCTTCTTTCTCGTCGTGGGGCTGGAGATCAAGCGCGAGTTCACCGTCGGCCACCTCTCCGACCGTCGCTCGGCGGCACTCCCCGTGGCGGCCGCGATCGGCGGAATGGCGATACCGATCCTTCTCTATCGCGCGGTGATTCCATCTGGCCCCTGGGCGCATGGATGGGGAGTGCCGATGGCCACCGACACGGCGTTCGCCATCGCGATCATCATCATGCTGGGGAGCCGGGTGCCGGTGGAGCTGCGCATCTTTCTCACCGCCGCCACCATCGTGGATGACATCGGGGCAATCCTCGTGGTCGCGTTCTTCTACTCGGAGTCACTGCAGCCGACCTATCTGATCGCGGCCGCGGTGACATTCGCGGCGCTCCTCACGATGAATCGAGCGGGAGTGTACAGGGTCACGCTCTACCTCCTGCTCGGGGTGGTGCTCTGGGCCATGCTCTTCGCCGGCGGCCTGCACGCCACTCTCGCGGGAGTTCTCCTCGCGCTCGTCATCCCCACGCGCGACCCGCCCAACTACCGCGCCCTCGCCGCGCAGGCGGATTCCATCCTCCTGGCCGAATCGGAGAGGAGCACCGAGGTACTGCGCCGCGGCCCATCCGAAGCGGCCATGAACGCACTGGACAGGATCCACGACCGGCTCGAGTCGCCCGCCGATCGCCTGCTGCGCAACGTGTCGATGCGCTCCAACTACGTGGTGCTGCCGGTCTTCGCGCTCGCCAACGCCGGTGTGGTGCTGAACGTGGACGTGCTCCACGGGCACGGCCAGCTCATACTGGCCGTGGTACTCGGGCTCGTGGTGGGGAAGCCGGTAGGGATGGTGGCGCTTTCGGCGCTTGCGGCGCGGCTGGGTATAGGCGCCAAGTCGGATGCGTATACGTGGGGGCAGCTTGCCGGTGCCGGGGCGCTCTCCGGGATCGGCTTCACGATGTCGCTCTTCATAGCCAGTGAGGCGTTCCCGCGTGCGAGCGACTTCGCCGCCACGAAGATCGCCGTCTTCGCCGCATCCGGGCTCGCGGCGGTCATCGGCACTTTCATGCTGTGGCGCACGGGGGGCGAGCGATCCCGAGCGAGTGGGGTGCCCGCCGAAAAGGTGGAGTCTTGCTCGCTCGTCGACGAGGAAGTCCCCGAGCTCGCCTGATCGAGGCGATCCGATGGGCTGGCTCGTCGGGGTGATCCCCCACACTGACCTGCGGGCGGCGCGGCCGAGAGGTACGGCCAGATGCGTCGGCCGAGTCCGTGCCGCTGGCCGTCCCGGCCGGAACCCTGGAGCGTGCTTCTACGTTATGGGACGGGCCCCGCCCGTCATGGGACGGGTCATGCCGGGAAACTCGAGGCGTTCGCTGCCCGCGAGCGCATGTAACTCCTTGTACCACAAACTGGCTCCAGAGAACAATACCTATGTGCCGCATCCGCTCCCTGCTCGCCCTGACGTCGATCATTTCCGCCTGCGCCAAGGAAACGCCTCCTCCTCAGATGCCGACCCCGGAGGTGACCGTGGTAACCGTCGAGCCGCGGAAGGTCGCCGACGACGTCCAGCTGGCTGGCGAGGTGCAGGCCTACCGCACAGTGCAGGTGCGTGCCGAGGTGTCGGGCGTGATCGTGGAGCGCCCCTTCCGTGAGGGCTCGGAGGTGCGTCCCAACGACGTGCTCTACCGCATCGACCCGGTCAGCTATCGCGCCGACTACGAAGCAGCCCAGGCGCAGGTGGCCGATGCGGAGGCGCGCCTCACGAACGCGGAGACCAACGCGAGCAGATTGCGCCCGCTCCTCCAGGACAATGCGGTATCGAAGCAGGAGGTGGACAACGCCGAGGCAGCCGTGAAGCAGGCGCAGGCGGCGTTGAATGCCGCTCGCGCGGCGGTCGACCGCGCGCGCAAGAGCTACAGCGAGACCGTGGTGCGCGCGGAGATCGCCGGGCGTGTGGGGAGGGCGCAGCTCGATGTGGGAACGCGCGTCACCGGACCGAGTGACGTGCTCACCACCATCGATGTGCTCGACCCGATCTACGTGAGCTTCCGTCCGTCCGCGCAGCAGCAGCTCGCCTGGCGGCGTAACGCCGACACGCGACGCGCGCTGTCGCCCGGCGGTTCCGCGCGTGTGCAGGTCACGCTCTCGGATGGAAGCTCCTTCCCCACGCTCGGCCGCATCGGCTACGTGGACCCCGTGGTGGATCCAGCTACCGGTACCCAGCAGTACCGCGCGGAGTTCGAGAACCGGAATCACATACTTCTGCCCGGCCAGTTCGTGCGCGTGCAGCTGCGGGGGCTCGTGCGCGACAGCGCTATCGTGGTGCCGCAGCGCGCGGTCCAACAGCAGCTCGGCCGGCAGAGCGTGTACGTGGTGGGGAAGGGCGATACCGTGACCGCGCGAGAGGTGACGGGCGCCGGCTGGTCCGGCGAGGGGTGGCTCATCGAGAGCGGGTTGAAGCCCGGTGATCGGGTCGTGGTGGATGGGATCCAGAAGATCGGACCGGGGATGGTGGTTCGCCCCGTGGCACTCGCCGACAGCTCGGCCGCCGATACGCTTCCGGGCGACCGTCCCGCGGCGAGCAGGGTGGCGCAGGAGGGAGGAGATAGATGAGCGAGACTCCGCCCGTCGGCGGCACGCAGCGAGAGCAGCACCCCAACTCGACGCGCGACTATTTCTTCGTGCGTCGGCCGGTGCTGGCGATGGTCATCTCCATCGTCATCACCCTGCTCGGCGGCTTCGCGCTGACCACTCTTCCGGTGAACCGCTATCCGGAGATCACGCCGCCGGCGGTACAGGTGGCCGCGGTCTTCCCCGGCGCCAGCGCGCAGGATGTGGCGAGCGCGGTCGCGGCACCGATCGAGCAGCAGCTCAACAGTCTCGATGGACTTCTGTACTACAAGTCCTCGAACTCGAGCAATGGCGTGATGAATCTGCAGATCTTCTTCGACATCTCGCGCGACCAGGATCTGGCCGCGGTGGATGTGCAGAACGCCATCAGCCTCGCCGAGCCGCAGCTCCCGGCCGCGGTGCGGCAGAACGGCATCACGATCACCAAGGCCAACACCAACATCCTCTTCTTCGGCGCGCTGCAGTCCGACGATCCGCGCTACGACGCTGCCTTCCTCACCAACTACGGGAAGCTCTACATCGAGGACGAGCTGAAGCGCCTGCCCGGAGTGGGCAACGCGACGTTCTTCAGTACGCTCGACTTCTCGATGCTAATAAGTCTCGATCCCGAGCGGATGGCGCAGCTCGGGATCACCGTGGACGATGTATCGGGGGCGGTACAGGAGGATAACTCGACCAAGCCGGCAGGTCGCCTCGGACGCGAGCCCGCGGCGCCGGGCACGCAGCTCACTCTTCCGGTGACGACACAGGGGCGTCTCAGCACCCCCGACGAGTTCGGCGACATCATCGTGAAGGCCGAGCCGGATGGCTCCATCGTGCACATCCGCGACATCGCCAAGGTCACGCTCGGCGCACAGGGCTACGACATCGCCACGCGCATCAACGGGAAGGAAACGGCGGTATTCGCGATCTACAGCCGACCCGATGCGAACAGTCTCGACGTGCGGAACGCGGTCGATGCCCGGATGAACGAGCTGGCGAAGTCCTTCCCCAACGGGGTGACCTGGACCTCGCCGTTCGACACCACGCCATTCATCACCGAGTCCATCATCGAGGTGGCGAAGACGCTCATCGAGGCGATGCTCCTCGTGACGCTGGTGGTTTTCATCTTCCTGCAGAGCTGGCGAGCCACGCTCATCCCGGTGCTGGCGGTGCCGGTGAGCATCATAGGTACCTTCCTGGGCCTCAAGGCGCTCGGCTTCTCGGTCAACACGCTCACGCTCTTCGGGATGGTGCTGGCCATCGGGATCGTGGTGGACGACGCCATCGTGGTGATCGAGAACGTCGAACGAATAATGGCGCAGGAGCATCTCCCGGCCAGGGAGGCCACCAACCGCGCCATGCACCAGATAGCCGGAGCGCTGATAGCCAT
>JBIQMO010000202.1:0-6897 GCA_044463245.1 Gemmatimonas aurantiaca
GTGACCTCTTCGGCCTTGATCTGGGTGACCGAGTTACCGATGGAGCGCTGGGTCTGACCGCCGGCGGTACCGGTGACGACGATCTGGTCGAGCTCGATGGGCCGGTCGGCCATGGAGAATCTGACGTTCGTGGTGCCGACGCGGACGGTCTGTGTGACGGGCCTGTAGCCGATCATGCGGGCATTGAGGACCACCTCGGTGCCGGTGACGCCGGTGATGCGGAAGTTTCCGTCGGCATCCGACATGGCGCCCTTACCGGCCTGTCCATCGACGATGATCTGGGCGCCGGGGAGCGGTCTTTGGGTGGCCTCGCTTACGACCTGACCGGCCACGACGCCATCGTTCTGCTGGGCGCGGGCGGTAGCGGGAGTGAGCAAGGCGGCAGCCAGCCCGAGTGGTAGGATGAGAGCAATCGGGTGTGGGCGCGGCGCCCCGCGGGCCGTCCCCCCGCGCCGCCAACGCCATCCGGACAACGCATCCTGTCGCATCGCAGTACCTCCGTTTGGATACAATGATGTATCATCTTTTGACCGCGCACTTTTATACTATTTCACACTCAAACTCGCAAGAGGCCGTCCATCGGGAAACTTCTGGGGAGGGGAGCTACCAGCTTCCGGCCTCGCCCATCACCGAGATCACGCGCTCCAGGCGCGCCGCCGCGTTGCGCCAGTTGCGCTGCACGGCGCGGCGGGCGCCGTCGGAGCTCCCGCTCACGATCCGCTCGATGATCGCCTCGTGCTCCTCGACCGAGCGGTCGATCTCGCCCATGAGGGAGTTGGTGTAGAGGTGGATGTAGCGCTCGGCCTGGGGCTTGATGGCGTCGTGGAGCGCTATGAGTCGGGGGCCGGCGCCGGCTTCCACGTAGCGCCGGTGGAACTTCATGTCGGTCTCGAAGACGTGGCGCGCTGAGTGGTTGCCGGTACGCGCGGCTTCGGCCAGTTCGGCGTTGAGCGCGGAGAGGTCGTCGCCCAGTGTCTCGCGTTCTCCTTCCGGCGCGCTGGCCGCCGCGCCGGCGGCAAGCCCCTCGACCATTCCCACGAGATCGAAGAGCTCGCGGGCATCGCTCTGGGTGAGCGGGGCGATGACCAGGCGTTGCTCCTTTCGGCGGCCGATGGGTACGACGTAGCCTTCCTGGCGGAGGCGGTGGAGGGCGCTTCGGATGGGGGTTCGGCTGACGCCGAGGTGGAGTGCGATGTCGTTTTCGACGATACGTGATCCGGGGGCGAGTCGTCCCCAGACAATGAGCTCGCGGAGGTGATCGTAGACTCTCTCGCTGCTTCCGCCGCGGGCGGCGCGTTTCTTCTTTTTAGGCGGGTCGCCCTCGCTTGGGGTATCGGATATCATGAGCGGCCATTCCTGGCCGGCTCTTCCGTAGAGAGCGAGGCTTGGAGCGCGTACGGGGGTAGGAGGGGGCGCATGAATACCTCTCTGGATACATAAGTAGGCGCTGTTGGCGCCATTATACCACCCGGCTCCGCGCGACCGCAACCGGCACGGCATTCGCATCGCAATTTTGTATACCTTGCAGGATACAGTGTCGAGCCGCATATTGGGCCCCATACGCGCGGCTCGAGACCCGGCGAACCCGCCTCGACACAACCCGAACGCCGAATCCCCATATAATGATGACCCACGGCCACGCCAGCGGCGGCAGAGCGAATGCCGGCCTCGAGGTCCCGAACGACCCCGCGCACATCGAGGTCGACGTCCGACACCTCGCCACGCACGATGAGTTCGTCGCCTGCGTCGCCCTCCAGCACGCCATCTGGGGCGCAGGGTTCAGCGAACGAGTACCCGCCGCCATCCTCAAAGTCTCCCAACGCATCGGCGGCGTCACCGCCGGCGCATTCGACGAAAACGGTGACATCGTCGGCTTCGTCTTCGGCATGACAGGCGTCGAAGACGGCGAGCTCGTTCACTGGTCCGACATGCTCGCCGTCCGCGCAGACCTGCGCGACCACGGCATCGGACGCCTCCTCAAGGAGTTCCAGCTGCAGGCACTCCTCGAACGAGGCGTCGCTCGCATCTACTGGACATTCGACCCGCTCGTCGCTCGCAACGCTCACCTCAACTTCAATCGGCTGAACGTCGATGTGGACGAATACGTCATCGACATGTACGGTAGCGAGACGGACAGCGTGCTCCACCGCGGACTCGGAAGCGACCGTTTCATCGTCGTGCGACCGGTCGCCTCGAACGATGGCAGCGTCCTCCCGGCCGAAAACGATCGTGCCAACGCAGTCGCCAAGGTGGGTCACGGAAGCCGGATCCTCAACAAAGTGGATGGCGCGGGCGTCCCGGCTCTCGGAGCACTCCCAGGCGTTCCCGACGAACCGGTGTACCGCATCGCCATCCCGCTCGACATCGAGAAGGTCCAGCAGGCCGACATCTCGCTCGCCGCACGCTGGCGCCAGAGCACACGACACGCCATCCTCTGGGCTTTCGAGAACGACTATCGCGTACTCGGCTTCTATCGCGACGACGCAGCCGCGAGCGGATTCTACGTGCTCACCACAGCTCCGCGCGTGCGGAAATCCTCTTCGCCCTCCGCGATCCGATTCCCGTACGGCAACGATGCGGCGTGAGAAGGGGTCAGGTCTTGACTTAATACATTTTCTGGCCGCGGCCAGAAAATGTATTAAGTCAAGACCTGACCCCGTATCGACTTCTTCAACGAGGTGACAAGATGCTCCGCATAGATCGGATCGTACTCCGAGAGATCCGGCTACCACTCAAGGAACCGTTCCGCATCTCCTCCGGAGTAGTCAGCGAACGACGCATCCCCCTCCTCGAGCTGCATAGCGCCGACGGTGGACCGACCGGCTGGTCGGAGTGCGTCGCCGGTGAGAATCCCAACTACAGCTCCGAAACGATAGACACCGCGTGGCTCGCCATCCGCGAATGGGTGGCGCCGCGCGTGCTCGGTCGCGACTTCCCCGGACCCGAAGCAGTGCACGCCGCGCTCGAGCACGACTTCCGCGGTCACCGGATGGCCAAGGCCGCTGTCGAGATGGGCGCGTGGGAGCTGGCCGCACAGCAGCAGGGCGTCCCCCTCGCGAAGCTCCTCGGCGGAACTCGCGACTGCGTCTCGGCCGGAATCTCCATAGGGATCCAGGCCAACCCCGAGGCGCTCGCGTCGCGCGCCATCGCGGCAAGGGACGCGGGCTACAGCAAGGTGAAGATCAAGATCGCCCCGGGCTCCGATCTCCCCTTCGTGCGCGCGGTGCGCGAGGCGCTCGGCCCCGACGCACACATCATGGCCGACGCCAACTCCGCCTACTCCCTCGCCGACGCTCCGCTCTTCAGGAAGATCGACGAGTACGGACTGATAATGATCGAGCAGCCGCTCGCGCCCGACGATCTGGTGCGCCACGCCAAGCTGCAGGCGGAGCTGCACACGCCGCTCTGCCTCGATGAGTCGATCACCAGCGTGGACCGCGCCGAAGACATGATCGAGCTGAAGAGTGCACGCATCATCAACATCAAGCCGGGACGCGTGGGTGGCTTCACACAGTCGAAGGCGATCCACGATCTCTGTCAGAAGAACGGCATCCCGGTCTGGTGCGGCGGGATGCTCGAGAGCGGGATCGGCCGCGCGCACAACGTGGCGCTGGCATCGCTCCCCAACTTCACACTCCCCGGCGACCTCTCCCCCAGCTCGCGCTACTGGGAGCGCGACATCGTCACCCCCGAGTGGACCATGGGCGCCGACAGCATGGTCAAAGTCCCCCTCGATCGCCCGGGCATCGGCGTGACGGTGGATATGGACAGGGTGGAGGGGCTGACGGTGAGGAGAGAGGAGATCAGAGGGAGGTAGTGGGAAGAGAAAAGAATGCAGGGAAGACCGGGGTGCAGGAGGGAGGGCGGGCGGGTGAGACAGGGTTCAGGAGGGAGGGCGGGAACTGCAGGGTTCAGGAGGCAGGGTTCAGGGTTCAGGTACTACAGTTAGAAGGGAACAGGGAACAGGAGCGGCCTACGAAATACGTCATCCCCGCGCAAGCGGGGATCCATGTTCAGTCCGGCTAACTTGGATCCCCGCTTGCGCGGGGATGACGGATGGAATGGATCCCCGCGCAAGCGGGTGTGCAGTACCTGAACCCTGAACCCTGCCTCCTGAACCCTCGCACTTCCCGCCCTCCCTCCTGAACCATTGCCGTTCACTGTTTTCCGCCGTCTGCCTTCTCCCCAAAACACACAGCGCAGGAGGGCGCGATGAACGGCTTCGGGAAGATTACTCTCGTCTGCGCGCTGGTCGCGCTGCCGGCAGTGGTGGGGGCGCAGGGAGCGAATGCATCGGGGGCGGGGGCGGTGCGAGGCAGTGCTGCGGCCGCGCGCGGGGATGCGGGGATCGAGAGATTGAATGGGGAGATCGAGCGCCTGGCGGCGATCTCGGAGGGGACGGTCGGCGTTGCGATCGTTCATCTCGAAAGCGGCAGGTCGCTCTTCCTCAACAGGTCCGAGCGATTCCCCATGGCCAGCACCTTCAAGGTGCCGGTGGCGGTCGAGGTGCTGCATCGTGTGGACAAGGGCGACTTCACACTCGACAGCATGATCGCAATCCGGCCGGGCGATCTGCACCCGGGGAGTGGCACGCTGACGAATCTCTTCAACAATCCCGGGGTAGTGCTCTCGGTGCGCAATCTCATGGAGCTGATGCTCCGTATCAGCGACAACAGCGCATCCGACCTCATGCTGAGGACGGCGGGCGGCTCCGACGCGGTCAACGCGCGGATGAAGGCGCTCGGTGTCACGGGAGTACGCGTGGACAGGTCGACAGTGCGGCTCATCGCCGACTACATCGGGATCCCGCCGCTCGCGAGCGACGACGTTCCGCCGGAGAAGTTCCGCGAGCTCGCGAGAGCCGTACCCGACAGCGTCAACCAGATCGCCGCGACGAAGTTCGAGGATGATCCGCGCGACACCGCCACTCCCGAGGGGATGGCGCAGCTCCTCCAGGCAGTCTGGCAAGGGAAGGCGCTGAGCAAGGGCAGCACCGATCTCCTCATCGACATCATGCGGCGCTGCATGACTGGCAACGCGCGCATCAAGGGAATCCTCCCGCCCAACACGGTGGTCGCGCACAAGACGGGGACGCTCGGCGGCGGGGACAACGTGCGGGGCGCCGGGACACAGAACGACGTGGGCGTCATCGAGCTGCCCGATGGCGCGGGCCACCTGGTCACGGTGGTGTTCGTGAAGGGGGAGGATGATGCGGAGCGTGGGGAGAAGGCCATCGCGCAGATCTCGCGCGCGGCGTACGACTATTTCGTCACCAACCCGGTGGTCCAATGACACGAACCCTGGAACGTACGCTCGGGCTCAAGGAGCTCATTCTCATCGTCATCGGCACGGTTATCGGGTCGGGGATCTTCATCGTCCCCGCAACCGTGCTCCAGAAGACGGGCGGGAGCCTCTCCCTCTCGCTTCTCGTCTGGTTCGTGGCCGGAGTGCTCTCCCTTCTCGGTGCGCTGACCTACGGTGAGCTCGGCGCAGCCAACCCCGATGCCGGCGGCTTGTACGTGTACATCCGCGACGCGTTCGGCCCGCTCCCGGCATTCCTCTACGGCTGGACGGCGTTCTTCGTCATCGGCAGCGGCTCGGTGGCGACGCTCGCCGTGGCGTTCACCGGCTACCTAGGCCAGCTCGTACCGGTCACGCCGCTCGTGGCGAAGATCGTGGCGGTGCTCATGATCGCGGTGATCATGGTGATCAATGTGCGCGGCACCCGTGAGAGCGCCAACGTCCAGAACTGGACCACGGGGATCAAGGCGACGGCGCTCGTGGTGATGAGCATCGTACTGATAGTGATGGGGAGCAAGCTGGGCGAGGCGCCCCCCGCGAGCATGGAGCGGGTGTCGGGACTTTCGCTCTTCTCCGCGCTCGGCCTGGCGATGATCGGTGTGCTCTGGGCATACGAGGGGTGGCAGTACGCAACCTTCTCCGCGGGCGAGACTCGCGACCCGCAGCGCACCTTCCCTCGCGGCATAATTTTCGGGACCGCGGTGCTGATCGCCATCTATCTCGTCGCCAACATCGCGTACGTCGCCGCGCTCGGGCCCGAGCATGCGGCGAGCTCGGCGCGCATCGCCGCCGACGCGGTAGGAGCACTCCTAGGCACCGGCGCCGGAAAGCTGATCGCAGTGGTGATCCTGATCTCCATGTTCAGCGCCGCCAACGGTCTCACACTCACCGCGCCGCGACTCTACTTCGCGATGTCGCGCGATGGTCTCTTCTTCAACAAGCTCGCCGAAGTGCACCCGCGCTTCGGGACGCCGGCGTTCGCAGTGGTTGCCGGCTCGCTCTGGGCAATGCTCCTCGCCGCGACGGGTACCTTTGAACAGCTCCTCACCTACGTGGTGTTCGTCGGCTGGATTTTCTATGCGCTCGGGGCGCTGAGCATCTTCTGGTACCGGAAGGCGAACGGGGTCCCGTCCACATACCGCGTCCCCGGCTACCCCATCACCCCGGTTCTGTTCGTGGCCGCCGCCGCCGCGATCGTCATCAACACAGTGTTCACCCAGCCCGGCCGGGCCGTCGTCGGAATCGCGCTCGTGCTCATCGGTATTCCCGCGTTTCTGTTCTGGAGATCACGCAAGCGCGTTCTCGAGACAGCGGGGACCGAGGTGTAAGACGGGCGTAGTCGCGGGTGATCGGGGGCATCGCGGGGGTCTGCTTCATCGCGCTGGGCCGTAACTGCGCACGCGGAGGGCATCGCACCAGCACATAACTGCGCACGCGGAGGTCGCGGAGGGAACGGCGAGAGGACGCGGAGAACGGCCTGTGGGGGCTGGCATCGCGATCCTGATACCGGCTGCAGCTCACGGTCCGGGCTCTTTGAAAATCTGGAACGCGGAGAACGCAGAGAACTGCAAGAGAGAACGCAGAGGGTGCGGCACG
>JBIQMO010000203.1:0-6879 GCA_044463245.1 Gemmatimonas aurantiaca
AGCAGCCAGAACGAGAGCGTCTTGGAGAGACGTCCCCAGTTGAGTTCTCGCTTTGGCGGTTTTCTATCTGCCATTACTGCAAGCTCGCGATATAGGGCAAGTGTCGATAGTTCTCTGCGTGGTCCAACCCGTACCCGACCAGGAACTCGTGTGGCACATCGAACCCGACCCAACGGACGGGATACGAGAGATGCTCGGCTACCCGTTTATGTAACAAAGCGCAAATTTCGAGCGACCGGGGCTGCCTGACGGACAGGATTTGCATCATACGGTCCAGAGTGCGTCCGGAATCGATGATGTCCTCTACCAGTAATATGTGTTTACCCTCCAGTTTGGTTTCCGGATCGTACACGAGCCGGACCTCACCGCTCGAGACCATCGAGCTGCCGTAGCTGGCGGCCACCATGAAATCTACCTGGAGCGGTCGCCTGATCTGCCGCACGAGATCGCCCAGGAAGATGAAGCTTCCCTTCAGGAGCCCGAGCACCAGCAGCTCGCCCTCGGGATAGGCCGCCGTTATTTCATCCCCGAGCTCCCTGACGCGCCTTGCGATCCGATCCTCGTCGAAGGCGATCCGCTTCACTGCTCGCCCGTCCATACGGGGATCGTTCGTCGTGACGCTCACATTCGTAAACGACAGCAGCTCGGTCGGAGAGAAATGGAAAGGATGCGCCGTGGCGCACGCCGGGGATCCACACTATTTCGTCATCGGCCAACACCACCGGCCAACCGCGTCGCCTTTCGGCATCTATCCCGGCGTCGCGGAAGAGCCCCTTCACTCGCCTCGGCACGGTGGCGCCGAACGGGACCATCCTGTCTCCGGGGCGCCATGCTCGTACGAGAACCTCGGCATCGGCGGGCAGTACGGCCTCCCACCTGTCGTCGGTCGTCCTCGAAAGTCCCGACCCTCCCTCGATCGGCCGGAAGAACCAGCCCCCGAAGCTCACCTCACCCGTCAGCGGAAGCGCGCCTTCTGGCTCGCCGGCCGACCGTGCCCGTCGCAACACGACCGCGCCACGGTGCAGCACGGCTTCCCAGCCCCCCGAGAGCTGGATGCGCGCCCCCGCCCTACCACTAATTGTAAACTCGGTGATGCGCTCGGTTCCACGTCTGTCGAGCACCGCGCTCACCTTTGCGGCGAGCGCCGGCCAGAGCACCCCCAGTGCTGCCGCATCATAGCCCAGCAGGTCTGACCGGGCAACCTCGAGCACGCCCTCCCCGAGGCGCACGCGCACGCGGCGGGCGATCTCATCATCCAGCTCATCGCGCAGGCGTGCCGCACGGCGAGAGAGCTCGAGCAGCTCGCGCGAGAGTCCTGGCATGCTGCGCTCGAGTAGGGGAAGAAGGTCGAGCCGCACACGGTTTCGCAGATGGCGGCGAGAGAGGTTGGATGGATCCTCGATCCACTCCACGCCCAGCGCCTGCGCGTAGCTGGCTACATCCCGCCTGGGCACTCCCAGGAGCGGACGGAGCACCGGGCTCCGTGCGTACAGACCCGCGAGCCCGCGCGCACCCGAGCCGCGCAATACCCGCATGAAAACCGTTTCGATCTGGTCGTCCAGAGTATGCGCCGTGGCCACCGCCGCGCCCGTGGCGCGCGACACTTCATCGAGGAAAGCCCAACGTGCCGCACGCCACTCGGCCTCGCGCCGCGCGCTCATTCCGCTCCTGATCCGGCCGCGCCGCACCGGAAGCCCCAGCTCTCCTGCGCGCTGCTCCACCAGCGTCGCGGCCTCCGTGGCCGCAGCACCGCTCCCATGGTCGAAGGTCGCCACGCACTCGACGCGATCGCGGAAATGATGGGCGAAGACGTCGAGGAGCACCATCGAGTCGCGTCCGCCCGAGACCGCGAGCAGGAAGCGGCCGCCCGGGGGGAGCACCTCCGCAACCGCGTCGCGCACGCGGTCGCGCACTGGCGACGCGGGAACTCGGTGGGTCATCTCGAAAGTTACGCCCGGGCCGCGGGAAGGCACAGAGCGGGCGCTGCCGCTGGCTGGCACCGCCAATGCACCCGCACTAGATTGTCGCGCGTAACGACTGACTGCTCTCTTCAGCGAGGATCGCCTTGGAGACACACGGACCGCTGGGCACACTCTGGATAAGCATCGGCCTCGGCTGCTTCTACATAGCGCTGCTCTGGCTCAACCTGCTGCTGGGCCACGTGCTCACCCCCCTTTTCATGCTCACCGCCTCCCATCTCTTCGGCGGGAAGAAGAGGGTCCCCGCCGAAGAGCAGAGCTGATCGGGCGATCAGGTCAGACCCCTCTGGTGCCCAGCGTGCACCAGAAGGGTCTGACCCCGCTGCATATTCAGCCGGCGGCCTGGAACTGCTCCTCCTCCGTGGATCCGGCCAGCGCGCCCGTCGACGCCTCGCCGCCGCTCGCAACCTGTAAAACTCGGTCGAAGTAGCTCGCCCCAGCTTCGCGCTGGTGCCTGGTAGCCGTGTAGCCATCGCCCTCACGAGCGAACTCCCGCGCCTGGATCCGCACGTACGCCGGCATCCCCTCCTCCGCGTATGCCGCCGCCAGCTCGAAGGCGTGGTAGTTGATCATGTGCCACCCGGCGAGCGTGATGAACTGGAACTTGTACCCCATTGCACCCAGCTCCCGCTGGAAGGTCGCGATGGAAGTCGCGTCGAGGTTCCGTTCCCAGTTGAACGACGGCGAGCAGTTGTAGGCCAGCATCTTCCCCGGGAAGCGCTCGTGCACCGCCTCCGCGAACGCGCGTGCCTCGGCCATGTCCGGCGTCGATGTCTCCATCCAGAGGAGATCGGCGTACGGCGCGTAGGCAATCGCGCGCGCGATCCCCGCCTCCATCCCGCTGCGCACCGCGAAGTAGCCCTCCGAGGTGCGCTCTCCCGTGGTGAACTCGCGGTCGCGCTCGTCGATGTCGCTGGTGAGAAGATTCGCCGAGCGTGCATCGGTGCGCGCCACGAGCACCGTGGGGACGTCGAGCACGTCGGCCGCGAGACGCGCCGCGCTCAGCGTGCGGATGAACTGCGCGGTGGGGACCAGCACCTTCCCGCCCATGTGGCCGCACTTCTTCTCGGCCGCGAGCTGATCCTCGAAATGCACGCCAGCCGCCCCGGCTTCTATCATCGCCTTCATCAGCTCGAAGGCATGCACCGGGCCTCCGAATCCCGCCTCCGCGTCCGCCACGATAGGCGCGAGCCAGTAGCGGCCATCCCCCGTCGCGCCATTCGACATCCGCTCGCTCCACTCCACCTGATCGGCGCGGAGGAGCGCGTTGTTGAGGCGGCGCACCAGCGCGGGCACGCTGTTGCTCGGGTAGATGCTCTGATCGGGGTAGGTCTGCGCGGCGAGGTTTCCGTCGGCCGCGACCTGCCAGCCGCTCAGGTAGATGGCATCGAGGCCCGCGCGCACCATCTGCACCGCCTGCGCACCGGTGAGCGCGCCGAAGGTGTGCACATAGCCATCCTCGTGCAGGAGCTTCCACAGACGTTCGGCTCCCAGTCGAGCGAGCGAATGCTCGATGCGGAAGGAGCCGCGGAGAGCTACGACGTCCGCCGCGCCGTAGTTGCGCCTTATCCCCTCCCAGCGCCTGTCGCCGGACCAGCTGCGCTCGAGCGCCGCGATCTCGGCGCGAGCATCGGAGGTGTTGTTCTCGTGGCTCATCGGGTGGCTCCCTGTCGCACTTCCTCGAGCTCCAGATAGCGCGAGCCCGGAATGGTGAGAAATTCCGTGAAGGTGTCGCCCAGCACGAGCGAGTCGAGCAGCTCGGCAGCCGTGGAATAGCGCGGAGCATCGTTCGCTCCGCCTACCAAGGCCTCGAGCTCGCGATCGCGAACGTCGCGATACAGATCGGCGGTCATCGTGCGGTCTCCCTCGACGCGCGCGGCGTTCCTGATCCACTGCCAGAGCTGCGCGCGCGAGATCTCCGCGGTGGCCGTGTCCTCCATGAGATTGTTGATCCCCACCGCCCCCGAGCCGCGCAGCCAGGACTCCAGGTACTGCAGCGCCACACTGATGTTGTTCCGAACGCCGTTCATCGTC
This sequence comes from Gemmatimonas aurantiaca, assembly GCA_044463245.1. Classification (GTDB taxonomy): domain Bacteria; phylum Gemmatimonadota; class Gemmatimonadetes; order Gemmatimonadales; family Gemmatimonadaceae; genus JADGGM01. Next base: position 4,014 of record JBIQMO010000203.1, read on the forward strand.
ACGCCGGCATCCGGGATGCGAACATCGAGCAGATCGTCGGCGCTGACCCGCACGTCGGAGCGGTCGCGATCGACCTGGTTGGGGCGAGCGCCTAGTACTTCATCGAACACTTCGCGTGCCACGGGAACGAGATCCGGGTGCGCGACCCAGGTACCGTCGAAGCCATCGCGCGATTCACGCAGCTTGTCGTCGCGCACGTTCGCGAGCGCCGCCTCGTTCACCGCGGCGTCGCGGCGGCTCGGGATGAAGGCGGCCATTCCACCGATCGCGTGCGCGCCTCTCCTGTGGCAGGTGCGCACGAGGAGATCGGTGTACGCCCGCATGAAGGGCACGGTCATCGTCACGCGTGCGCGATCGGGGAGCATCATGTCCGGCGCGTTGCGGAATTTCTTGATGATGCTGAAGATGTAGTCCCATCGGCCGGCGTTCAGTCCCGAGGAGTGCTCACGCAGCTCGTAGAGGATCTCCTCCATCTCGAAAGCGGCAAGGATCGTCTCGATCAGCACCGTCGCTCGAATTGTTCCACGTGGGAGACCGATGTCCTCCTGCGCCGCCACGAAGACATCGTTCCAGAGCCGCGCCTCGAGGTGACTCTCCAGCTTCGGGAGGTAGAAGTACGGACCCGCTCCGCGTGCGAGCAGCTCGCGCGCATTGTGGAAGAAGTAGATCCCGAAGTCGAAGAGGCTGGCGGAGACGGCCTCCCCATCCACCAGCACGTGACGCTCGAGCAGGTGCCATCCGCGTGGACGCACGAGGAGCGTCGCGGTGCGCTCGTTCAGGCGGTACTCGCGGCCATCGGGAGCGTCGAAGGCGAGCACGCGCCGCACGGCGTCGATGAGGTTCTCCTGGCCGAGGACGACGTTCTCCCAGGTGGGCGAGAGCGAGTCCTCGAAGTCCGCCATGAAGGCCGACGCGCCCGAGTTGAACGCGTTGATCATCATCTTGCGGTCTACGGGCCCGGTGATCTCGACTCGCCGGTCCTGCAGCGAGGGAGGCGCCGTGGCGACGCGCCATTCTCCACTGCGCACAGCTTCGGTTTCGTCCAGGAATCGCGGCCGCGCACCGCCATCGAGATCCGCCTGGCGCTCGACTCGACGCGCGAGCAGCTCCTCGCGCCGAGGATCGAAGCGGCGGTGCAGGCGTGCGACGAATTCGAGAGCTTCGCTACCCAGCGCTCGTGAAGCGCCCTCGGGAAGTGGGGCGGTCAGCTCGATTCCGTTCGAGATCTCCTGTGCCATGCCTCACCCGGTGGAAAGTGGTCATGCCCGCATCTTCCAAGGGTGCAGGCATCGATCCGGTGGCATGCTGCCCCGGGGGTGTGCGGCTCGGCTCAGGCGTCCGTTCGAGCGCGGCCGGCGAGGCGCGGAGTGCAAGAGCCATGCGCGAGGGGGCCGAAGCCGCTTCCACGCCCTCGTGGCGCGCGCGATGCAATGGATCCTCGCGAGCGACATCTCACACTTTTTTGCGGGGGGTGCCGATGCTGGGATATAGATTTTTCGAGGAATACAACGACGGCAAGCTCGAGAACAGCTCGGGCAACGTCATCGCCATAGATCTGACCGGAGACAAGTTCGTGCAGGAGGGAGGAGTGTGCTACGGTGCCGTGGTAGCCATCCCCGACAGGGCAGCGCCTAACAGCCCGGTATTCAAGCGCCTCTTCAATGTCGAGTACCTCGGTGCGCGCTGCAGACGCATCTCCGAGGCGCGCGCACGCCTGATCCATCCCCGGCTATTCGAGTATCTCGACGCGATGGCATGATGCGCGAGAGCCCGCCCCGGGAACGGGCGGGCTGCGTGTTGCCTGGCGTTGGACAGGAGCGCCAGCCGTGCTATTAGTGGCCGGCCCGGCTTCTGCCTGGCTCAGCTCTTGTGGCGGAAGATGATCCGGCCACGAGTGAGGTCGTACGGCGACACCTGGATGCGAACCCGATCGCCGGCGAGCACGCGGATGCGGAAACGCCGCATGTTGCCGCCCAGCGTAGTCAGAACCGTATGGCTGTCGCTGACGGCCACGCGAAAGGTGGCGTTAGGCAGCACTTCCGTGACGGTGCCTTCGAGCTCTATGGAGTCCTGTTTGGACACTTTCAGCTCACCGGGTCTTGCGAGCGGTGCACGCTCAATGGGCGCGGCGCAACGCCCGGGCGCTCCGCTGGCGCGCTGCGCCGGCCTTGCGTTGGCGTGCCTCGCTGGGCTTCTCGTAGAAGCGCTTCCGGCGAAGGTCCTTGAGGACCCCGGCACGTATAACCTTGCGCTGGAACTGCTTCAGCGCGACGTCGAGCCGATCGTTCTCGCCAATGACGACTTCAACCACGACACATCCTGTGCTGAGGGAATGGGCCGAAACCACGACAAAAAAAGAGGGACCTGGATCTGGCCAAGTCCGCCTGCGAACTTCGCGCCGGCCGGCGGCACCGCCGTTGGGTGAAACCTGTTCCGACGCTGCCCAACAACCTAGCTTCCCAGCGATCCGATGGCAATGGATCGGAGTGCCGTTCCGGTCGACTGCCAGTACCCTGCCCCCTCCCGGAGAGGTCGCGAATGAAGTCTGGCAAGCTCATAGCCGCGCTCGTGGTGGCTGCCCTGGTGGCCTTCCTCCTCTACTCCACCCTCGGCGCGCAGCGCGTGCAGTGCCGCTCGTGCGCCCAGTTCAACGGCCAGCGCAACTGCGCCACCGCCACCGCCTCCACCCGCGAGGAGGCCGCCCGCTCCGCCCAGACCACCGCCTGTGGCACCCTGGCCCAGGGGATGGCCGAGTCCATCAACTGCCAAAATTCGACGCCCGTCAGCTTGAGTTGCGAAACGAAGTAGGGTCCGACGGGGTCAGGTCTTTAATTTCGAGCCGTATGGCCACTGGCCATACGGCTCG
>JBIQMO010000204.1:0-6862 GCA_044463245.1 Gemmatimonas aurantiaca
GTGCAGCACCCTCTGCGTTCTCTCTGCAGTTCTCTGCGTTCTCCGCGTTCCTGCTTTTCAAGAAACCCGGACGTCGAGACTCCGCCAGTATCAGGATCGCGATGCCTCCACCCACAGGCCGTTCTCCGCGTCCTCTCGCTGTTCCCTCCGCGCTCTCCGCGTGCGCAGTTAAGACGAGATGAACCCGGACCCCGAGATGAACTCACCAGGCGCCACGTCCCGACCCCTGGCGAGTCAGAAAGTGGGCTTCGCCACCATGGCCCAGACCACCGAGAGCAGGATGATGATGTTGACGACACCGAGCAGACGGAGGCGGCCCTGCAGAGCGCCCATCGCCGCGACGTCGGGGGTGCCGGATGAGGCGATGGTGGAGAGCTTGCGCCCGGTACGCTGCATGAGGAAGCCACCGAGGAACATCGACACGAAGAAACCGATGAGCCCCCACCAGACCCAGGCCGGCATCCCGAGGTGCATCTCGGCGATCAGCGCGCCGCCTGCGAGGAGCGTCACGATCGCCGCGGGACCGATCAGCGCCTTCCCCATGAACTCGGCCTGTCGCGTGAGGTGCTGGAGCGCACCTGCCTCGCGCTGGCTCGCCAGCCGGGCAAAGAGGACCGCCATGGTGATGAGCGCACCCAACCAGACGATCACGGCGCTCACGTGCAGGAACTTCAGTATGCTGTACAGCGTCGACATCGTTTCCACCTCCCGATCGTTCATGCGGTGACCGGCGGTCGCGCTCGCCGGGCTTGCTCTTCCTCTGGAGTCAAGGGTTATACCGGGGTGCACGTTCCCGAACTGCGGAGTTGCCGGGCCTGCCAGACTGCGTCATTCTTGGGATGAAAAGACCCGCCGCAGCTGCCTCATCCGCGACACTCCCTTCAGCTCAATGTCCCTGACTACACACAGCAAGCGAGCGGCGATCGCCGCTGTCGTCGGCGCCGCGCTGCTCCTCTCCTGTAGCGATCCGACCTCACCAATACGGCTTCCCGGCCTTCACGTGGTCGCGCTACCCCATACCTCGGCGCACGACACGATAGGCAGCGAGCTTCCTGGCCTGCTGGAGGTTCAGCTCAACGACTCTGTCGGGCGCCCGCTGGCCAATACGCCCGTGTCGTTCAAGCCGCTCTCGCCACCAGGCGTATCACCCTTCGAGGAGGTCATCCTCTTCCACGCCCCCGCCGATTCGTCCAACTGGTGGTCAGTGTTGGGGATCCAACTGGATACCGACTCGTCGGGAACGGTACAAGCTCTGGTCAAGCTCGGGAATGTCGCCGGCCGCGTCGAGGCGGTGCTCCGCGCGCAATTCCCGGGCGGCGGGTCCGTGGTTGATACCGTGCGATTCCTCGTAGCCCCTGGGGCACCGGTCTCGATCGACCTGCAACCCGGCGACTCCGCCCTCTACGAAGGGGGATCGTACGCGCTGCGCATGACCGTGTTCGACCGAGCGCACAACGAGCGCGACGATCGACCGACGATCGGCTCCGATTCGACCGCCATCTCGCTAGGCGGTGGAGCCGTGAGCGCGCGGCACGTAGGGCGCGCACTCCTCCTGGCCAGGCTCGGCGATGTGGTCGATTCGGCCTGGGTGAGCGTCGTGCCTCACGGTGTACTTGCGGCGACGCGGGCGGGCTTCGGGGATCAGCCCGACCAGCTTCTGCAATTCGAGCTCGACGGCTCTGACTTCCAGGTGCTCGATGCTCGCTCCATCGAGCAGGTCAGCTGGGCACCTTCGGGAAAACAGTTGACCTTCGTGGATCGGAGTGCCATGGGATATTTTTACGGTGGACGGGTCTTCCTGCGCGATGCGCAGGGCGCGGAGCGCCCGCTTCTCGCGGATTACACCGACTACGAGACGCAGATCTCCCCGCGCTTCAGCAGTGATGAGAAGTGGGTGTACTTCGCGGGCCGAACCACTTGGACGTCCATCGTGCGGGCCCATACCGACGGAACGGGATTCGAAACGCTTGCTAGCCCACCCATCGACAGCTACGGCAGCTACTTCGATCCAGCACCGTCTCCCGATGGCCGCTACCTGGCGTACACGGCCTTCTCGCCCTGCTGCCTGCAGAGTGGCCTGCGCATTGTCGAACTGGCCACCGGCAACACAGTCCTGGGACCGGCGGTCTCGCAGCCCAGATGGATGGTGGGGAGCGATTCGATCGTCGCGTCGACCGGCGCCGGATTCTCCATAGTGCGCCTCGATGGCACCGTCGCACGTACCGTCGCCGCTCCTCTGTACGGTGGGGCGCCCTTCGATCTCTCTCCCGACGGGAAGTGGGTCGCGGTAAGCAGTAACCATGGGGAGTGGGGGCCACGCACCATAGACCTCGTGAGACTGGAGGATGGCATGCGGCTTCCGCTCGGCTACACGATCGACATGGGGTCGCCCGCCTGGCGGCCTTGAGGACCAACATACCGGGGATCGCGGTGAGCAACGGTGCGCAGGCGATGCCCAACACTGCAGCCACGACCGAAGCTTTCTTCTCAGCCGACTCACCCTTCCACAAGAGGTGATTCCCCTGCGCTCATGACTCCGGTGGCTGACGGCAGCGACAGAAAATTTCTTTCCACCCTTTGTTGGATTTCGGTCGACGTTACTTGCGCAACCGCGGACAAATCGCGACTGTAGGGTGCTTTTCGCGCGTCTTTAGATGTGATGGCGCTGAGGCGGCCGGCGGCGAGCCCTCTCGGGTCGCCCGGTACCGCGAGCTCGGAGCTGGCGCGCGCGAACGCGACCCCTCGGGTGTCCGGCACTTCACCGGCCACGCTGCGAGTGGTCACCCACGCAAGGCGGGATCGAGCAAGTGGAATCGACGACCTCCCAGGTCTCGTTGTCGTCGTTGCAGACCGCGCTCTCCGGGCGTTATGCCCTCGAGCGCGAGCTGGGGCGCGGCGGGATGGCGACGGTCTACCTCGCTCGCGACCTCCAGAACGATCGCCACGTGGCGGTCAAGGTGCTCCTGCCCGAGCTCGCGGTCACCCTCGGCGTCGAGCGCTTCCTCCGTGAAATCGAAGTAGGCACCGCGCTCCAGCACCCACACATCGTCGGCGTCCTGGACTCGGGTCAGACGGATGGCATCCTGTACTACACGATGCCCTTCGTCGATGGCGCGTCGCTCCGCGATCGGCTCGACCGCGAGAAGCAGCTTCCCATCGACGACGCACTCGCGATCACTCGCCAGGTCTCCGAGGCGCTCGCCTACGCGCACTCGAAGGGCGTCATCCACCGCGACATCAAGCCCGAGAACATCCTCCTCAGCACCAACGGAGCGATGGTGGCCGACTTCGGCATCGCGCGCGCGGTGTCGGTGGCGGGTGGCGAGACGCTCACCCGCACGGGGATGGCAGTGGGCACCCCGACCTACATGTCGCCCGAGCAGGCGATGGCGAGCAGAGAGGTCACTGCGGAAAGCGACGTCTACAGTCTCGCCTGCGTCGTGTACGAGATGCTCGCCGGACAGCCGCCCTTCACCGGACCCACGGCGATGGCGCTCCTCGCCCGGCACTCGCTGGACAACGTACCGAGCCTCAAGATCGTGCGCGGCACGGTGCCCGATGCGGTCGAGGACGCGATCGTCCGCGCCATGGCGAAGGTGCCCGCGGACCGCTTCCACTCGGCGATGGACTTCGCCGCCGCGCTCACCGATCACGAGGGCGCCGCGCGGCGCCGGCAGGAGAGTATCGCCGCCCAGGCGATCGCGGCGAAGACCGTCCAGCAGATGGTGGGCGGGCGCGCAAGGAAGCGTCTCGCGACCGCCGCTGCCATCGCTCTGCCGCTGCTCGCCGCCGGCGGCTGGTTCGGCTGGAAGGCGTTCGATAAGGGCGACGACTCCTCCGCCGGGCTGACGGGGAGGTTCGCCAAGAACAAGATCGCGGTCATGTATTTCCAGGACCGCAGCCCCGGTGGCAAGCTCGCCTACCTCGCCGACGGCCTCACGGAATCGCTCATCGACGAGCTGAGCGCGGTCACGCAGTTGAAGGTCACCTCGCAGAACGGCTCGGCGGTGTTCAAGGGTAAGGACGCGATCCCCACCGACAGCATAGCTCGAGCACTGAACGTCGGTACGCTCGTGAACGGCGTCGTCGAGCCGATGGGCAACGATAGCGTCCGCGTCACCGTGCGGCTCGTCGATGCCGTGAGCGGCAAGCAGGTCGACAAGACACAGGTGGATGCAGCGCTCGAGAGCTCACTGGGCCTGAAGGACACCGTCGCCGCGCAGCTTTCGATCTTCCTCCGCAAGCGAGTGGGTCAGGAGATCGCGCAGATCGTCTCGAAGGTGGGTACCCGGAATACCGCTGCATGGGAAGGGATGCAGCGCGCCAAGGAGACCGAGGCCGAGATCGACGCGCTCGTACAGGCGAGCGACGTTCCGGCCGCGCTTCGCAAGGCAGCCGCGGCGGATTCCGCCCTCGCAAAGGTCGAAGCATTCGATCCGAACTGGACCGCGCCGATCGTCGAGCGCGCCTGGCTCGGCTTCAAGACATCCCGGCTCCTGCCGGCTACGAGCCCCGATTTCACGAAGTGGATCGACGCGGGCTTGGCCAACGCCGAGCGGGCGCTGAAGAAGTCACCATCCGATGCCGGGGCTCTCGAGGCGCGCGGGACGCTGCACTACTGGCAGTGGCTCAACAACCTCGCGCCGAACCCAGCCGCTTCGGCTGCGCTCTTCGCATCGGCCGAAAAAGATCTTCGTGCCGCCACCGCCGCCAACGACCACAGCGCCACGGCCTGGAATTACCTCAGTCACCTTCTCTTCAACAAGGGACAGATCGCGGAAGCGAAGCTGGCGGCCGAGAACGCCTACAACGCGGACCCGTATCTGACCGACGTGGACAAGACGATCCTGCGACTCTTCTTCGCGTCGCTCGACATGGGCGTCCGCACCGAAGCGGCGAAGTGGTGTAACGAGGGCGCGTCGCGATTCCCGGAGAACTACCTCTTCACCGAGTGCAAGCTCTGGATCTTTGCTCTCCCCAACGGAGATGTGAAGCCCGACATGCGCGAGGTATGGGCGACGTACGACGAGTACGTCAAGGTGAGCCCGGCGAACGTCCAGGAGTTCGACAAGTTCAAGGGAAAGCTGATAGTTGCCCTGGCGCTCGTGCGCGCCGGGATGAAAGACAGCGCCGAAGCCATGGCGGCCGCGAGCCAGGGCGATGCACAGATCGATCCGGGAGGCGAGCTCACCAACCTTGCCATCAACGTCTACGCCCAGAGCGGGGACAAGGACGCTGCGCTCGACCTCATTGCCAGATACCTCGCAGCCAATCCGCAGCAGCGTGAGTCCGCGGCGAACGATAAATCGTGGTGGTTGAAGGATCTCCGCTCCGACCCGCGCTACCAGGCGCTGGTGAAGAAGCCTGACTGAGCTCCCGATTCCTCTCACGCGAAGGGCAGTTCCTCCCCCCCGACAACTCGGCGAACGGCCGGAATGTCTCGCTCGGCCGTCCGTCTTGCTCCGTCACACCTCTCATCACACGGTACCCGGTATGCGCCACCCGTATCTCGCATCGTTCCTCGCCGTCGCATCCGTAGCGGCGCTCGCCGCGTGCGGCGAAACACCGACTTCCTACCGAAATCCGGAGGTCGCCCGAGCGACCACTACCCCGCTCGCCCTCACCTGCGACATCAACGGCCTGAAGTCGAACGCGCGCGCGTACGCCACGTCGAATCAGGACCCTCTCTATACGATCATCGGCGACCTGCAGCAGCTGGTGAAGAAGGGACCGACCGCGGCCGGGACCGACAAGGCGTTCGACGGGCTGGCGCGTCTGGCGGCGATGCGCGGTACCACCGCTCAGCTCAGCACAGCGACGGGGACCTCGTTCAACGCGCTCACGCTCGGCTTCCTCGGCTGCATGGAGAGCTACATCGCGGCGAACGTCCCCGGAGACTTCAGCGTCGCTGGCGCGCTCAGTCCAGGGTGGATGTACGAAGTGCGTGGTAAGGCGAGCGACGGCGCTGCCGGTGCTTACGAGCGTGGTGAGTCGCCTTACTGGGCGGCCGAGGCTCCGCAGGGATGGGCGGTGGCCTCCACGTCGGTGGCGAAGCGCTTCCTGGTCTACGGCTACCGGCTCACTGACTTTCTGACGGCCGACCCCACCGTCGGGAGCGCGTTCGAGGTCAGTACGATTCCGACAATAGCGAGCGGCAAGCTCGCTCTGGGATCGCCGCTCACCATAGGGGAGTGCGAAGTGGAGCTCACCAGCACGCTGCGCGTGCAGCATGAGCAGGAGATACTGAAGGAGGAGGGGCTGAGCTGCGCCACACCTCCTGCCTTCGCGACTCTTTCGCTACCATCGGGAGCGCATGGCTTATCACCGCTGCGTCTCGCGCGGCGCGCGCTGGACATCTTCGCACCGCGGACGCTCCAGGCTACGATGATCATCGGCTCCGTGGGCGGCGGGAGGAGCGTGCTGAGTCCCTTCGCGGTGATCGACATGCAGAGCGTGCAGCTCGCATTCGCCGACACGATCACCAGTGGCGCGATCAGCGCGCCGCTGGCCCAGCGGGGTGGTGGTCCCGTGCAGGTCCGGGTGTCGACGCAGAACGGGAGTCCGCTTTCGGGCGCCACCGTCACCCTGTCCATCGCCGGCAACAGCAGCTCGATCGCGTTCTTCCAGGATGGGAGTGCCGCGCCGAGCACCACGGTGTCTCGCACCACGGACGCGAGCGGGGTCGCCACTTTCGACAACATCAAGCTGACGAAGGCGGGCGGCTACACGCTCGTCGCCACTGGCTCTTTCGATGGTGTCGTGGGGACGACGGCCCTCTCGAACCTGTTCAACATGCAGAACAAGTAGGGGGAACGACGGGGTCAGGTCTTTAATTTCGAGGGGGCTGAGCAACTGCTCAGCC
>JBIQMO010000205.1:0-6794 GCA_044463245.1 Gemmatimonas aurantiaca
GCAACATCGGGATCACGGTGTCGAAGGCGAACTCGAACATCCTCTACGCCAACATCGAGGCCGACTCGGGCGGCGTCTTTCGCTCGTCCGACGGCGGGAAGACGTGGACGCGCACCAACGAAGAGCGGAAGCTGCGCCAGAGGGCCTGGTACTACACGCGCATCTTCGCCGATCCCGCGGACACGAACACCGTGTACGTGCTGAACGTGGGCTTCTGGCGCTCCACCGACGGCGGAAAGACCTTCAAGTCGATCCGTGTCCCCCACGGCGACAACCACGATCTCTGGATCGCGTCCAACGATGCGAAGCGGATGATCGAGGGGAACGACGGCGGCGCGAACGTGTCGTTCGATGCCGGACGATCGTGGAGCGAGCAGGACTACGCCACCGCTCAGTTCTATCACGTAACCACCACCACCGACTTCCCCTACAAGGTCTGCGGCGCGCAGCAGGACAACTCCACGCTCTGCGGGCCGAGCGCCGCGCCGGGCGGGATCACCATGGCCGACTGGCACGACGCGGGCGGCGGCGAGTCGGGCTACATCCAGGTGCGTCCCGACAGCACGAACATCATCTACGCGGGAAGCTACGCCTACCTCTCGCGGCTGAACACGAAGAACGGCCAGCAGCGTGACATCATCCCCTGGCCCGACAACCCGATGGGGCACGCGGCGAAGGACCTGAAGTATCGCTTCCAGTGGACCTTCCCGATCCTCATCTCGCCGCATGATCCGAACACGCTCTACATAGGGTCGAACGGCGTCTTCCGCTCGCGCAACGAGGGACAGAGCTGGGAGGCGATCAGCCCCGATCTCACGCGGCACGATCCCGCCACGCTCGCCTCCTCCGGCGGACCGATCACGAAGGACAACACCTCCGTGGAGTACTACGCCACGGTCTTCGCGATCGCCGAGTCTCCCCTGTCGAATGGCAAGGGGACGATCTGGACGGGATCGGACGACGGGCTGATTCACGTCACGCGCGACGGTGGCGCGCACTGGACCGACGTCACGCCGAAGGACCTCCCGCCCTGGACGAGGATCTCCATCATCGAGGCGTCGCACTTCGATCTGGGCACGGCCTATGTGGCGGCCAACCGCTATCAGCTCGACGACAACGAGCCGTATCTCTACAAGACGACCGACTTCGGGAAGACGTGGACGCGCATCGATGCCGGAATAGCGCGCGACCAGTTCACGCGCGTAATCCGCGAGGATCCGGCGCGGCGCGGGCTGCTCTACGCGGGCACGGAGCGCGGCGTGTGGGTGAGCTTCGACGACGGGACCGATTGGCAGCCGCTGCAGCTCAACCTCCCTCCGGTGCCGGTGCACGATCTCTCGGTGACCAGGGGCGACCTGGTGGCCGCCACGCACGGCAGGTCCTTCTGGATCCTCGACGATCTCTCACCGCTTCGCCAGCTCTCGGGCGAGATCGCGTCGGCGAACGCGCACCTCTTCGAGCCTCGCGATGTGTACCGAGTTCAGTGGGGCGGCGGCTTTGGCGGCGGCTCGGAACCTTCGGGCGCCAACCCGCCGAGTGGCGCGGTGGTGTACTTCACGCTCGCGAACGCGAAGGAGAAGGTGCAGCTCGAGTTCCTCGACGGGAGCGGAAAGGTCATCAGGTCCTTCTCGAGTGAGCTCGACAGCGCGGGACGCGCGGACAGCGTGCGCGCCGACAGCGCGAAGAGGGCGCGCACGGACAGCCTGAAGGCCGCGGGTCTCACGGCGGATTCGATAAAGAAGCTCGAGCGCACGAGCGAGGAGAGCGAGGCCGGTCCGCGCCGCGGCCGCGGCGGCCCCACTCGAGTGCCGAACAAGAAGGGACTCAACCGCTTCGTGTGGGACCTTCGCTACCCCGACGCGGCGGGCTTCGAGAATCTGATCATGTGGGCGGGAAGCACGCGCGGCCCCACCGCGGTGCCGGGGAAGTACTCGGTGCGCATGACGGTGAACGGCGATGCGCAGACGCGGAGCTTCACGCTGTCGAAGGACCCGCGCATCTCGGCTACGCAGCAGGATCTCGAGGCGCAGTTCGCGCTCCTCGTGAAGATCCGCGATACGCTGAGCGCGGCCAACAACGCGGTGAAGACGATTCGCAACGTCAAGTTCCAGATCGATGAGCGAAGGGCGAAGGCGCCGAAGTCGTTCGCGTCCGCCGCCACTCCATTCGTCACGAGGTTGAGCGTGATCGAGGATTCGATCTACCAGACGAAGAACCGCAGTGGCCAGGACCCGCTCAACTACCCGATCCGCCTCAACAACAAGATCGCGGCACTCGGCGGCGTGGTCGCGAGCGCCGACTTCCGGCCCACGGATCAGAGCCGCGTGGTATTCGATACGCTCACGACCAAGCTGAATACGCAGCTCGTGGCGCTGCACCGTGCGCTGACCAACGATCTGCCGAAGCTCAACGCGATCCTGAAGAAGGCCGGCCAGCCCGAGATCATCCCACGCCCCGTCGAGCTCGCGCCGCAGAACGCCGAGGCGGATGAGTCGGGGGGAGATACTGATTTCCGGTAGGTGGGGGGAGTTCATCGCGGGGGCCTGCGTCATCGCGTTCAACTGCGCACGCGGAGGGCATCGCGCTGGGCCGTAACTGCGCACGCGGAGAGCGCGGAGGGAACGGCGAGAGGACGCGGAGAAAACCGTTACGGGCTGGGATCGCGATCCCGATCCGAGCGCATCGCGGGGTCGGGGCTCCTCTTGAGAGAGGAGCGCAGAGAACGCGGAGAAGAACGAGAGAACGCAGAGAAAACCCGTAAGGCGAGATCTCGAACGAGGGGTTTTTGGGGAACTGCTCCCGCATACGGAGTCCTGCTCAGGTGGGCAGAGCTCCAACCGCGGGAGCAGTTCCCCCTTTTTCTCCCGGCCGCTTGCGCCTGGTAGCTGACAGTGCCGCACCCTCTGCATTCTCCGCGTTCCCTGCGCTCCTCTTAGAGGAGCCCCGACCCCGAGCTGCAGCCGGTATCAGGATCGCGATGCTCGCCCCCACAGGCCGTTCTCCGCGTCCTCTCGCCGTTCCCCTCCGCGCCCTCCGCGTGCGCAGTTATGGCCCAGCGCGATGATGTAGGACACTACCGCCCTCTCCTCGCCACGATGCCGATGGAGAGCGCACGGGAATTGAGCCCGGGGTTCACGCGGCCGGTGCCGGCGTTGGAGGTGTGGTGCCAACTGTAGCCGAGGACGAGGCCCAGTCGATCGGGGAGGTTTACCTGAAGGGCCGTTCCCAGCTCGGCGGTGAAGTTGAAGCGGGTCGCCTCGGGATCGGGGATGCGGTGCGTGAACCAGAGCGCGCCGCCGTTGGCGTACGTCAGCAGCTGAACGGGACTCGTCCGGAAGAGGCGCATCTGGAAGCCGACCGGCGTCAGGCCGAAACCGTACGTGGTAGAGTAGAGCGGGACCGTGCTGATGGAGAGCGCCTTGTAGTTGTTGCAGTCCTTCCCCTCGAGGCACGTGTTGGCGACGCGCGGCTCGTACTCCGTAGGGTTGCGCGTGCTGATGGCGAGCGGTACCACGCTCGGCGCGTACTCCACCGAGATGAAGTCGTTCGACGCCAGCGTCCAGCCCGCGCGCAGATCGACGATGTACAGGTCGCGGTACGCCGTGGACTCCATTCGCGTCGGGACGGTGGAGTGGCGCGATGTGAGGAGGCGAAGCTCGAGGAAGGCGGGCGACGACATCCGGCCGCCAGCGTCGGAGTCCGCGCCCTCCTCGCGCGGATCGATCCTGGATGTATCGGCGGCCGCTGAGTCCGTGCGCTCCGAGCCGCCGTCCATTCCGACCATGGATGTGTCGCGGAGCGTCATCACGACCGGGTTGACGGGCGCCGCCTGTTGGGCGGCGGAGACCGGGGCTCCGCAGAGGAGCGCGAAGGTGGCCAGCGCGGAAGCAGTATGGTTGACGCGCATGCGATCCAGCTTCGTTGGGTAGAGGTGACCGTGCTGCTACCCGGGATGTCCGGACAGTGTCGCGAGTGCAAAGATGACGCCGTTGCGGTCGATATTGCCGCGGTGCGCAGATAGGGGGTCGGAGCAAGGTAAAATGCTTTACGCTCTGCTGCCTCCACGCCACATCATGCTGTGGATCGACGACGTGAACGCACGAATCCATCGCTCCTGATGGAGATGCGAGCGGTTCGATGCAGCGCGTCGCGGTCGCGCGAGTCCCGATGTGAATGGAGCTGGAATCCTCGGTGAGAATTCCAGCTCCATTCTTCCGTGCTGTCTCAGTCGCCGATGGTCACGGCGCCGGGCACGGGTTGGGGTCGTTCCAGTTCCGCTGCGGCTGTTCGCTCGGAGCCGGAATGTTGGGGTTCGCGTTGCGCTCCGTCGAGAGCGGGTAGAGCAGCCGTCCGGGAATCGCCGGTGCGTTGCCCGCCGGATCGAGTGCCGGCAAGCATGTCCTCTTGTAGTCGTTCCACGGCTCGATCTGCTGGAAAAGCGCGATGTACTTCTCCGTCATCACGTCCTGCAGCGTCACGCTGCCGGCGGTCGGAACTCCCTCCGAGGTGCGCTCGGCGTTGTAGGCGGTGAGTGCCGTTCCGGCGTCACCACCGTGCAACGCTGCCTCCGCGCGGATCAACTGGTTCTCGGCGAAGGTGACCATCGGCTGCCGGAAATCGGGAGCCAGCCGTGTGGCGCTGGGGTCCGATGCTTCCACGGTGCCGCCGCCAGGAGGTGCACCAATGATCTGGCCAGCCGAATTGGGCGCGTAGTACTGCTGCAGTCGTGGGTCGTTCCTGCTCTTGAGCAGGTTCACCATGAACTGCCCCGCACCGGTGTAGCCCGAGCGTTGGATGACTATGAACTGGTACCAGAGGTTCCATTCGTTCGGGTCCTGGCTCTGGAAGGAGCGGAGGTCGTTGTCTGGCGTCGAGATCCCGGAGTCGGTCTGCGCCAGCGCGAGCGCGTACGCCGACGGGTCCTGCTCGGCGACGTGCATGTAGTAGCGCGCCTTCAGCGTGTGCGCCAACTCGGTCCATTGGGCCGCGTCGGCGGTATCGGCATCGTTACCGTACCAGAGGTCCACTGCACGGGGACCGATGCAGGTGCCTCCCGTGCACCGCAGGAAGGCTATCGCCGTATCCAGCTTCGCCTGGATCGTAGCGTACACCTGCTGTTGCGGATCCAGCTGCGGCTGGAGGATGCTGTCGTTGACCGCCTGCGAATAGGGGATGTCGCCCCAGATGTCGGCCGCGGTTCCCACCGTGAGCGCTTCGAGTACGTAGCCTATGCCGGCATAGACCGAATCACCGACATCGAGCGCCTGCTTCTGCAGCGACCGTATGTCGACCAGCCCTCCGCCGGTGTAGGTCAGACTCCAGTCGGGTGAGAACGCGTCCTCATCGAACTGGTACAGGTCGAGAACGCTGTACTGCCGCTGCGTACCCGCCATCGACTGCATCCACATGCTCAACAGGCGGGCGAGGTCGCCGGTCTGAATCACCGTCTGTCCCGTCTCCACTCCCACGAGGAGCTGGTCCCGGCCAGCGGTAGCCGGGTTGTTCGGGTCGTTCTTCGCCTTTGGCGACGTGAGCCAGTCGCTGCACCCGGCCAGCAGCATCGCCGGTAGCAGCACACTCAGCGCCAGCTTCGCGTATCTATTTGACATTGTCTTTCGCTCTCGACTCGGGTTAGCGGTTCAGGCCCAGCGAGATCACGAACGAGCGCGTCTGCGGGTTGTTGAAGTAGTCGATGCCCTGGATCAGCACTGCGGCGCCGCCGAGGTTGGACTCGGGGTCGATGCCGGTGTAGTCGGTCCAGGTGTGCAGGTTGCGTCCCGCCACCCTGAGGTCGACGCTCGAGAGACCGAGGCTCCTCGTCACCCACGGCTGATCGAAGGTGTACCCGAGCGAGATCTCGCGGAGCTTCACGAAGCTCGCGTCCTCGATGAACTGCGCCGCGACGGGGCCGAAGCCGCCGCCGTTGCCGGCGTACCAGTTCTCGTCGATGGTAACCGGGGTGTTCGCTCCTGGTCCTCCCACGGCTCCGGGCATGAAGTCCTTCCCGAAGGTGCGCTGAACGCCGCGGTCGAGAGTGAACGCACTCGTACCGAACGACGTGAGCGCGCCGCGCGTACCGTTCCAGATGTCGCCGCCGTGCCGGATGTCGAGCAGGCCGGAGAGCTGGAGCTTATGCCAGGTGAGCGACGTCCTCACGGCGCCGGTCCACTTGGGATTCCCGTCCGCTATGACGCGGTTGGTGGGATCCACCACCGGGAAGCCATCCTGGGCGATGTACAGAGCACCCTTGGGTGCGCTGCCGCACCCCTGATCGATGTTCACGCCGTCGATCACGAGACCACGGCCGCAGCGAGCGAAGTCGGAGCCGCGGATGACGCCGAGTCCCGAACCCTTCCACGCCGTTGCGACGGCGCCAGTGAAGTAGCCGCCCGTCGGCAGGTCGACGAACTGCTGACCGCTGAGGTCGAGCACCTCGTTCTGGTTGCGCGCCCACTGCAGCCCGACTTCCCAGGTGAGGTCCGGGTTCATGATGGGCCGCACGTTGAGCGATACCTCGACACCGCGATTGCGGATCGTGCCGGCGTTCTGCGCTTGCTGGCCGAAGCCGGTGGAGTTGGCGAGCGGGGCCAGGAAGATCGCGCCCTCGGTGCGATCGTTGTACAGCGTGATGGACGCGTCGCCGCGCGCGCCGAAGAAGCCAAGGTCGGTACCGACCTCTATCTCCTTGGTGCGCTCGGGCCCCAGATTCGGCTGCGCCTTGGTGAATCCCTGCAGAACTCCGCCCTGGCCGTTCTGGTTGACGAAGAGCTGCGAGCCCCAGCCGGCATCCAGGA
>JBIQMO010000206.1:0-6748 GCA_044463245.1 Gemmatimonas aurantiaca
AGATCATGCTCGCGGTGATGGCCACGACCTTCACGGTGGTGGCGGTGTTCGTCCCCGTGGCGTTCATGGGTGGGATCATCGGCCGATTCTTCTACCAGTTCGGCATCACGGTGGCCTGGGCCGTGCTGGTGTCGCTTTTCGTGTCATTCACTCTCACGCCGATGCTCTCTGCGTGGTGGGGCGTCAACCCACACAAGGGGAGCGGGGAGCACGGTAATGGGAAGGGGAGGCGGCCGAACGTCCTGACCCGTGGCATCGCGCGCTTCAACGAGTGGTTCGACTCGCAGGCGATGAGGTACCGCTCGGTGATCAAGTGGGCGCTCGGGCATCGGAAGACCACCATGGCCATTGCGGCGGCGTCGTTCGTGGCGGCGTTGGCGCTGCTCTTCACGGGTGCCATCGGCGGCGGCTTCATGCCGGACTCCGACAACGGCGAGTTCGTGGTGCAGTTCGAGTCCCCCGAGGGATCGAGTCTGCAGTACACGCGCGGCAAGGCGGACCAGATCATCCGGACGCTGAACGCGCTGGACGGCGTGGACTACACCTACACCACCATCGGCGCCGGGGCGACCGGTACCGTTACCAAGGGCGAGGTCTACGTGAAGCTCCTCCCTCGCGCCGAGCGGAGCGCGACGCAGAACGATCTCATGGTCGCCGCGCGCAAGCAGCTCTCGCCCATCGTGGCCACCGACATCGCGGTGCTCGTGGGCGGTGGCATCGGCGGTGCCATGGCGCCGCTCCAGGTGGAGCTGCGCGGTACCGACGTGAACGAGCTTCAGCGGCTCTCCACGGAGCTGATGACGCGGGTGAAGCAGATTCCGGGAGTCGTGGACCTCAAGTCGTCGCTCGGCGACCCGAAGCCGGAGTACCGGATCGACGTCAACCGCGACATCGCCAACGAGGTGGGGCTGGACATCGGCCAGATCGCGACGACCATCCGTCCGGTTCTCGCCGGCGAGACGGCCACTCGCTGGGAGGACCCTACGGGTGAAGAGCGCGACGTGGTGGTGCAGGTGGCGCCCGAGCAGCGGCGTACGGTCGAGGACATCGCGACGATTCCGCTCGCGACCTCTCGGCGCACCGCCGACGGCGCGGTGGCGACCGTTCCTCTCAGGGATGTGGCGAGCATAGAGCTCGGCACTGCTCCCGCCCAGATCGATCGCAAGAACCTGCAGCGGGTAGCGACGGTTTCGGGCAGCACGTCTCCCGACCTCTCGATCGCCGAGGCGTCGCAGGCGATCCAGCAGGTGGCCAACGAGATGGAGCTGCCGGCCGGCTACTCCGTACACCTGGGCGGCGAGACGGAGGATCTGCAGGAGACGGCCGGCTACGTGCTGGAGTCGATCACGCTGGCGATCATCCTGATCTTCCTGATCCTGGCGTCGCAGTTCGAGTCGTTCACACAGCCCTTCGCGATCATGCTCTCGCTCCCGCTCTCGCTGGTGGGCGTGCTCCTCGCGTTGCTGCTGACCAAGGACACCATGAACATGATGTCGATGATCGGAGTGATCATGCTCATGGGGCTGGTGACGAAGAACGCCATTCTGTTGGTGGACAACGCCAACGAGCGAAGAGCCACTGGCGCCGACCGCTTCACTGCTCTGGTGGAGGCGGGCGCCGTGCGACTGCGGCCGATCATCATGACCACGTTGGCGATGATCTTCGGCATGCTCCCGATCGCCTTCGCGCTCGGCGAAGGCGGCGGCTTCCGCGCACCGATGGCGCGGGCCGTGATCGGCGGCCTGATCACCTCGACGATGCTCACGCTGGTGGTGGTACCCGTGGCGTACACCTACTTCGACGACATCGGAAGCTGGTTCAAGCGCCGTCTCACATCGCCGGAGCGTGTGCGGGAGATCCAGGAAGAGCGTGAATCCGCCGGCCTCACTCCCGCCCCCGAGCCGGTCTGGGGAGACTGAGGGGGAAAGGCTTCAGGGATGGAGAGGAGTCGGTAGAGATACCGGCTCCTCTTTAATTTGGGGCGCCTGGTGGGTGCAGCGCGGGCTCTCGGTTCATCGCGCTGGGGCGTAACTGCGCACGCGGAGAGCGCGGAGGGGAGGGCGAGAGGACGCGGAGAACTGCCTGTGGGGGCGAGCATCGCGATCCTGATACCGGCTGCATCTCGGGATCCGAGCTCCTTGAAAAGTAGGAACGCGGAGAACGCGGAGAACTGCAAGAGAGAACGCAGAGGGTGCGGCACGGTCAGCTAGTACGCGCAAGCGGCCGGGAGAAATAGGGGGAACCGCTCCCGCGGTTGGAGCTCTGCCCACCTGAGCAGGACTCCGTATGCGGGAGCAGTTCCCCAAAAACCCCTCGTTCGAGATCTCGCCTTACGGTTTTTCTCTGCGTTCTCTCGTTTTTCTCCGCGTTCTCTGCGCTCCTCTCTCAAGAGGAGCCCCGACCCCGCGATGCGCTCGGATCAGGGTCGCGATGCCAGCCCGTAACGGTTTTCTCCGCGTTCTCTCGCAGTCCCCTCCGCGCTCTCCGCGTGCGCAGTTACGCCCCAGCGCGATGAACCGAGAGCCCGCGATGAACCGGTCTCCCGCTCCTCACGTGCGCAGTGATGTGCGGGAGCGGCCAGCTCGCCCTCGACAACCGGCGCTCCCGGAGAGAATCTTGCCTCTCATTGGATCACGATCTACGGAGGACTGGCTTGGAGCGATCGACGGGAGTGGATGAGAGCAGGCGTTCCTTTCTGCGAGCGACGGGCGGCATGCTCGGCGGGCTGCTACTGCTGCCGGGAACGTCCGCAGCGCGCGTGCTGCGTGCGAGTGAGGGTACGAAGAGGCGTGCCGCGCCGGCGCTCGACCGCATCGGGATTCAGCTATACACGGTCCGCAAGCTCATGGCGCGCGACGCGGCGGGGACGCTGGAGAAGCTCGCGGGGATCGGCTACGAGGAGGTCGAGTTTGCGGGGCTATTCGGGAAGAGCGCGCGAGAGATGCGCGTGCTCATCGACCGATACGGGCTCACCGCGCCGTCGTCGCACATCGGGACCGCGGAGATGCGCGGCGACTGGGAGCGGACGCTCGCCGACGCGGCGACGCTCGGCCAGAGCTACATCACGTGCGCGTGGATCGATGAGCGGGAGCGCACCCTGAATGGGTACCGGGAGATAGCGGCGCTCTTCAATCGGTCGGGGGAGGCGGCGCGGAAGGCGGGGCTCCAGCTCTGCTACCACAACCACGACTTCGAGTTCGCGCGCCTGGGCGACACTGTTCCGTACGATCTCCTCCTCCGGGAGTGTGATCCGAATCTCGTGAAGATGGAGATGGACATCTACTGGCTCGTGAAGGGGGGGCGTGATCCGCTCGAGTACTTCCAGTGGTATCCCGGCCGCTTCCCGCTCGTGCACGTGAAGGACATGGACGCGTCCGGGCGGATGGCCGACGTGGGGAATGGGGTCATCGGGTTCCGCGGGATCTTCGAGCGCGCGAAGCAGGCGGGAATCGAGCACTACTTCGTGGAGCACGACGAGCCGAAGGATCCGATCGCGAGCGCGCGAGCGAGTTACGAATACTTGCGGACGCTGGAGGTCTGAGGAATGAGGGGAGGCGGGGTGGAGGCCGGCATGCAATGATCCGTTTTGTCCATCTGTACGACGCGGATCACGAGCCGCGTCGAATGGCCGAGGTCCAGCGGATCTTCCGCAGCTACTTCGGGGCCGCGTACGGCGATTACGCTGACAAGATCCCCGATCTCCTCCGCCGTCAGGCGGAGCTCGGCCACCGCACGATTCTCATCACGGCCGAGAGGGCGATGGGGAAGATGCTCGCCTTCGCGCTCGCATTTCATTACCCCGATCTGAACGCCACGCTGCTCGACTTCATCGTAGTGGATCCAACCGTGCGACAGCGGGGGATCGGCGGCGCCCTGTACGAGGCGCTCCGCGAGTACGTGTCGCGGCTCGGGTCTTCGGGGCTCTACTTCGAGGTACGTCCGGACACGCCGGAGTTGGAGCCCGATCCCTCGCGCAGGCGTGAGAACCGCGCGCGCATCCGCTTCTACGAGCGCTACGGAGCGCGCGTCATCACCGGAACCGCGTACGAGCGGAAACGGCCGGGGAGGGAAGAGGGAGAGCCGTACATCCTCTTCGACTCGCTCGG
This sequence comes from Gemmatimonas aurantiaca, assembly GCA_044463245.1. Lineage (GTDB taxonomy): Bacteria > Gemmatimonadota > Gemmatimonadetes > Gemmatimonadales > Gemmatimonadaceae > JADGGM01. Next base: position 4,107 of record JBIQMO010000206.1, read on the forward strand.
CGCGCCGCGCGTCCCGAGTACGGACGAGGTGCGCGGAATCGTGCGCGCGCTCCTCTTTCGCAAGTACGGTTACCCCCGCGACGACGAGTATGCGCGCTCGGTCGTGGAGTCGGTTCGCGATGGAGAGATCGGCCTGCAGGAACCGCGGGGACGCTCGGCGCAGACGAAGCCGCCCGCGCACCACGACGTATACAGTCCCCTCAAGGTGCTCGTCACCCCCCAGCACCAGCTGCACCATGTGCGCGAGCGCGGGTACGTGGAGCGTCCCGTTAGGGTGGAGCGCATCCTCCACCAGGTGCGCTCGCTCGCCGGTGTGGAGATCGTCGACGTGAAGGAGCACGGCGAAGAGGCCATCACGGCGGTGCACGACCCGGACTTCGTGCGCTACCTGCGCGATGTGTCTCGGAAGCTGGCCGAGGGACAGGCCGTGTATCCCTACGTCTTCCCGATCCGCCATCGTGCGCGCAAGCCCGTGGATGATGAGGTACAATCGGGCTACTACTGCATCGACACCTTCACCCCCCTCACCCACAACGCGTACATCGCCGCGCGCGCGGCGGTGAACTGCGCGCTCACCGGAGCGGAGCTGGTGCGCAAGGGTGAACAGATCGCCTACGCGGTGTGCCGCCCGCCCGGCCATCACGCGGAGTCGGCCGTGTACGGGGGCTTCTGCTACTTCAACAACGCCTCGATCGCCGCCAACATGCTGAGCGCGGAGGGGAGGGTAGCGGTGCTCGACATCGACTTCCACCACGGCAACGGCACGCAGGAGATCTTCTACGATCGCTCCGACGTTCTCACCGTTTCGATCCATGGAGATCCGAGCTACGCCTACCCGTACTTCGCCGGCTTCGCCGACGAGCGTGGCGAGGGGGCCGGCGAGGGCTTCAACTACAACTTCCCGCTCGGCGAGAACATCACGGACGAGGAGTACCTGAGCACCCTGGAGCAGGCGCTCGAGCGCGTCGAGAGCTTCGACCCGCGCTACCTGGTCCTCTCGGTAGGCCTCGACATTGCCAAGGGCGATCCCACCGGCGCGTGGGCGATCACCACGGAGGGCTTCGAGCGAATTGGCGGCGCGATCGCCGGCCTCGGACTCCCGATGCTCGTGGTCCAGGAGGGCGGCTACGACACCCGCGTCATCGGCCGCAACGCCCGCTCCTTCCTCTCCGGCCTCCAGCGCGCGATCTACGAGAGGAGGCTGGTGAGGAGGGAGGCGGAGTAAACAGGGTTCAGGAGGCAGGGTTCAGGGTTCAGGTACCACCTCGGAGTCGAGATCCATTCCCCGAGGTAGTACCTGAACCCTGAACCCTGCCTCCTGAACCCTGCAGTCTTGCCCTCTCCCTCCCCACCCATATCTTCTCGCCCCATGACATCCGTACGCGTGCGGCTATCGGTGATGATGTTCCTCGAGTTCTTCGTGTGGGGAGCATGGTTCGTCACCATGGGGACCTACCTGGGCGAGGCGCTCCACTTCGATGGGACGCAGGTGGGACTGGCCTACGGCGCTACGGCGATAGCGGCGATGATCTCTCCGTTCTTCGTGGGGATGATCGCGGACCGCTTCTTCGCCACCGAGCGCATCCTCGCGATCCTGCATCTCGTGGGCGGCGTGATACTGTACTACGCGTCCACGCTCTCGAGCTTCGGGACCTTCTACCCGGTGCTGATAGCGTACGCGCTCTGCTACATGCCGACGCTCGCGCTGGTGAACTCGATCTCCTTCGACAACATGAAGGATTCTGCGCGAGAGTTCCCCGCGATCCGCGTGCTCGGGACGATCGGGTGGATCATTGCGGGCGTTATCATCGGACGGCTCCATCTCGAGCCGACGGCAGTGCCGCTACGCATCGCCGCCGGCGCGTCGATCGTGCTCGGTCTCTTCTGCTTCCTCCTGCCGCATACGCCGCCGCACGCGGCGGGGAAGAAGCTGAGCGTGCGCGACGTGCTCGGGCTCGATGCGCTATCGCTCCTCCGCGACCGCTCCTTCGCGACGTTCATCCTCGGGTCGTTCCTGCTCTGCATTCCGCTGCAGTTCTATTACACCTTCACGAACCCCTTCCTGAACGAGATCGGCGTGCAGGAAGCGGCCACGAAGATGACCCTCGGCCAGGCGTCGGAGCTCGGCTTCATGCTCCTCCTCGGCTGGTTCCTGGTGCGCTTCGGAGTGAAGCGCATCCTGCTCATGGGGATGGCCGCGTGGGCGCTGCGCTACGTCTGCTTCGCCTACGGGGATGCCGGCTCGCTGCAATGGATGCTCTTCATCGGCATCCTCCTGCACGGCGTCTGCTACGACTTCTTCTTCGTGACGGGGCAGATCTACGTGGATCAGCGGGCGAGTACCGACATTCGCGCGGCCGCGCAGGGCTTCCTCGCCTTCATCACCCAGGGCGCGGGGCTCTTCATCGGATCGCTCCTCTCCGGCCCGGTCGTGGATGCCTACCGTACCGCCTCCGGCCACGACTGGCGCTCGATCTGGCTCGTCCCCGCCATCGGCGCCTTCGCGATCCTGATCCTCTTCGCCGCCCTCTTCAAGCCCACGCGCGAGCGGCGCGAGGCGGCGGAGGGGGTAGCCGCGGCGGCGGGGTAAGCGACGGGGTCAGGTCTTTAATTTCGAGGGGGCTGAGCAGTCGCTCAGCCCC
>JBIQMO010000207.1:0-6675 GCA_044463245.1 Gemmatimonas aurantiaca
GGCGCAACCATAGCGGAGCTATGGTTGCGCCCGCTCGAAATTAAAGACCTGACCCCGCCGTTCACCCACGGCTGACGTGCTCTCCATCGTCCTCGCACTTCTCTTCGCGGTCCACCCCCTCGGCGCGACGCACGCCGACAGCGTCGTGCATGGCACGGTGCGCACCGACAGCCTGTACGCCAGCGCGCTCGGCGCGAAGAAGCACTACCTGGTGTATCTCCCGCCCTCGTACGGCACCGACACCACGCGTCGCTATCCGGTAGCGTACTACCTCCACGGCCTCTACGGCGCCGAGACCGACTGGGTGGAGTACGGCCATCTGGATGCGGCGATGGATTCGCTGATCGCGCGCGGGGCGCCCGAGATGATCGTGGTGATGCCCGATGGAGATGATGGCTGGTACACCACCTGGAACACCATCGGCGACTACAGCGGCTGCATAGCCGACACCGCTCGCAAGGAGCCAGCGAGTAGTTACTGCGTGCGGTGGCTGCATTACGACGACTACATAGCGCACGACCTCCTGCAGCACGTCGACTCCCTGTACCGCACCATCGGAGACCGTGCACACCGGGGGATCGCTGGCCTGAGCATGGGCGGCTACGGCGCCATCGCGCTCGCGCTCCAGTACCCCACCAAGTGGTCCGCCGCCGCGAGCCACAGCGGTGTGCTGAGCCCCATGTACGCCGGCCCGCACCCGTTCAAGGGCGCGCCGGTCTACGCGACCAGCTTCGAGCAGATCGAGGCACAGTGGGCCGGCAACCCCGGCGGTGTCCGCTGGATGACCCGCCGCCTCGCCTTCGGGAAGGACCTCCCCGCCTGGCGCTGGCGCGACCCCGCACACCGCGTTCGCGTACTCCTCGACCAACCCGCCTCGGCGGAGACGCGTCTCCCCGCCCTCTACATGGACGTCGGGCGCGACGACCCTCTCGCCGACGACACCCGCGTCTTCCACGCCGAGCTCCAGCTTCTCGGCGTCCCTCACGAATTCGCGGAGTACCCCGGCACCCACAACTGGGACTACTGGAGCGCCCACGTCGGACAGAGTCTCGCCTGGCTGGCCAACCACATCGCGCGCCCCGACAGCGTCACCGCCGCTCGCTGAGCTCGGGCGAGTGGCGAGCCGGTCCATCTCGGATCGCCTGGTGCATCGTGGGGGCTTGGTTCATCGCGCTGGGGCGGAACTGCGCACGCGGAGGGCATCGCGCGGGGCCGTAACTGCGCACGCGGAGAGCGCGGAGGGAACGGCGAGAGGACGCGGAGAACGGCCTGCTGGGGCGAGCATCGCGATCCCGATACCGGCAGAGTCTCGGCGTCCGGGTTTCTTGAAGAGCAGAAACGCGGAGAACGCAGAGAACTGCAGAGAGAACGCAGAGGGTGCGGCACGGTCAGCTAGTACGCGCAAGCGGCCGGGAGAAAAAGGGGGAACTGCTCCCGCGCCCTAAGTCCTGCCCACCTGAGCAGGACTCCGCGTGCGGGAGCAGTTCCTCAAAAACCCCTCATTCGAGATCCCGCCTTACGGGTTTTCTCTGCGTTCTCTCGTTTTTCTCTGCGTTCTCTGCGCTCCTCTTAGAGGAGCCTCGACCCCGCGATGCGGCTAGAATCAGGATCGCGATCCCAGCCCGTAAAGGTTTTCTCCGCGTCCTCTCGCAGTTCCCTCCGCGCTCTCCGCGTGCGCAGTTACGGCCCCGCGCGATGCCCTCCGCGTACGCAGCTCCGCCCCAGCGCGATGAACCGGCCACCACGATGCATCCCCGACGCCCGCCCGCAAGGAAGTTCCCTACGGCGACCCCCCAACCTCGAAGTTGCCATTGTCCGGGATGATGTCAGTGAGCCGCCGCGGGTTGCCGACCACTCCTACGAAATGGAACAGCGTGCCGGCGCGAATGCCGAAGATCGACAGTGGGACCTGGATCGTCGCGGAGCTCTCGCCGTAGGTGATCGGGAAGGTAGCTAGCGACTGCTCGGTGAGGATGCTGAAGACCTCCGCATCGCCACCCGAGATGGAGTCCACGAAGATCACGAACTCCGCGCCGATGCCGGTCCTCGCCGGGAACGGCCCGGTAAAGGAAACCGAGTCGCTGAATTCATCGAGTGGAAGCCCGGTGGTACTGTCGGCGTCCACATCTATCGCGATCGTCGCGATCAGCGAGTTGGACACGACGGGCGTCGCGCGTGAGATGGGGTCCACGAAGTCCATCGTGAATCGCAGAGAATCAGACGCCACCGCACCGCCCACACGACGCACGTCGAGAGCGGGAAAGCTGTCGACGCCTCCGGAGGAGAACGAGGTATCGCCCACCGGATCATCGAATGCGAACTCCTTGTCGGCTACGCGCCCAGGGCCGCTGGAGTCGTCTCCGCAGGCCGCGAGGGACGCGAGCAGGAGCAGGGGCCAACCCTTCATCTTCGACCTCCCGGTGTGATGTCTCGTGTTCGCGCGCATTCGGCGAAGCCGACGGACTCCATAAGCATAAACGACACCCGCGCCCGGCGGCGTATCGCGCTCTGCATGCGAAGGACGGGCCAGAGGGGGAACGTCTACCCACCAGCACCGGTGTCAGGCACGCGTCGTGCGCCTAAGACTCTCGTGTGCCGGATCCGTCCGGCGCTTTGGTATCCCTGGTCTGGCGACGCCGAGCGCTACAGAGCGGCGTTCGGCTTACCGCCGTGCCGGCATCGGGGTTTGGCAGTCGCAGCTGTAGCAGAGGTGACCCACCATATGCGTATCGCGCTGATCTCCACGCCGTTCGTCGCAGTTCCACCCGCAAGATACGGAGGTACAGAATTAATGATCGCCGAGCTCTCCGAGGGACTCGTGCAGCGAGGACACGATGTGACGCTCTTCGGCACGGGTGATTCGACAGCTTCGGCAGAGCTCCGCTACCTGTACGACGAGGCGCAGTGGCCGCCCAATTTTCTTCACGACGCGAACCATGTTTCGTGGGCGATGCAGCAGGTCTACGAAGAGGACTTCGATGTCGCGCACGTACATTCCGCGAGTGCGCTGATCTACACTCGAATCACGTCCAGGCCACCCGTCGTCTACACGCTCCACCATTCCCAGGACAGCGATCTCTCCGCTTTCTATCGCTACTTTCCCGGTGTCCACTACGTGGCCATATCGCACGATCAACTCTCGCGCGAGCCGAGCGTGAGCGAGGCGGACGTGGTGCATCACGGACTCGACCCGGACAAGTACGAGTGGCGCGAACGCGCCGCGGATTACGTGTGCTTCATTGCGAGATTCTCCCGCGTGAAGGGCCCGCATACCGCGATCGACGTGACGGAAGAAGCTGGGGTTCCGATCCGAGTGGCCGGCGAGGTTCACGCGGTGGACGCCGGTTTCCACGAGCGGGAGCTGGCTCCGCGCCTTGGCCGGGACCACGTCACCATGCTCGGGAGCATCGGGATGCGAGACAAGGTGCCGCTGCTCCGCGATGCTCGCGCGCTACTCGCTCCCATCGAATGGGATGAGCCGTTCGGTCTCGCCCTCACGGAGGCCATGCTCAGCGGCTGTCCCGTGGTGGCGTTCCCGCGCGGGAGCGTACCGGAGCTGGTGGAGGAGGGCGTCACGGGCTTCATCGCACGCGACCGCGACGAGATGCGCGATATCATTCGGCCCGGCGGACCGCTCGACAGCTTCGACCGCCGCCGCTGCCGCAATCGCGCGGCGGAGCGCTTCGGTCGCGACCGGATGGTGAGCGAGTACGAGAGCGTCTACGCCGCGGCCATCGAAGCCGCCGCTCTGCGGGAAGGCAAGCTGACCAGGATAGCGTGAGCGATCACGCACTGCATATCCTCGAGTCACCGCGAACGGAAAGGGAATGAAAGTCGAGCAAGAGCTGGCGCCGGCGCCCATATCGATGGAAGCGGCCGTGGGATACCCGGCCGTCGACTGTCGGCACGGCGCCTCGGTACAGGATGCGCTCGTCCTGAAGCACGAGCGCATCTTCCTCCTGCTCAACGAGCGCGGCGACGTCACGCCGCCCGGGCACTGCGGTCTCGGTTTCTTTCACGACGACACGCGGATGCTCAGCCACTACGAGCTGCTCCTCGCCGGCGCGCCCGCCACTGTGCTTTCGGCGCAGGTGGTGCGGATGTACAGCAGCCAGGTGGATCTCGCCGTGGACGACGCGGCGTTCGGCGGCGACAGCTGGAACGTTAGCAACGCCGTGCACGTCCGCCGCGAATTACTGATCGACGACCGCCTCACCGAGCGGATAACGCTCACCAACTTCCTCGAGCGCTCCATCGACTTCTGGGCGGAGCTCCATTTCGCCAACGACTTCGCCGACATCTTCGAGGTGCGCGGCTGGAGGCGCGCCGAGCGCGGCACGTTCTACGAGCCGTCGGTCGCCGCGCGCTCGGTGATCTTCTCCTACCGCGGACGCGACGGCGAGTTGATCACGAGCGGCCTCGTCTTCGACGACGAGCCGGACGAGATCGGTCCCCGTAGAGCGCGCTGGCGCTTTCGCCTCGAGCCGCACCGACCGCGCCGACTCGAGTGGCACGCGCTGGTGAACCCCCCGCTCGACGGCTCGGAGATGGACACCGGGCGCACGCACCGGCACCGCGACATCGAGCGCAGGCGCGTCCCGCTGGAGACGACCTACGACAGGTGGCGCGCGGGGTGTACGCACTTCAGCAGCAACGTCGCCGAGTTCAATTCCGCGCTCGACCACGCGGTGATCGACGTGCGCTCCCTCTACACGGAAGCCGATGGGATGCCGATCATCTCCGCCGGCATCCCCTGGTACTCGGCGCCATTCGGTCGCGACTCGATCATCACCTCGCTGCAGACGCTTCCCCTCAACCCGCAGGTCGCGGTAGACACCCTGCGCTACCTCGCGCACATGCAAGGAAAGAAGGAGAACCCGGAGACGGAGGAGCAGCCGGGGAAGATCATGCACGAGCTCCGCCGCGGCGAGCTCGCCCGCGCGGGGGAAATTCCGCACGTCCCCTACTACGGTACCATCGACGCCACCCCGCTCTGGCTCATTCTCCTGCACGAGACCTGGCGCTGGACCGGCGACGAGGCGCTGGTGCGCGAGATGCTCCCGCACGCCGAGCGCGCACTCGCGTGGATAGACAAGTACGGAGACGTGGACGGCGACGGCTTCCTGGAGTACGCCAAGGTCTCGCCGAACGGCCTCGTGAATCAGGGGTGGAAGGACTCGTGGGATGGCGTCCCCTTCCCCGACGGTACGCTCCCCGACCCGCCGATCGCGCTCGTGGAAGTCCAGGGATACGCCTTCGACGCGAAGCGGCGTATGGCCGCGCTCTTCCACGCGTTCGGGGATTCGGCCCGCTCCACGCTTCTCCGCCGGCAGGCAGCGCTGCTGCGCGAAAAGATCATCGATCACTACTGGCTCGAGGAGCTGGGGACCTTCGCTCTCGCGCTCGACGGCAGAAAGCAGCCGCTCCCCACAGTTACGTCGAATGCCGGGCATCTCCTCTGGTGCCGCGTGCCGGACGCCATGCGCGCATCGCGCATGGCCGCGCGCCTGCTCGCGCCCGACATGTTCTCCGGGTGGGGGCTGAGGACGCTGAGCTCGAGCCATTCCGTGTTCAACCCGATGAGCTACCACGATGGCAGCGTCTGGCCGCACGACAACGCGATCGTGGCACTGGGGCTCTCACTCTCGGGGCAGAAGCCGGCGATGCTGCCGATCTTCTCCGCTCTTTACGATGCCGCCGACGGACTGCGCTACAACCGACTCCCCGAGCTCTACTGCGGGATGGTCCGCGCGCAGGGACTCCGTCCGGTCCTCTATCCCGTGAGCTGCGAGCCGCAGGCGTGGGCATCGGGGACGTTCTTCATGCTACTGCAGGCCGCCACCGGCATCCTCGCCGACGCGCCCGCACGTGAGCTGCACGTCCGCGAGCCGCTCCTTCCACAGTTTCTCAACGAGCTGGTGATCCACGGCCTCCGCGTGGGAGGTTCGCGCCTCTCGCTCCAGTTCACCCGACGCGGCAATCGCACGCTCGCGAATCTGCTCGACGTGGAGGGCGACCCGATCCACGTGCTGATCGATCTCGCCTGACGACGGCGCGGCCGGGCACCACGAGCTCGGGGGCGACGAGCACGAGGGCGACGAGCTCGGCGCGGTAAGCGTTGCGCTCCTGATGATTCAACCGCTCCTGGTGCACGGCTGGTGCACCTTATGCCTCACCTCGGACCTCGTGTCAGTGCCGATGATCGGCCCCGCGATGGACGAGATGCCCGCGAGCCCGCAGTGCCTGAAGCGCGACCGCCAGAGCGGAGCCGAAGGATAACGACTTCATGTGGCCGCGCATTGTCTCCGCGCTCCTCGGAATCTGGCTCATGGTCGCGCCCTCGCTGCTTCACTACGACGGCCACGCATCCCTCAGCGATCACGTCGTCGGTTCCCTGATCGCCGCCACCGCCATAATCGCGATCTGGGAAGTCACGCGCCCCCTTCGCTGGCTCGGCATCATCTTCGGTCTCTGGCTCCTCTTCGCCCCGGGCATCTTCCGCTTCCCTTCCCACGCCCTCGTCAACAGCGCGATCGTCGGCGTCGTGCTCGTGATCCTCGCCTTCATGGGCGGAAGTGGTCTGCCGACGGGGTCAGGTCTTTAATTTCGAGCGGGCTGAACTGAACGGCGGGGTCAGGTCTTTAATTTCGAGCAAGCTGAGCCATAGCTGTGCTA
>JBIQMO010000208.1:0-6581 GCA_044463245.1 Gemmatimonas aurantiaca
CGCCGCAGCCGGTATCAGGATCGCGATGCTCGCCCCCACAGGCCTTTCTCCGCGTCCTCTCGCCGTTCCCCTCCGCGCCCTCCGCGTGCGCAGTTATGGCCCCGCGCGATGCCCTCCGCGTGCGCAGTTATGGCCCCGCGCGATGCCCTCCGCGTGCGCAGTTATGGCCCAGCGCGATGAACAGAGCCCCCACGATGAACGAGAACCACCCGTATACTTCCTGCACGTAAGTCGAGGAGTGCCCCACGACCAGACCTCAACCCCACGATACCCATGCGCGACATCCGCGACAGATACCTGCCCCCGGATCGAGAGGCGTTTCTGGCAGCGGAGCCGCCGACGGGGCGGATCATCGTCATCGCGCCAACGAGAGCGGCGTGTGAGACGATCGAGCTGGCGCTCGGGCTGCACATCGAGACGCTCCTCGAGAGGGAGCATGGCGATGAGATCAGGCGGCTCGCCGCGGAAGGGAAGGGCTTCGGGATAGTCGCCGGGACCGGGACCGGGAAGACGCTCGCGATCCGTCCGATCTCCGAAACGATTCTCTCGAAGACGGACCTCAAGGTCGGCGTCGTCAACCGCGAGCGCGAGGCCACGCCGGAGACGCCATCGTGGAACGTGGTGATCGTCACCACCGGCATAGCGCGGCGCTGGTTCCAAGATGGCGACATCACGAAGTACGACACGCTAGTCGTCGACGAGATTCACCAGACTTCCGCGGAGCTCGAGCTCTGCCTCGCGCTGGGCAAGCGCGTGGGGTGCCGATTCGTGTGGCTCTCGGCGACGGTGGATCCGCAGTTCTACGCACACTACCTGGGCTCGGCGGCGGTGCTCGAGACGTATGCCTTCGACCCGGCTCGCGCGGCGAAGGTGCGCGTCATCGACAGGCCGCCGCTGGCCTTCCTGGATGAAAGGTTCCTCGCGCAGGTGCAGCGCGAGCGGCGCGGCGTGGGAGTCTTTCTTCCCACGCGCGCGGGAGTGGAAGAGGTGGCCGACTACGTGGAGCATCGCTGGCCGCGCATCAGCACCGCGTTCTACCACGGCGGCGAACCGATAAGCGTGATTCGTCCCTTCCTCTCGGGTGAGGCACGCAAGCCGTACCTGCTCGCGATGACCGCGGCGGGGCAGAGCGCGCTCAACGTGCAGGGGCTCGACACCGTGGTCATCGACGACACGCGCTTCACGAACATCATCGAGGGCGGGAAGAACGTCCTCACGAAGCTGCACTTGGGTGCCAACGAGATCCTGCAGATGGCCGGCCGCGTTCACGGGCGCGTGGAGGGAGGTCGCGTCTTCATTCTCAGCGACCGTCGCATCGATTTCGAGTCGCTCACACCGACCGAGCCGGAGTTCCAGCTGGCGGGCGACTCGGAGCGAGTTGCGCTGACCTGCGCGGCGCTCGGCGTGCGCGCGGACGAGCTCGACCTCCCGGTCCCGCTCGACCGCGCGGCCTATCGTGAGGCGGTTCGCCTCCTCGAGACGCGCGGGATCATCGAGCACGGCCGGCTCTCGTCGTACGGCGCGCAGGTGGAGTCGCTCCCGGTGGAGCGGGCATGGGCCGAGCTGATCGTGCACGCCGAAGAGGAGCTGGTGCCCTACCTCGCGGTGGCCGCGTCGATCGAGTCGCTGCACAGGATGACACGCGACGAGCGGAACCTGGATGGTGTGATCGTCCCCGGGAGCGACCATCTAACCGCGTACAACCTCTACGCCGACGCCTACCGCCTGCACGGCTACATCGGCGAGGTTTACGGCCTGCCGCGGCACCTCTTCGACGACGAGATCTTCGAGTGGGCGGAAGATCGTGGCGCACTGGTGAAGGCAGTGGAGGATGCGGCACTCGGCATGGCGAGCATCTATCGCGCGCTCGGCCTCCCGCTCCCGGAGCGGATGCCTTACGCGGACGACCGGGTGCTGGGCAAGTTCGCGGAGCTACTCGCGCGGATCATGCCCTTCGATCTCGTGATAGGAGAGCGCACGGCGAGCGGCGAGGAGGCGCGGGTATCGCGCACGAGCGTCAGCGGGAGCTGGGGCGCCGTGGCCGGTTCTCTTCGTTACTTCGCCGATCGCTTCGGCATCCCGCGTGCGTCGATCGAGGGAACGCAGATCTCCTTCGACCGAATCAAGCGCTACGCCACCTACGGCGCGCCCGAGCTGGTGTACGAGCCGCGCCGCAAGAACCACCCGCTCGCCGTGCAGCGCACTCTGGAGTACTACGGCTTCGAGCTCGGTCGCGAGCGCGAAGCGATAGATGAGTTCCCTCCGGAGCTGGTAGAGGAAGCTCGTCGCACGCTCGCGGTGGCGCTCGCCCGCGGCGACGCGCGCCACCCTGCCGTGAAGCGCAACCACGCCGCCGTCGAAGAGGCGCGAGAGCTGTATCGCCGCTCCGGGGGGCGCACTCCGCGACTCGGCTTCAACGACCTCGCCGCGCAGTACCAGCGAAAGCTCGACGAGCAGGATGTTCGTTCGATGTCGGACTTCCGCGCCGCGGATCTCTCGCTCGATCCGCGCGACGCGATCGGGGAGAAGGAGCGGGCCGAGCTGATGGCGCTCCCGTCCGAGACCGTGATTCGCGGGCGCGAGATCCCGATCGACTACGATGTGGAAGACGGCACCGGTGTCGCCCGCTTGCGCCTCCCCGAGAAGATGGCTCGCACCCTCGTGGAGGCCGAGCTCCCAGAGCTCGATCGCCCACTTCGCTTCCTCGTAACCCGCGGTCAGCGCGGCGCCGTCCGCGCCCCCACTCTTTCCGACCTCCAGGACCTCCTCGACCGCCCGTGGACCCCGGTGGAAGTGGAGTCGGAGCGCGCGGAGGAGCGGCCCCGGCGACGGAAGGGCCGTGGGGCGGTGGGGCGGGGGAGGAGGGGGAGGAGAAGGTAGTTCGACGGGGTCAGGTCTTTAATTTCGAGCCGTATGGGCTGTAGCCCATACGGCTCGAAATTAAAGACCTGACCCCGTCTGCTTTCTCTCTCCCGCGGCGTGAAGCTCGCAGAAACTTGGGGGAGCACCCGGCACGTAGGGGATTCGGGAGCTCCGGATGGGTGGGCGTCACTTCGACGCCGGTCGAAGCGAATTCCGTATATGGTTGCGTTGCAGGGAGATGGCGCGACGCTTCGGGGCGGAAAGCATTGGACGATGCGGTCCTAAACTGTTCGGTGCCCGGGCTGGTGCCGCGATGCTCGAGCGGTACCAGGACTGCTGGTCTAACTGCTTATTAGTCAATGTTTTACAGGCTTTTGACAGACCCCGCTTGACATTAGGACTCGCCAGTCCTAATATCAGGGCATGGGAGATCGCCGCGCACAGATTGTCGACGCCGCAACGGCCGTGATGGCGAGCCGGGGGTTCCAACACACCTCCGTGGATGACGTCATCCGCGAGGCCGGCCTGTGTGGGAAGGCGCACTTCTACCACTACTTCAAGTCCAAGGAAGAGCTGGGGTACGCGGTCCTGCGTCGCCAGTTCGAGTCCTTCGCCGATGAGGGACTGGCGATCCTGCGCGACCCGCTGGTCGATCCGGTGGTCCGCCTCGATCGCTTTCTCGCCTGGGTCGTGGAGAGCAACAGCGACTGCGATTGCAGTGTCATGGGGCCCTGTGGTGGACTGGCCGCCGAGATGGCCAGGCAGCACGAGGGCTTCAGGAAGCAGGTGGACGCGGTCTTCGAGGGATGGACGGCGCAGCTCCAGGCGCTGCTCTGGGAAGCCCGGTCGCGACTCAGGAGCGACAGCGATCCGGAGCGTATGGCCAGGTTCATCGTCGCCGCTCTCGAGGGCGCATTCTTCATGTCGAGGGTCAAACAGGAATCCACGATACTGGCCGGGGTGGCGGCGGAGCTGAAGCGCTACGTGGCATCCCAGATGCAAGAGATCCCGCGCGCGGAGGTGGACAGCGCGGAACGGCGGGAGGGGGAATATCGATGATCTGCATGGCGACGAATGAATCGACGGGTGCACTGACGATGGACGGCGCGGCGGGAATCACCATGCGCGGTACGTCGAAGCAGTCGGCCGCTCGTGAACGCAGGAAGCGCTTCGAGGGCGAGGTACTCGAGCATCTCGATGCGATGTACAGCTTCGCGCTCAAACTCTCGCGCTCGCGCGACGAAGCGCAGGACCTCGTTTCGGAGACTGTCCTCCGCGCTCTCGAGCGGTGGGAGCAGTATCAGCTCGGCACCAATGCGCGGGCGTGGCTCTTCACGATCCTGTACAGGATTTTCGTCAGTCGCAAGCGCCGGATCGACGCTCGCGAGCTTCCCCTGGCGGAAGAGTCGGAGAATGGATCATCGCGCGAGGTGGTTGGTGACGCGGACCCGGAGGGCCGCTTCTACGATTCGTTCGTCGACGAAGAGGTGACCCGCGCGATCGACGAGCTGCCGGAGGAGTATCGCACCGCGGTCGTGCTGAGTGATTTGCACGGACTCCGCTACGCCGAGATCGCCGCGGTGCTCGACATCCCCGAGGGAACGGTGAAGTCGCGGCTCTTCCGGGGTCGCCGCATCCTGCAGAAGAAGCTCGTGGACTACGCTCTGGAGATGGGATACATCAAGCAGCAGCCAGCACTATCGACCGCGGAGCACTGAGCGCGGTCGGAGCGGGCCGTCACCCCGGCGGCCCGCCGCAGCCGGTGTATTCCTTACCGTCCACGGTAACAGTAACAGTCGCCACGAAAGCCCTGCCGCTCATTGAGTCGCTGCAGGGCTTTTGTTCTATCACCGCCACCAGGTGGTGACCCGACGCGGTGATGTCGTAACTCTCGCGTCCGGAGGTGGAATCGGGCTTCGAGAAGCGGTGAGCGCGAGCAGCGCCCGGGATGCTCCGCCCACCAGTGTTCGTGACATCGTGCGATCCTCATCAATCGATGCGTTACGCACGAGTGTCGGACGCAATCAGTGTGCCCCGTTCAGCTTCCTTCTGTGGCGTGCGGCCTTGGCGCGGTTGCCGCAGGTGGCCATGTCGCACCAGCGTCGCCGCCCGTTCTTGGTGCTGTCGTGGAAGACACGCGGGCAGCGAGGATCGGCGCAGCGCCTTACACGTGAGAGCTCGCCGAGCACCAGCGCATCGGCGGCCGATTCGACGAGCGGGATCATGAGTCCCGCGAATGCATCTCCTACGGGGACGAAGCTCCGCACGAAGGAGCCGTCGTTCCTCGTCTCGAGGCGCCTGGTACCGGCGCTCCTTCCGAGCACGCGATTTATCTCCGATACCACATCGCTGCGCACCGCTTCGTCGCTCGCACCCCGCTCGGCGAGCGCTCGGAGCGCGGCACGAACGCGCCGGGCATCGGCCAGTGCGGCGGTCGCGCCGGCTGGCTGCTGGCGCGCACGGCGCCGCATCCCCGCGGCGCGCTCCGCGTCGAGCACATCCGCGGCCTCCAGCCACTGAACGAGGAGATTGAAGTCGCGCAGCACGTCCACGTGAACGCCTCGCCTGACATCATCGGTGTTGATGAAGTCGAGCCAGAGGCGCTCGCCTATGAATGCGAATGGTTGTGCGAGTGCGGAGAGACCGTTGGACTTGCTCATTGCGCGAACCGAAAAACGGGGAGACAAGTCTATCCCCGCCGTCCCGAGGGTGCAAGGCGGGCGCATGCGTGGGAACGTGGCGGGCGGCGTTGCGCTGGAGAGCCCGCTTCGGTCGCGAGGAGCCTCGCTCCGGCGCACTGCGGAGAGGCGCGTCATGGCCGGAAGCTTGCCACACGAACGCCGGCAATCCCGGATGGATCCTGCTACCGGAGCATCATATGAAGCCACTATTTCTGGTGACCATCGTCACAACCATTCTCGCTACCGCGTGCGCGACGTCGCCGCGTGCCACTTCGGGCCCGTCGCCGAACGTGACGCCGCGCGACACCACAGCGCCCGACACCACCGCGCGCGACACCACTGGCCGCACGCACACTGACACCAGCAGGGCCGCGCTCCGCACCCTGCGCGAGCGCTGACGGCGCGAACACTCCCGCGCCGCTAGGCATGCGGCGTTGGCGAGATGATATTGCAGAGTGTGCAGGCGCGGCGCCGGTCGCGTCCGATACTCTCACGTCATCCCTGCGGGAATTCGCAGCCGTATGAAGAAGCCATTCGTCATCGAGGAATACGTCCGCTGGGGCGACATAGACCTGGCGGGCATCATCTGCTACGGCGCCTACATTCGCTTCTACGAGCTCGCCGAGACGGAGATCTTCCGCGCGGTCGGCCTCCCATTCCGCGAGATGTTCGAGCGCTACGACATCTGGCTGCCGCGCAAGGTGATGCACACCGAGTTCTACTCGCCCGCACGCCTCGACGAGCGACTGCAGGTCGTGACCTACTTCAGCCACGTCGGCCGTACCTCTCTCACGATCAACTTCGACGTGATGAGCGCCGTGGACCACCATCTCCACGCCTCCGCCTACCAGGTGCTGGTCTGCGTCTCCCGCTCGGATTTCGCCAAGCGCCCCCTCCCCGAAGACGTCGTCCGCGCCGCCGAGCGCTACCTGATGAAGTGTGAGGAGGCGAGAAGGGCGGCGTGATTACAACAGGGTCGGGTGCCGACGGGGTCAGGTCTTTAATTTCGAGCCGCATGAGCGACCGCTCATGCGGCTC
>JBIQMO010000209.1:0-6571 GCA_044463245.1 Gemmatimonas aurantiaca
GCGAATCCCCGTCACCGCACGGCCAAACTATGGCGCTCCTGGGTCGCAAGAAAACCACAATAGGGCTCGACATCGGGTCCGGTCTCGTCAAGGTAGCGGTAATCGACCATGGCAAGGGTGAGCCGGAGCTCACCAAGGTAGCGATAGTGCCTCTTCTCGCCGACGCGATTGTCGAAGGCGAGATCATGGACCCCGGAATCGTCGCCGAAAGCGTCCGTGCCGCACTCTCGGCCACCGGAGTGAAGGCGAAGACCGTCGTTACCGCCGTGGGCGGTCGCGACGTGATCATCAAGAAGATCCAGATCGATCGCGTGAAGGAGCAGCAGGCGCGCGAGCTGATCAGATGGGAAGCCGAGCAGCACGTACCGTTCGACATGGAATCCGTGGAGCTCGACTTTCAGATTCTCGATCCCGAGGCCGAAGGGCTCGAGATGAGCGTGCTGCTGGTAGCGGCGAAGCGTGAGCTCATCGAGAGCAAGATGCGCATGCTCGCCGACGCGGAGATCGTCCCCAACACGGTGGACGTGGATGCCTTCGCGCTCCACAACGCGTTCGAGGTCAACTACCCGGACGCGATGACCGGCGTGGTATGTCTCCTCAACATCGGCCACGAGGTCACGAACATCAACATCATGGACGACGGCGTCCCGCTGCTCTCGCGCGACATCACCGTCGGAACCCGCCGCTTCCGCGAGGACCTGCAGCGCGAACGTGGTCTGAGCGCGGACGAAGCGGACGCGCTCCTCCAGGGTTACGACCGATCGCCGCACCTGGATGCGATCATCGAGAGTCGCGGCGAGGAGCTCGCCGTCGGCATCGAGCGCGCGGCCGCCTTCCTCGCCAGCTCGGCGCGCAATGTCAACAAGCTCACCGCCGTGTACACCTGCGGCGGCGGCTCGCGCGTCCCTGGTCTCACGGAATCACTCGCCGCGCGGCTCGGCCTGCACGTCGAGCAGGCCAACCCTCTGCAACGCTTGCGTGTACGTGACGGCGCCTTCGATTCGCTCGTCATCGACGATGTCGCGCCCCTGCTCATGCTCCCTATCGGTCTGGCGCTGCGCCAGGCTGCCTGATCTTCCTCGGAAGGCACCGTAATGATCGAAATCAATCTCCTCCCAGGCAGTGGGAAGAAGGCTCGGAGCAAGGGTGCCGGGGTGAACTTCTCCGAGCTCGCTTCGGGCTTCGCCTCCAGGGTGAAGGATCCGTGGCTGCTTGGAGCAGTGGGGTCGGCGGTCCTCGCGGCGCTCCTCGTCGGAGGCATGTACTGGTACCAGGGCTCGAAGAGCGCCTCGCTCGAGGAGCAGCTGCGCACCGCGCGCCAGGACTCGGTGCGCTTCGCCGCCGTAATAAACGAAAAGAGAAAAGCCGAGGCGCAACGCGACTCGGTGCTCCGCCAGGTATCGCTCATCAAGTCGTTCGACGACAAGCGCTACGTCTGGCCGCACATAATGGACGAAGTGAGCCGCGCTCTTCCGCCGTATACCTGGATCACTTCGATAACACAGACCAACACCACCACGATGGCCGCTTCCGAGCCGGAGCCGGCCAAGGGAAAGGGCAAGGGGAAGAAGGCAGAGGACGCCCAGCCCGATAGCGTGGTGAATCCCCCGGTGGCGCTGCGCATCGTCGGGAACACCGTCGACATACAGGCCCTAACACGCTTCATGAGGGTTCTGGAGTCGTCGCCGTTCATCGAGAAGGTGCAGCTGGTGAAGTCGACATTGATCCTGGTGGATGGGAAGCAGGTGACCGAGTTCCAGCTCGACGCCTCGTATCAACCGCCCGACCCATCGGCGATCACCGTCGTACCCGTTTCCCTCTCGGTGAGGTAACGATGCTCGGAATGCCCAAGGGGCAGCGTGAGCAGGCACTCCTTCTGGTATGCATGGTAGCGCTGGCCGCGATAGGACTCTACTGGTACATGGTCTACCAGCCGCGCGCCGTGGAGCTCGCCGAAGAGCAAACTCGGGTGGAGACGCTAGTCGCGCTGAACGAAAAGGCGAAGGTGGAGATGTCGCGCGGTAGTCTGCCCGACATCCGCCGCGAGCTCGCCGAGTATCAGCAGAGTCTCGCGCTTATCCGTTCGCTCGTGCCCAGCGGCAACGAGGTGCCCTCTCTTCTGGAGCAGGTATCCACCGCCGCACGACGGGTGGGGCTGGACGTGGCCAGCGTGGATCCCCAGCCGGTGATCTCGGGCGCGAACTACGATACCTATCGCTACGGAATGTCGATCATCGGCGGATACCACGAGCTGGCCCAGTTCTTCACGAACGTCGGCTCGCTGAACCGCATCATGCTACCGATGAACGTATCACTGAACACCTCCACCAACTCCAACGCCGCGAAGACGCGACGCAGCGCCGATGATGCGGTGATCGAGGCGCGCTTCCAGCTGCAGACCTTCATCACGAAGGGCATGGGTGCGGATCCGGAGGGCGATGCTCCGGTGAGGGGAGGAAATTGATCATGATGACGAAATCGATCGCTTCCGGAATAGCGGTCATCTGCCTCGCCGCCGGCTTCGCGCCGCGGCTCCATGGGCAATCGATGTCGACATTGACACGCGCCAAGAGCGCGGCATCCAGGGCGGTCGCGGCCACCAACGAGCATACGAACAAGGAGCAGATGCTCGGTGCCACCTCTTCTGCCGCGGAGAAGCCGAAGTCCACGAACGGTTCTCCGGCGCCCGCGCACAGTGGGGGCGCGGCACCTGCCACCGCGAAGTCCTCGAGTGGAGCGGCCACGTCGAAGAACGACGCGGATTCGAAGGCGAAGGCGCCTTCGAAGGCCGCCGCACCCGGGTCGGCGAATGCAGCCGCGAAGCCGGGCGACCGGCCGGAAAAGGGGCCGGGGAACGAGATCACGCTCACGCGCGAATCCTTCACTTACAGCGCAGAGGGGAGACGCGACCCGTTCGTGTCGCTCATCGAGAACGGCGACCTGCGGCCCATGATCTCCGACCTGCGCCTGGTCACCGTGATCTATGCGCCACAGGGCCGATCGGTGGCGATCATGCGCGACGTGTCCACGCAGGAGCAGTACAGGATCAGGGCGGGCCAGACCCTCGGCCGCATGCGGGTCGCTGGCATCTCGCCCAAGTCGGTGACGTTTACGATCGAGGAATACGGTTTCAGCAGGCAGGAAGTGCTGGCACTCAACGATACAACGAGAGCGAGGTCGCAATGAAGCGGGTCTCTGCGCTGGTCGGAGTGATGCTCCTTGCGCTGGGCGCGCATGCGAACGTCGCCCGCGCAATGACAATCGAAGGTCGCAACGGCGGCGAGGTACGGTCGCTGAGCGTGATTCCGGCGGCTGGCCGCGCCGAGGTGGTGGTAGCATTGGCCGGCGCGGTGGACGTGCAGGACTTCTCGCTCGCGTCGCCCCCGCGCATCGTGCTCGACCTCAAGGGCGCCTCGCTCAATGCGCCGGTACGGATGTACGACAAAGTGGAGCGCGGTGGCATCATAAACGTCCGCGTGGCTCAGTACCGTGATGATGTGGTGCGCGTGGTGATCGATCTCGACACCGATCGCGAGTACCGTCTCACGCGCGGTGATGGCGAGGTACGCGTCACCGTGGACGGCGGAACTGATGTCGGCTCCTTCGCCGCGTGGCGCACGAACCCGGAGATCAGCGGTGCAGTGGCCACGTCCACCGGCTCCGTGATACCGGCAGCGAAGGTGAAGGCGACCGCGAGATCGAGTCGCGGTACGGATCTCTCCGCGGCGCTCACGCCATTCAAGCCCGCGGCGGAGCAGCCGCGGATCACGGTCACCTATCAGGAAGCCGACATCCGCGACGTGATCTCGGCGTTCGCAGTCTTCTCCGGCCGCACGATCGTGGTGGGGAAGGGGGTGACCGGCATGGTATCCGCCGAGGTGCGCGACCAGCCCTGGGACGTGGCTCTGCGCGCGATTCTAACGTCGCAGGGGCTCGCGGCCAAGGAAGATCAGGACGGGATCATCTCGGTAGACAGCTATCAGAACATCGCGGCGCAGCAGGCGGCCGAGCCGCTCTCCACGCGGATCATGTCGGTGAACTACGCCCGCGCGTCGTCGCTGGCGCCGACCATCGAGGGGCTCCTCTCGAAGGAGTGCTCGATCGCCGCGCCTGGTAGCTCCGGCTCCAGCGGACAGTGCAAGGTACGTGGCTCCGTGACGGCCGACTCGGCCACCAACCGCCTTCTGATCACCGATGTGCCATCGCGGCTCGACGACATCGCGAACTACGTGAAGGATCTCGATGTTCGCACTCCGCAGGTGGCGATCAAGGCCAAGATCATCCTGGTCAATCGCACCAACATCGAGGATATCGGTGTCAGCTACGACCTTGGTGACAATGGCACGTTCTTCAACAAGCTCGTACAGCGGAGCGACGAGAAAGGCGATCCGATCGACAAGAATGTCTCGGTGATCCAGCTGGGCGGCAACTCGCTCGCGGCGGTTTCCAACGCCACGCAGCGCGTGACGAACCCGGCCCTGTCGCTGATCTTCTCCACCGCTCTTGGACGCTTCAACCTCACGTCGTTCATCGACGCGCTCCAGGAAGTTCGCCTCGCCGATGTGCAGGCCGAGCCGAGCATCGTGACGCTCGACAACCGCAAGGCCGAGCTTCTCTCCGGTGAAGAGACCCCAATCCGTATCGTGGACCTCGGCTCGCTGAGCCAGGGCGGCTCGAGCGGCCAGGGGCCGCGTGCGACGGTGCAGTTCAAGGAGAGCGGCATCATTCTGTCGGTTACGCCGCACATCACCAACAACCGTCAGATCCTGATGACGCTGCACGCCGAGCGCTCGCAGCTTCAGCCGGCCGCGTCGGACCTTGGCTACACCTTCCTCAAGCAGCGCGCCGACAACGAGCTTCTCGTGGCCGACGGCGAGACCGCGGTGATCGGCGGTCTCACCGTGACACAGGTGCAGCAGTCCAAGGTCGGCATCCCGCTCCTCGTGGATCTCCCGCTCGTGGGCAAGCTCTTCGGCGAGACCCGCACCGAGGAGACCAAGAACGACCTCCTGATCCTCGTCACCCCTCACATCATCGACGAGGGCGAGCAGCTCCCCGCGCCCGGTGGGGAGTGAGGGGAGTCGGAAAGCGGAAACTGCAGGAAACAGGAAACAGGAAACAGGAAACAGGAACGGCCCCGGGGAAGAGACTCTTCCCCGGGCCGTTTCGCATCCCGGGATATCTCCCTCGCGGCGGGGTATTCCGTTGCGCGATGGCGCTCCCCCCTGCTAACCTGCCTCGAACCCGCGGCCACTTCCTGCTTTCTGCCCGCTGTTTTCTGTTTTTCCCTGTTTCCTGTTTCCTTCTCTCTTCTCCTATGCTCCGCTTCACGACCGCCGGTGAGTCACACGGGCCGGCACTGGTATCGATACTCGAAGGTATGCCCGCGGGATTGCGGCTGCTCGCGGAAGATGTG
This sequence comes from Gemmatimonas aurantiaca, assembly GCA_044463245.1. Classification (GTDB taxonomy): domain Bacteria; phylum Gemmatimonadota; class Gemmatimonadetes; order Gemmatimonadales; family Gemmatimonadaceae; genus JADGGM01. The sequence goes on from JBIQMO010000209.1 coordinate 5,417, forward strand.
AACACGGAGCTGGCCAGGCGGCAGCAAGGGTATGGGCGCGGGCGTCGCATGAAGATCGAGAAGGACGAGATCCAGTTTCTCTCCGGCGTGCGCGCTGGGGAGACGCTCGGCTCGCCCATAGCGATGCTCGTCGTCAATCGCGATTGGAAGCACTGGGAAGAGATCATGGATGCGGCGCCGCGCGATGGAGATCCCGCGCCGCGCAAGCGAAGCGTGACTCGTGTGAGACCGGGACACGCGGATCTGTCCGGGATGCTCAAGTACGATCGCACCGACGCGCGCGACATCCTCGAGCGGGCCTCGGCGCGAGAGACCACATCGCGCGTTGCCGCCGGCGCTGTCTGCAAGCGCTTCCTCCGCGAGTTCGGCGTCACGATCGGCAGCCACGTCGTGCACCTCGGCGGTATAGATGCACGCCGCCCGGAGACGATGCCGTCCGACATCAATGCTGCCGCCGACGCATCGCCGCTCCGCACTCTCGACCCGGAAGCCGATCAGCGGATGATCGAGCGCATCGACGTGATCAAGCGCGAAGGGAATACCCTCGGCGGGATCGCCGAGGTGGTGTGCGATGGCCTCCCCGTTGGCCTCGGCTCGCACGTGTCGTGGGACCGCAAGCTCGACGGAAGGATCGGTGCCGCGATGCTGTCCATCCACGCCGTGAAGGCAGTGGAGATCGGGATCGGCTTCGAGGCATCCCGTCTCACCGGCGCCGAGGTCCACGACGAGATCGAGCCCTCGCCCGGCCGCCCGGCCACGGGCAATGTCCGCCGCCGCACCAACCGCGCTGGTGGGCTGGAGGGCGGTATCACCACCGGCGAGCCGCTGGTGATACGCGTTGGTATGAAGCCGATAAGCACCCTCATGCGCCCACTCGCCACGGTGGACATCCCTTCTCGGGAGCCGGCTTCCGCCACCGCCGAGCGCAGCGACGTCACCGCCGTCCCCGCCATGGCGGTAATCGCTGAATCGATGGCCGCATTCGTTCTCGCCCAAGCCTTCCTCGAAAAGTTCGGTGGAGACGCCATGAGCGACATCCGGCGGAGCTACGATTCCTATATCCGGCGTGTGGGGAAGGTCTGAGGACTGGCCTTTGGTTTCATCGCGGGGTTTTGGTTCGTCGCGCTGGGGCGTAACTGCGCACGCGGAGGGATC
>JBIQMO010000210.1:0-6556 GCA_044463245.1 Gemmatimonas aurantiaca
AGGAAACAGGAAACAGGAAACAGGAAACAGGAGACAGGGAACAGGAAACAGGAACTGCTCTCGCATAGAGGGCCCTGCCAGCGGGAGCCGGTACCTGTTTCCTGTTTCCTGTTCCCTTCTCCCTCTCACCCTACCGCCAACCCACCCCACGATGTCCACCATCATCATCCGTGATCCGTTGTGGAACAACATCCGGGTGGATGAGCGTGCGTTGCGGCTCATCGATACGGGGGTGTTCCAGAGACTGCGCTACGTGAGGCAGCTCGGGTTGGCGTACCTGGTTTATCCGGGGGCGACGCATACCAGGTTCGAGCACGCACTCGGCGCGTATCATCTGGCGCGGAGGACGCTCGGACTGCTAGAGGAGAGGGGTGAGCTCGCGCAGGTGGCGCGCGACGAGTGCGATGTGGTGCGGGCAGCGGCCCTGCTGCACGACGTGGGGCACTACCCCTACTCGCACGCGCTGGAGGAGATCGGAGCGCTGCACCATGAGGAGGTGGCGCGTCCACTGATCACCCAGGGAGCGGCGGCGGCGGAACTGCGCGCCGCGATCGGGGCCGACGCGCCGGCGAGAGTGTACGCGCTCATCCGCGGTGAGAGCGAGAGCCCTCTGCAGGGGCTCATTTCCGGCTCGCTCGACCTCGACAAGATCGAGTACCTCAAGCGCGACGCGTTCATGTGCGGCGTGCCGTACGGCGAGATCGATGTGGATCGCCTCATCAACTCACTCACCATCATCCCCGATCCCGCCGCGGGGCGCCTCTCGGTGGGCGTACTGGACAAGGGGCTTTCCGCTCTCGAGTCGCTCCTCTTCGCGAAGTACCAGATGTACCGCAACGTGTACTGGCACCACGCCGTACGAAGCGCCACCGCGATGTACAAGCGCCTCGTTGGAGATGCGCTACGCGCGGGCTCGCTCGACCCACGCGCTCTCGCGAGCTACACGGACGAAGGGCTGCTCCACCAGCTGGACTCGTGCGGCGTGTCTCCCCTGCTCGCGGCGCTCCGTCAGCGACGGCTGTACAAGCGCGTCTTCGAGTGCCCCGCGGGCGACCTCGCCGATGGCACCGGGGACTGGATCTCCTTCGACCACGACCGCACCCGCGCCGCCGAGGACGCTCTCGCCGCCGAGCTTGGCCTCGCCCCAGGCGAGCTCCTCCTGGACTACCCGGCCAAGCCGCAGATGCTCGGCCTCGACATTCTCGTACGCCAGAAGGATGGCCACGTCCGCCGCCTCACAGCAGAGGGCTGGCCCGGCGCGATCAACCTCCCCGTCCTCTCCGAACAACTCTACCGCTCCGCCCGCGTCCTCCGCGTCTTCGTCGCACGGCCAGTGGATCTGGAGAGGGAGAGGGTGATGGAGCTGGTGGAGATAGAGGGTTCAGGAGGCAGGGTTCAGGGTTCAGGAAAGGCAGGCTAAAGGAAACAGGAAACAGGAACTGCTTCCGAGTAGAGGGCTTCCCCCCCCGGGAGCCGGTGCCTGTTTCCTTATCCCCCTGAACCCTGAACCCTGCCTCCTGAACCCTCCTTCTCCCTCCCCCTCGCCTCTGCCATCTTCCGCGCTATGCCACGGTAGAAGGCGGCATCATCCGGGCGGCCCTGTTCATCCAGGGTGTGGGCGGCGAGCTCGATGGCGTACAGGATGTTGCCCAGGTAGAGCTCCGCGAGCGAGCCAACCGTCTCGTCGGGCATCTCAACGGCGGCGCTGGGCGCCGGTGATGAAGGGGGTACGGATCGCCGTGAAGGAATTCGTGGTGCGCGGCACTTCGTCGTCGCGCAGCACTCGGACGACTATCGCGGTGATGTTGTCGAGTCCACCGCGGCCGTTCGCTTCCGCGATGAGCGCATCCACGACACGCTGCGCGGGGGCGCGGGATCCTAGTAGCTGCTGCAGGCGGCGGTCGTCTACCATACCGGTGAGTCCATCGCTAGCGACGAGGAAGGTATCGCCCGCCTGCGCCGCGCCGACGTACACGTCGGGCTGCACTTCGGCGCCCGCACCCACGCAGCGGGTGATCACGTTGCTGTACGGGTGGTAGCGCGCCTGCTCCGGAGTGAGCGCTCCGGCATCCACCTGCTCCTGCACGTACGAGTGGTCCTTCGTGAGCTGGACCAGCCGCCCCTCGCGCAGGAGGTAGACGCGCGAGTCGCCCACCTGCCCTATCACGTAGTGCCAGTCGTGCAGGCCGAGAAGCGAGACCGTGGTGCCCATGCCGTGCTTCTCGGTCTCCGTGAGCGTACGCTGGTAGATCGCCTCGTTGGCGCGACGTACGGCTTCGTGGATCGCCCTCGCGGCAGCTTCATCGGGAAGGGTGTTGAGACCCGAGAGTACTTCGGCGACGATCGTGACCGCCATCTCGCTCGCCACCTCGCCGGCGGCGTGCCCACCCATCCCATCGGCCACCACGAAGAGGCCTCTATCGGGATCGGAGTAGAAGTTGTCTTCGTTCCCCGACCGAATCATTCCGGTGTTCGTACCCTGACCTACCTCGAGCTGCACAGGCGATTCGTCCGTAGGAGTAAGACACGCGTCTTCATCTGGCGGTCACGGCCTTCCGTACGAGGAAAAGTTGGACCATGTTTCCGTCCCGGTGGCCGCCTCCTGGCCGCCGACCGTCGATTTCCAGCATCCGTGGCGCGGCGCTGGCATGACGGTTACGCAACCAATCGAAGCTATTTCGTGCCCTTGATGCAGGCAAGCGGCAGAGCGTGGTACGTGGGTTGCGTAATGGCGTGCCCTGATGGGCAAGCGAGCCGCTCGGGCGCGCGCAACAGGCTTACAAAGGGAGGACGTATGGGCATCATCGCATGGATCGTCCTGGGCCTCATCGCTGGAATCATTGCCAAGGCCATCATGCCTGGTAACGACCCCGGCGGGATCATCGTGACGATCATCATCGGCATCGTCGGTGCGTTCATCGGCGGCTGGATCGGCAGCCTGATCATGGGCCGCGGCCTCAACGGCTTCGGCATCTGGAGCATCATCCTCGCCATCATCGGCGCGATCATCCTGCTCTGGATCTATCGTCTCGCGGTGCGCAGAACCCCGTGATGGAGCAGGGTTGAGGACGAAGGGGGAGGAGGCGGAATCAGGAATCAGGAAACAGGAACTGCGTGCCGCGTGAGCTCTTTGTCATCGGAAGCAGGTTGCTGTTTCCTGATTCCTGTTTCCTTGTAGCTTCTGCCTCCTGAACCCTGCCTCCTGAACCCTGCGTCAATGCCCCTCTGGCTCCACTGGATCCTTCTCGGCCTCATAGCGGGAGCGCTCGCCAAATTCCTCGTGCCGGGACGCGACCCGGCCGGGTGCATCATCACTGTAGTGCTGGGGATCGCCGGAGCCCTGCTGGGAGGCTGGTTCGGATCGCTCGTCGGGTGGGGCGCCATCAGCCAGAGTCGCTTCGATATCCGCTCGATACTCCTCGCCACCCTCGGCGCCATCCTCGTGCTCCTCGTGGGAAGATTCATCTTCCGCCATCGACGTTGAGAGCGGGGCGTGTCGGTTTTTATTCGGATCTGGCGGAGCTATCTTTAGGCGATGAAGTCCGAGATAGTGGTCCGCGGAGCGCGCCAGCATAACCTCAAGGGATTCGACGTCGAAATCCCCAGGCGCGCATTCACGGTCGTCACGGGGCCGTCCGGCTCGGGTAAGTCCTCCCTCGCATTCGACACGATCTACGCCGAAGGACAGCGACGCTACGTCGAATCGCTCTCGGCGTACGCTCGGCAGTTCCTGGAGCGGATGGAGAAACCGCAGGTCGATCACATCGACGGCCTCTCGCCCGCAGTCGCGATCGAGCAGAAGAACCCGACCCGCACCTCGCGCTCCACCGTCGGAACCGCGACGGAAATCTACGACTATCTTCGCCTCCTCTGGGCCCGAATCGGTCGCACCTACTGTCCCATCTGCGGCCGCGAGATGCGCCCGGACACCGTCCGGTCGGCCACGGATCAGGTGCTCGCCCTACCGGCCGGGACGCGCTTCTCCGTGGGCTTCCCGCTTCGTCTAAGCGAAGAGGTCTCGCACGCCACGGTGGTGCAGAGTCTCCGCGAGCAGGGCTTCCTGCGCGTGCTCGCCGACGGCGTCGTCTACCACCTCGATGAGCTCGCGGCCGGTAAACCGGATCTCACCACGGTCAACGAGCTCGTCGTGGTGACCGACCGTCTCGCGGTCTCCGACGATGTGCGCGGCCGGTTGGCCGACGCCATCGCGACCTCCTTCGCCGAGGGCGATGGTGAGTGCATCGTCTTCGGCGGCTCGGGGGAAGAGGCCTTTCGCCTGCGCTTTACCGAACGCTTCGAGTGCGCGTACGATGGGACGCGGGGCGTCACGCCGACGCCGCAACTCTTCTCCTTCAACAGTCCGCGCGGCGCGTGCCCGACCTGCAACGGCTTCGGCGCCACCCTCGAATACGATGAGACGCTCATCGTCCCCCACCCCGAGCGAACGCTTCGTGCCGGCGCCATAGACCCGTGGACCAAGCCGCGCTACGAGAACAAGCGCCGGGCGCTGGCGGAGTTTGCGCGCGCCAACGGGATCGACATGGACACGCCATGGAAGGATCTCCGCGCGGAGCAGCGCGACAAGCTCCTTCGCGCGCGCGCGCGCGGCTACAAGGGGATCTTCCCCTTCCTGCGCGACCTCGAGGAGAAGCGCTACAAGCAGTACATCCGCGTCTTCCTGCGCCAGTACCAGACGGCGCTCGAGTGTCCCGATTGCCACGGCACGCGCCTGCAGCCGGAGGCACTCAACGTGAAGATGAACGGCCGCACCATCGCCGAGGTGAGCGCGCTGGCCGTGCGCGACCTGTCGCAATGGCTGGCTGATCTACCACTCACCCCCTTCGAGCAGGAGATCGCCGAGAGCATCCTTGGCGAGGCGCGGTCGCGCACGAGCTTCCTCGTGGATGTGGGACTCGGCTACCTCTCGCTGGACCGCGCCACGCGCACGCTCTCCGGCGGCGAGGCGCAGCGCATCGCGCTCGCCAACTCGCTCGGCTCGCACCTGGTGGATACGCTCTACGTGCTCGACGAGCCATCCATCGGCCTTCATCCGCGCGACGTCGACCGCCTCCTGACGCTGCTTCGACGCTTGCGCGATTCCGGCAACACCGTGCTCGTGGTGGAGCACGACCTCGAAGCGATCCGCGCGGCGGATTACATGGTGGAGCTGGGGCCCGCGAGCGGCGAGCGCGGGGGTCAGCTCGTATACAGCGGCAGGGTCAGCGAGGCGGCGGCGAGCCCGCTCACCGGCGCGTACCTCACCGGCGCCAGGTCGGTTCCCCTCCCCGAGGAGCGGCGCCCGCTCGGCCCCCGCTGGCTCACGCTCACCGGCGCCAGGGAGCACAATCTGCGCGGCGTGGACGTGCGCATCCCGCTGGGCGCGATGACCGCGGTTACCGGCGTCTCCGGCTCGGGGAAGAGCACTCTCGTGCACGACGTGCTGTACCGTGCGCTGGAGCTGCGCCTCCACGGCGACCACACCGCCAAGCGACACCTCGGCGAGCCGGTAGGCGACTTCGACGAGCTCACCGGCTGGGAGGCGATAACCGATGTGGTACTCATCGACCAGAGCCCTATCGGCAAGACGCCACGCTCGAATCCCGTCACCTACGTCAAGGCGTTCGACGAGATCCGCCGCATCTTCGCTTCGCAGCCACTCGCGAAGAAGCGGCGCTATACGCCCGGCACCTTCAGTTTCAACACGCCCGGCGGCCGCTGCGAGACGTGCGAAGGGGCGGGTCAGCTTCAGGTCGAGATGGTCTTCATGGCCGACGTCTATGTACCCTGCGACGAGTGCGGCGGGAAGCGCTTCAAGCCCGAGGTGCTGGAGGTCGCGGTCAACGGGAAGAACATCGACGACGTGTTGAACATGACCGTGGACGAGGCCATTCGCTTCTTTCCGCGCGAGGAGAAGCTGGGCCAGGCGCTCTGGCAGCTGCAGCAGGTGGGGCTCGGCTACCTGCGCCTGGGCCAGCCCGCGCCGACGCTCTCGGGCGGCGAGTCGCAGCGCATCAAGATTGCGCGCGAGCTGGCACTTGCCGGAAGGAAGCAGGGACGCAAGTTGTACGTCATGGACGAGCCCACGACGGGCCTCCACCTGGAGGACGTACGCAAGCTCGCGCTCGTCCTCGAGCGGCTCGTGGACCACGGTCATACGCTGGTGATCATCGAGCACAACCTCGACCTGGTGAAGCTCGCCGACTGGGTGATAGACCTTGGACCGGAGGGCGGCGCCGGTGGCGGCTCGGTGGTGGCAATGGGGCGCCCGGAGGAGATAGCCCGGGTGGATGAGTCTTACACCGGGCGCTGGCTGCGCAAGGTGTTGGCACCCGAGGGGAGGACCCGGTCGACACGAGCAGCCGGCGCGCGTGCCGCGGAGCGGATGGCCGCGTCGTGAGTGACGCCGGCTCGCTCACCGTTCATGATCGCGAGCCGCAGCTTTCTTGACACTCACGCTCCAAATTGCTTAGCTTTCAAGGTTCCGTTACATCAGCACGACATCATTCGCGAGTAGCTCAGTCGGTAGAGCAACGGACTGTTAATCCGTGGGTCGTGG
>JBIQMO010000211.1:0-6478 GCA_044463245.1 Gemmatimonas aurantiaca
TCAAGTGGCCGCACGAGAAGGAAAGCTGAATGGCTGCCGGCTGTACGGCGTGGCGTTGCTCGTACGAGCCGACGGGGTCGGCACCGCCGGCGTTCCGGACGGTGTGAGCATCCTCCGCTTTCGCGACATAGGAGCTCTCGTCGAGCAGGCGCCTTTCAGCCACGCAGCCAGCGTTCAGTGCAGCGCCGCCCAGCATCGCGGTGTGGTGGAGCGGGCGTTCCGATCGGGTGCGGTACTCCCCGCCCCCTGCGGAACGATCTTCCGTGGCGCCGACCACGTGCGCCGCTGGCTCGAGCAGAACTACATAGCGCTCAACGAGGGGATCCACTTCGTGGCCGACCGCTGGGAGGCACGCGTCCATGTTTCCCTGCGTGCGCCTGAGGAGTCGCTTTCGGAGGAGGAGGTGGGAGCCGCGGATCTGGCGGCCGCCGAGTGCTTCCGTCTTCTCCGCCGCGACGCAGCGGCAGCCGTTTCACTTCCGCTGCATCTCCACTCGACTATCATGAGCGGCGCGTTCCTCATCGACGAGGCTCGCTGGGCGGAGTTCGCGGAGCAGCTGCGCACCCAGGCGCTTCGCCGTCCGGAGCTCATCTTCGCCAAGACCGGCCCCTGGCCCCCGTACGACTTCGTCCGCATGGATTTCGGATCCTGAAAATGTTCTGTCCCGACTGCGGTACCTGGAACCGGAATGCCAGCGTGACGTGCACGCGCTGCGCTTCGGAGCTCCCCGAGCTGACCGATGCGCCGCGCGAGCGCCCCGATGAAGAGATCGACCAGCTTCGCCGGAGCGCGGGGTGGCACTATCGCGTCTACCGCCGGCTCGCCACGGGCGGGATGGCGAGTGTCTACGCCGCGCGCCACGCGCGACTGGGGCGGCCGGTGGTGATGAAGGTTCTCCTCCCGCACCTCGCGCGCGACGCCGAGATGCGCGAGCGCTTTCGTCGCGAGGCCGAAGCGGCGGCGCAGCTCGTCCACCCGTACATCTGCCCCATCCTCGATTACGGTGAGCTGGAGTCGACGGTCTTCCTGGTGATGCCGTACATGCCCGGCGGCTCGCTGGCGGACATGATAGTGAAGGGTGGAACCGTGGCGCCGGAGCTGGCGTGCGCCATCTCCGCGCAGATCGCCGCCGCGCTCGATCACGCGCACCGCCACGGCGTGGTGCACCGCGACGTGAAGCCGGACAACATCCTCTTCGACGAAGACGGCAACGCGCTCATCACCGACTTCGGGATAGCGACCGCGCGCTTCCACAACCGGCTCACCGCCACCGGCCGCGCCATGGGTACGCCGCACTACATGTCGCCCGAGCAGGCGATGGGAAAGCTCGTGGACGGCCGCAGCGACATCTATGCGCTCGGCGTGATGCTCTACGAGATGCTGGTCGGCTTTCCGCCCTTCGACGGGGCCGACTCGTACTCCATAGGCTACAAGCACGTGCACGAGACGGCCGCCTCGCCGGACGTCGTGGATTCGCGCACGCCGCCCGCGCTCGCGGCGATAACGATGAAGTGCCTGCAGAAGAACCCCGCCGATCGCTACCAGCGGGGCAACGATCTGGCCGACGCGGTGATAGATTTTCTCTCTCCCGCGCACGGCCACGACGAGCATCGAGCCGCGCGCATCGCTCGCCGGCTCGGCATCACCCCAACGTCATCATGAAGCTCACCCACGAGATCATTGCGGTACATACCAAGCACGCGTTCACGATAGCGCGCGGCGGCGCCAGCGAGTGGCGCCTCGTCACCGTTCGTGTCACCGACAGCGATGGCTGCTGGGGGTGGGGCGAGGCGGCGCCCAGCCGCTTCTATGGGGAGACGGCGGATACCGTGGTGGCGATACTGTCGCAGCTCGCCCCGGTGCTCGACCGCGCGGACCCCTGGTCGCTCGAGACGATCGAGGCGGAGCTTTCTCGCGTGGTTCGCTTCAACGGCTCGGCTCGGAGCGCGGTGAGCGCCGCGCTGCACGATCTCGCGGCGAAGCGGCTCGGCGTGCCGCTCTACAGGATGTGGGGACTCGATCCCGCGAGCTCGCCCCTCTCGAGCTTCACCATCGGCATCGGGAGCGAGGCGGAGCTGCGGCAGAAAGTGAGGGAAGCGGAGCAGTACCCGATCCTCAAGGTGAAGCTCGGCACCGACCACGACGAGGACATCGTGCGCGTGATCCGCGAGGAGGCGCCCGGGAAGACGCTGCGCGTGGATGCCAATGCCGCGTGGAATCCCAAGCTGGCGGTGCGGACAATCGAGCGGTTGGTCGACTACGACATCGAGTTCGTGGAGCAGCCGCTTCCCCCGCACGATGTGAAGGGGCTGCGCTTCGTGCGCGAGCGATCGCCGCTTCCGATAATAGCGGACGAGTCGTGCCTCGTCGCCACCGACATCCCCCGGCTCGAGGGCGCGGTGGACGGGATCAACATCAAGCTTTCCAAGTGCGGCGGTCTGCGCGAGGCGCAGAAGATGGTCGCCACAGCCCGCGCCCACGGGATGCTCGTCATGATGGGGTGCATGATCGAGACGAGTCTGGGGATCAGTGCCGCGGCGCACATCTCCCCGCTCCTGGATTATGCCGACCTCGATGGCGCCGCGCTGCTGGCCGACGATCCGTACAGGGGCGCCAACATCGATGGCGGAAAGATCTCGATCCCGACCGGTCCGGGCCTGGGTGTAGAGAAGGGATGAGCGCGGAGCGACTCGTAGAGGTCGCGCTCCCCCTCCCGCTGCACCAGACCTTCACCTACGCGGTAAAGGAGGAGCCGGGGAACCCGCTCCTCCCAGGATCGCGCGTGGTGGTCCCGCTGCGCCGCGCCAGGGCGATCGGCATCTGCCTGGGCGCGAGCGATGGCAAGGGCGTGAAGTCACCGCGTGCCATCATCGATGTCCCGGACCCCGCGCCGGCGCTCGACGAATCGATGCTCGAGCTGTGCCACTGGATCGCGGACTACTACGTGGTCCCGATCGGGCTCGTGGTGCGCTGCGTTCTCCCCGCGCTGCTCACCGGCGTGGCGGCGCCGCGTCCCACGCCGAAGACGCGGCGTGTGGCGGTGCTCTCGATGGAGCTCCCCTCGCTCCAGGAGCGCGACGAGCTCTTCGCGCGGGCGAAGCGGCAGCGCGAGCTGTACGAGGTGATAGAGCGGCTGGGGGGGCGCTCCGATGTCGCGCACCTCATCGAGCAGCTCGGCTTCTCCAACGACGTGATACGCAAGCTCGCGGCGCGCGGAGCGATCCGCATAGACCACGAGGTCGTCGCGCGCGATCCGTTCGCCGCGCGGCCGACCGCGAAGCCCGACTCGCACGAGCCGACGCCCGCCCAGCGCGCGGCGATCGATGCGCTGGCGGCGGGGAAGGGAGGCGACGTCTTCCTCCTCCACGGCGTGACGGGGAGCGGGAAGACCCTGGTTTACATCGAGTTGCTCCGCGAGGTGGTGGACCGTCGCGGGCAGAGCGCGATCGTGCTCGTGCCGGAGATCGCGCTCACGCCGCAGACTGTGGACCGCTTCCGCGCCGTGTTCGGCGATCGCGTCGCGGTGCTGCACTCGGCGCTGAGCGACGGCGAGCGCTACGACGCCTGGCTCGCGCTGCAGCGCGGGGAGAAGCGGATCGCGGTCGGCGCGCGCTCCGCCGTCTTCGCGCCGCTTCGCGACCTCGGCGCCATCATCGTGGACGAGGAGCACGAGGGGAGCTACAAGAACGGCGAGACTCCACGGTATCACGCCCGTGAGGTCGCGGTGGTGCGCGCGCAGTACGCCGGTGCCGTCGTGGTGCTGGGGAGCGCAACGCCCAGTCTCGAGAGCTGGCACAACGCACAGAGTGGAAAGTTCACACTCCTCTCCCTCCCGGGGCGCGTGGGCTCGGGCCGGCTCCCGAGCGTCGAAGTGGTGGACCTGAGAGCGCTCGACAGGCGTGAGCGCGCGACGATGGCGGAGGGGGAGGGGGAGGCGCGCGCAGCGCACGCGGCGTTCAGGCGCGCCTTCAGCGAGCCGCTCGAGGCCGCGCTCGGCGAGCGGCTGCAGCGCGGCGAGCAGAGCATCCTGCTCCTCAACCGCCGCGGCTACGCCTCCTTCGTGCAGTGTGAGGAGTGCGGCGACGTGAAGAGCTGTCCCAACTGCAGCATCAGCCTCACCTATCACACGAGTCCCGAGCGGCTCGTCTGCCACTACTGCCTGCACGAGGAGCCGGCGGCGCACGTCTGCACGCGCTGCGGCGGACGCACCGTGCGGCAGCGTGGGCTGGGGACGCAGCAGGTGGAGCGCCTCCTTTCGGAGCGCTACCCGTACGCGCGCATCGCGCGCATGGATGTGGACACCACCAGCGGCAAGTGGGCGCACGCGGAGATCCTCGACCGCGTGGCGCGCGGCGAGGTGGAGATCCTCCTCGGCACGCAGATGATCGCCAAGGGGCTCGACTTTCCGAACGTGACGCTGGTGGGTGTGATAGACGCCGACGTCGGAATCAACATGCCCGACTTCCGCGCGTCGGAACGGAGCTTCCAGCTCCTCAGCCAGGTCGCCGGGCGTGCCGGCCGCGGTCCGAAGGGTGGGGAAGTGTTCATCCAGACCCGCGTTCCCGACCACCACGCCGTGCGCTGCGCGCTCTCGCACGACTACCACTCCTTCGTCTCCCTCGAGCTCCCCGCCCGCGACGACCCGCCGTATCCGCCCGCCATCCGCCTCGCCAACGTGATCTTCAGCGGCACCGCCGAGGACCCCACTGTGGATCTGGCCATCGCCGCCGGCGACTGGCTCCGCCAGCTCCTGGCCACGCAGGGAATCGAGGACGTCTGGGTCGTCGGCCCGGCCCCCTGCCCCATTGATCGAATCAAGCGCCGCTGGCGCTGGCACCTATTCCTGAAGTCCCATCGCCCCACCCCCCTCGTTCGCGTCGCCCGCTACTTCATGGAGCGCTTCCCCATCCCCACCTCGCACGACCTGCGGGTGGCGCTGGACAGGGATCCGGTGTCGGTGCTTTGACGGGCCGACGGGGTCAGGTCTTTAATTTCGAGCCGTATGGGCTACAGCCCATACGGCTCGAAATTAAAGACCTGACCCCGTCGGCCCTGTTTCCTTCTACCTACAGTTCCCCTACCTTCCCGCCCCCGATACCTTTCCCTCGTGACCGCATTCTCGCATCCGGATTTCACGGCGGCCCGCTTCCAGGGGGCGCCTGATGCACGCTTCGTCGTGGCGCCTGCCGACGGCGTGCTCCCCGAGGGATTCTTCAGCACGACCAATCTTCCGACCTATGTGCGCATAGGCGGGGAGTGGCGGATGCCGCGCGAGCCGCGCATGGATGGCGCGCTCGTGCTCGATGCCAATGGCGAAGTGTGGGTGAGGGAGATGCGACGCGTGAGCGAGGGCGATCGCGTCGCGGTGGGGTTCGCCGAAGATGGGTCCGAGGGGATCTACGTCTATGCGGAAGCGTTCCTCGGCGACGAGACCGAGGGTGAGTTCAAGTTCATGGGGAGTGAGGTCTCGCGCGAGAAGCCGATCGACTACGGTCAAATGGCGCGGCTCCTCATAGATGAGCGAGAGCGCGGCGGCTACATCATCTGGGTCACGGGCCCCGCGCTCGTTCACTCGCGAGCGCGCACCGACATGACGTGGTTCATCGATAACGGGTTCGTGAACGCGCTCCTAGCGGGGAACGCGGTCGCGGTGCACGACATCGAGGCGTCCATCTTCGGGACCACGCTCGGGATGACGGGGACGGGCCAGTCGACCGCCGGCGGCCACGGGAAGCACATGCGCGCGATCAACCAGGTGAGAGCGGCGGGGTCGATCGCGGCGGCGGTGGAGCAGGGGATAATCACCGACGGGATCATGCACGCGCTCGTCAAACACGACGTGCCCTTCGTGCTCTCCGGCTCGATCCGGGATGATGGTCCGCTCCCGGACGTGGTGGCCGACGCCATCGAGGCCCAGGATGCGATGAAGGAGCACACCACGAAGGCCACGATGAGCATTATGATTGCCACCGCTCTGCATGCGATCGCGGTTGGTAACATGCTCCCGGCCTTCGTAGCCGAAGCGGACGGATCGCTGCGCGAGCTTCCCACCATCTGCGTCGACTCCTCGGAGTTCGTGGTGAGCAAGCTGAAGGATCGGGGCACTCACCAGGCGTTCGGAGTGGTGACGAACGCGCAGGACTTCATGCAGATCCTGCGACTCTACGTGGAGCGCGAGCTGACCGCGCGTGGCGCGAGCGCGTCGTCGCACACTCCCGTCGCGGCGCTGTGAACGCGGAAGGACGCGAGCGCTTCTTTCGTGCGATCGCCGAGCGCATCGACGTGGAGCGCGTGGAGGAAGTGCACGTCTTCCCCGCGATCCGTCAGGGCGGGCGCGAGAGCGGGGTAGCGGTGCTCACGCTGTGGCTGGAGCCGGACGAGAGCGAGATCGCGGCGGAAGCTGCAGCCGCCGAGGGCGCGGCCGAGCAGGGCGATGAGCAGGGCGATGAGCAGGGCGATGAGCAGGGCGATGAGCAGG
>JBIQMO010000212.1:0-6475 GCA_044463245.1 Gemmatimonas aurantiaca
CCCACTCGAAATTAAAGACCTGACCCCGTCGGCACAGCCGTCTGCTTTCCATCGAATCACTCTCCCAGCTTCGCCCCCTTCACATCGTAACTCTCTCCCTTCGGGAGATCGGTATAGAGTACCACGTTCCGGCCGTCGAGATCGCCGCCCCAGATGGTGATGGTGCGGTCGGAGACCGAGTAGGACTTGCCAGCGGCTGTGGTGCGCGGGGTGGCAGAGCGGAAGCGCTTCGACATCACGTCTTCGAGGTCGCTCCCGAACTCGGCGGCGTCGATGTTGGAGTCCCAGACCGTGAGCCAGACGATGCCATCGCCACGAGCCGTGCGGATAACCTGGTAGCGATCGCCGTCCCAGCCGGCGGCGCCGCGCACGGCATCGTTCTGGTCCTGCAGGTGCTGGAAGAGGAAGAGCCGCGTCTCGAACTCGCCCATGTCATCCGAGTAGAGCACCTTGCCGCTGCGCGGCTCCGGGAGCGTGACCGTGGTCGGGGCGTCGCGCTCCTTTCCGAAGTACGCCTGCTCGTGCAGGATCTGCTCCGTGGACGTCGGCAGGTTGGCGTTGTACGGCTGCTCTCCCGGGCGCTCGGCGTCGAAGCGGCGCATGAACTCGGCGCCGCTCAGATACGGGAAGAGCAGCATCTCCTGCAGGGCGAAGGGCGCCGAATTGAAGATCGGCATGCTCGCCTGCTGCTGTCTTATCATCTCGCGTACGCGATCCCAGCCACCGGGGAAGAACGCGCCGGGCCCGAGCGCGGCCTTGAGCGGAACGAGCATCGCCTGCCCCTCGAAGACCGCCTGCGCCGCGAGCGAGCGGTCGTTGTTCCCCTTCGCATCCTGGATCGAATCGAGATCGGTGTACTGATCCTGCAGCGCGTGCACCAGCTCGTGCGACACCACGAAGCCCACCTGCTCGGGCGGCGCACCGTCCACGATGTAGAGCACCTTCGTCTTCGGATCGTAGAAGCCGGCCACCTGCTCGGTGAGCAGGTCGAGCATGAACTTCTTCAGCTTCATGGTGTCCGGGATCAGCCCGAGGCGGCTGTACATGATCTGCTGACCCTCGATCTCGTCGTCGGTCACCTCATCGGCGAAGCGCTGCTCGAGGAAGGAGCGCACCTGTTGCTTCGTGCGCGTCTCCACCTTCGGCTGCTCCTTGAACTTCAGGCCGGTGCCCTTCTCGATGGCGGGGATGGCCACGGCCACCTGCTTGGCGTACGGGCCCTTTATCTCGCTGCTCCCCTCGCCGCTCGAACATGCCGCGGCCATGGTCAGAAGTAGCAGCGTGGGTGCGCTCCGAATCTTCAACTTTCAGATGCTCCAGTGAACGTGCTGGCCGGTGGAGACCGCGACCACGCGAGCGATGTCGTGCCCGCGCACCACCAGTCCCTCCTCTATCAATCGCCGCCGTAGCTCCGTCTCGAGCGTGGCGAGGCGCTCGCGCTTGCTCTGCGCCCTCCCGGGCTTCGACTCGCGCTCGTGCGGGCGCGCTTCACGAGCGGGGGCATCCTTCACCTCGCGCTCCACGCCCCGTGCGCTCCGATCCGCATCCTCCGGCGTGCCCTGCGCCGAGCGCGCGAAGCCTCCGGAGAGAGCCGCCTCGAGCTCCAGCCCGAAGCGCTCGAGCGCCGCGAAGCCGTCGCGCGCCATTCGCCCGAGCGGGTCTTCCTCCGGTTCGGCATCCGCGGGGCGCGCCGCGCTCTCCGGCTTCCCCTGCGCAGCGGACTCCGGCTCCTCGAGCACGGAGCGCGCGTGCTCCGCCGCGCTCAACAGTGTGCGCCGTTCGATGATCAGCTTCTCCAGATCGCGCGAGTACGTTGCGGTAGCCTGCGTGTGCGCGCACGCTTCATCGAGCACGTCGATGGCGCGGTCGGGACGCACGCGGTCGGTCACGTAGCGATCGGTCAGCTCCACGCTCGCCAGAACCGCCTCTTCGGAGATCGCCACCGAGTGGTGGCGCTCGAGGCGGTCGAGCCGCGCGCGCAGGATCTGGACGGTCTCCTCCGAGCTCAGCTCGCGCACCGGGATCGGCTGGAAGCGACGCTCGAGCGCCGGATCGCCGCGCACCCAGCGCTCGTACTCGTCATCCGTCGTGGCGCCGATCACGCGGAAGTCGCCGCGCACGAGTGCCGGCTTGAGCATGTTGGCGGCGTCCATGGCCACGCCGATGGCAGTCCCCTGCCCGATCAGGTTGTGCAGCTCGTCCACGAAGAGGATCACATTGGGATCCGCCGAAGCGGCGGTGACCACTGCGCGCAGGCGCTCCTCGTACTGCCCTCGAAACATCGTTCCGGCGAGGAGCGCCACGTGGTCGAGCGCGAGGATGCGAGCATCGCGGAGCGCGAGAGGAACCGCGCCCTCGGCAATGCGCTGCGCGAGCCCCTCCGCGATGGCGGTCTTCCCCACGCCCGCCGCGCCCACGAGCGCGGCATTGTTCTTCGCATGGCGAAGGAGGATGTCCACCACGCGCGAGATCTCCATCTCGCGGCAGCGCACCGGCTCGAGCTTCCCGGCGCGCGCCAGCGCGGTGAGGTCTCGCGTCACCTGCTGCAGCGTCGCTTCTTCGGAGCGGAGCATGTCACCGAACATCATAAGCCCATCAGCCCTCGGTACCAGTTCAGCAGGGCATCTCCCCAGAGGAGTACCAGCATCGCGGCAGGAGCGAGAAACACGCCGAAAGGCACGAGCGGCGGCTCGAATTCCTTCCCCGCGCGCCGACTCCGCAGCCAGGCTATGGGGAAGACTATCACCAGGAACCCGACCGCGCCCAGAGCCGCTCCCAGAAAGATCGTCATCAGGCCGCGCGCCACCCCGAGATGCGCGCCTATCATCGCCATGAGCGTGACGTCGCCGAAGCCCATCGCCTCCTTCTTCAGTACCAGCTCGCCGAGCCAGCCGGCGATGGCGATGGCACCCGCCGCGGCGCACGCTCCTATCAATGAATCATACAGCGATGCGAAGGGCGAAGTTTCATTCACGAAGACGGCGACGAACGCCATCACGAGCGCCCACGCCAGGCCGAAGGCGGTAAAACCATCGGGGATCACGTACTCCATCGCGTCGGTGAGGACTACGCCGAAGAGGATCGTCCCGAACACCGCCACGCGCAGTGCGGTGAGGCCCGGCCCGTACGCGATCACCGCGCCGAGCCAGCCGAGCGCCACCGCCAGCTCCACCATCGGATACTTGATGGAGATCGGCTGGCGGCATCCGCGGCAGCGCGCGCGCAGAGCGAGCCAGCTCACCATCGGCACGTTCTCGAACCACGCGATCTCGTGAGAACAGTTGGGGCAGCGCGATCGCGGCGACACTACCGAGAGCTCCTTCGGCCAGCGCGCCACGCAAACGTTGAGGAACGAGCCGATCACCGCACCTGTTACGAACGCGATGACGCGCATTGCCGTGGAGTCGATGGCCGCGAGAGGAGACATTAGGATCGGAAGTGGTGAAGAAGAATGCCCGCCGCTACCGCGACGTTGAGCGACTCGACGTCGGGACAGGTACGGATGGCGACAGTGCGCGCGAGACGGTTGCGTACTTCGGAAGAGAGCCCGGCGCCCTCGTTCCCCACCGCGATAGCCAGCCGCTGCGGGAAAGGCGACTCTATGACCTCCAGCTCCTCGCCGCCGGCGTCGGCGCCCCAGAGCGGGATCGCGCGGCTCGCGAGGAACTCGTCGAGCTCCTCCCAGGTACAAATCGCGGTGGGATGGTGAAAGAGGGCGCCCATTGAACTACGGACGACCTTCCCATTCCAGAGGTCAACGGTGCCCGGCATGGCGAACGTCGCACTGACGCCGAAGGCGGCGGCGGTGCGGACCAGAGTCCCCACGTTGCCGGGATCCTGGATCGCGTCGAGCACGAGAATGCGCGCCTCTCGGGGAACGTGGAGCGACGCGATGTCGCGCTCGGGGATGCGCGCGATGGCGAGGATTCCCTGCGGCGACTCGGTGGACGCAACGCTCGCGAAGTCCCGCTCGTCCACATCGAGGAGCGGGACGCCGGATGCGGCGAGCGAGGAGCGCAACGCCCCGCCGCGGGGAGTGGCGGCGAGGGCAGGCCCGACGACGGCTCCCTGTACGGAGATGGGAGAGCGCAGCAGCTCCTCGACGCTTCTCACGCCCTCGACCACGAAGAGCCGCTGGCGCTCGCGCGAGCGTCGGCGCTGCAGGTCGCGGGCAAGGGTGAGTAGTTTCACGCGGTCAATCCGGCTGGCGAACGAATGCGTGATCGGCGGGAGGTGCCGCGTTGCAATCGATCGGAGGTAGGAACATGAAGCGGTTCGCAGCGATGGGGATGCTGGTGTTCGCCACGACGGCGTGTGCCACCATCTCCACCCAGCAGGAAGTTCAGATGGGGCAGCAGTACGCCACGCAGATCAACCAGCAGCTCCCGATCATCGATGACGCGGAGATCAACCGCTACATCAACGTGCTCGGTGACTCGATCGCCAAGCTCTCCGATGACCGCAACCTGGACTGGCACTTCTTCGTTGTGGACAGCAAGGAGGTGAACGCCTTCGCTCTCCCCGGCGGCTTCATCTACGTGAACCGCGGGCTCATCGAGAGAGCCACGAAGCTCGACGAGCTCGCCGGCGTGCTCGGCCACGAGATCGGTCACGTGACCAATCGGCACACCGTGAAGCTAATGGAGAAGGAGCAGAGGGCAAACGTCGGTATCGCTCTGGGTTGCGTGCTCACCCGGGTGTGCGAGAGCCAGGCGACCGGCGCCCTCGTGGGGGCTGCCGGATCGGCGATCTTCGCCAAGTTCAGCCGGGAAGCGGAGACCGAGGCGGACGAGAGCGGTGTACGTTACGTGACGCGCGCGGGGATCGACCCCCGCGGCATCCCGCAGATGTTCGAGAAGCTCATCGAGGAGCGTGGGACGCAGCCCTCGACCGTGGCTGCGTGGTTCTCCACTCACCCCCTCGAGGAGGACCGGATCGCCGACACGCGGGCGATGATAGGCAGGATCGACCCGCTGATCCTGCAGTCACTGACGCAGGACAGCGAGAACTTCCACTCCTTCAAGAAGCGAGTGCAGGCGCTCCCCCCGTCGCCGAAGTAGGAAGGGGTCAGGTCTTGACTTGATACATTTTCTGGCCGCGGCCAGAAAATGTATCAAGTCAAGACCTGACCCCTTTCGGCTGGCCTGGAATGTTGGATACTATATCCACACACGAAGCCAACACCGAGACCCAGGGAGCCCGCCATGCTTCGCTCGATCGCCCTCCTATTCCTCGCCGCACTCCCCGCGCTAGCCGCACAGGCCGCGGACGCGCAGCAGGCGCGCACCTTCACGCGCGCGGATACGCTGCGAGGATCGTTCACCACGCCGGGACGCGTGTGGTGGGACGCCACCTTCTACGATCTGCACGTAAAGGTCGATCCGGCCGACAGCAGCATCGCGGGATACAATGCCATCAGCTATCGCGTCCTGCAGCCGGGGCGGGAGATGCAGATCGACCTCATGGAGCCGCTCGAGGTGGACAGCATAGTCTCGGCGAGCGGCACACTCCCCTTCCGGCGCGACGGGAATGCCTTCTTCGCCACCTTCGCGGAGCCGCGCGAGGCGGGGGCGATCGAAACCGTCAAGGTCTACTACCACGGACGGCCGCAGATCGCGAAGCGACCACCCTGGCAGGGCGGCTTCACCTGGACCACCGACAGTCTCGGACGTCCGTGGGTCGTCACCACCGACCAGGGGATGGGTGCCAGCGTCTGGTGGCCCAACAAGGACACGCAGGCGGATGAGCCGGACAGCCAGAGGGTCGCCCTGACAGTCCCCGACCCGCTCATCCAGGTCGGGAACGGCCGCCTCACCAGGAAGAGCTCCAACGGCGACGGTACGACCACCTACCAGTGGTCCGTGCGCAACCCGATCAACAACTACGCGATCGCCGTGGCCGCGGGGAATTACGCGCACTACTCCGACACGCTGGAGGGCGAAGGCGGAAAGCTGACGCTCGACTTCTGGCCGCTGGACTACCACCTCGATGCCGCGCACCGTCAGTGGCCGCAAGCCAAGTCGATGCTGAAGTGCTTCGAGCACTGGTTCGGCCCGTACCCCTGGTACGAGGACGGCTACAAGCTCATCGAGGTCCCCAACACCGGGATGGAGCACCAGAGTGCTGTGAGCTACGGGAATTACTTCGCGAACGGCTACCGCGGGCGCGACGGCTCTGGTACGGGGCTCGGCATGAAGTGGGACTTCATCATCGTCCACGAGAGCGCCCACGAGTGGTTCGGCAACAACATCACCGCGAAGGACAATGCCGACATGTGGGTCCACGAGAGCTTCGCCAACTACGCCGAGGGGATCTACACCGAGTGCCTCTTCGGAAAGGAGGCCGGTGCGAGATACACCGTCGGCGTGCGGCGCGGGATCCGGAACGACCGCCCCATAGTTCCCCCGTACAACGTCAACTCGCAGGGCTCCGGGGACATGTATCCCAAGGGCGGCAACATGCTGCACACCATCCG
>JBIQMO010000213.1:0-6462 GCA_044463245.1 Gemmatimonas aurantiaca
CCGCTCTGGAGGCTGTCGAAGGCGCGGAAGATCGAAGGGTGCTTGTCGCGCGGCGGGATCGCGCGGACGTCGAGCTCGATGGACTGAGCCGGCATGATGGCTGTCTCCTGTTGGAAGTACGGTGGTGATACGGGGGGTGCGTAGCGCTCAGGCGGGTCGCCAGATTCGCACGAGCACACGATCGGCGCGCGATTCGTCTACCTCGCACGCGAACCCACGCTCCACGAGCATGGGGAAGAGGAATTGGGGGACACGTGCGTTGATCTGGAGGAGCTGGCGACCCTCGGGGAGGGTCTCCAGCGCCGCGAGGGTGCGCATGAGTGGCTCCGGTGGCTGCAGGCCACGAACATCGAGCACGAGCGTCGTGTCGTCGAATGTCACGCCGGCAGTGGCAGTCGGGTCGGGGGCGGCGTCGGCCGCAGGGGAAGCATCGACGCTCGATGTATCGGCCACGCGAACATCGGATGATGCATCGATGGTCGATGTATCATCCGCCGGGCGCCAGAACCAGACCGACCAGTCCTCGGCGGCATGCTCTTCCGATTCGTGAACGAAGCCGCGCTTGCCGAGCACGGTGAAGAGTGGAACCGGCTCGAAGGTGGTACGAAGCCGGAGTATCTCGCCGTCACCGAGCGCTGCCACGGCAGCCATGATCTTCGAGAAGGGCTCGTTCCCCGTGCGGAGATCCTCCCGCACATCGACCTCTCGAACGGGTGCGTCTACCGGGCGAGTGGGCGATGCGGCGTCCGCTGCTTCGCGGACACCGCCGCCCGGCTGGCCGTGCCCGCCGGGCTCGGGCATCGCGCCGCCCTTCGCCACTTCGTTCTTCGACGCACTCGATCGAGCTTCATCCGGGTGCACGGCGATTCCGAGCGCGGAGTTCAGGTCGCGAACGAGCGTGTCGGGCGAGATCCCGGCCGTGCGTGCCGCCTGCTCCACGGTGATGAGACGCGCCATGACGCGGCGCATCGCTCGATTCCTCAACTTCGAGAAGTGCGGGGCGGCTCGCACGAAGACGTCCACGAGCGCTTCGTCGCGCGCGATTACATCGGATACCCGGTCCGTGGGAGCCACGGGGGCAGTGCGATCGGATCCGGTCATGAGCGTCCTCCGAAGGCGACGCGCGCTATCTGGCTGATGAAGAGCATGACACCGGCGAGGAAGAGCACGGCGCCGCAGCGCGTCATATGCGTGATGCCCGCTCCCACGCCGCTCGCGAGGAGAACCACCGCCAGCGTCATCACTCCGAGCTGCACGTACGCCACCTTCGCCGAGTAGAGCTGCGCCACGGTGGGTACCGGGCCCTTTCCCATCCGGCCGCGGAAGCGCGCGGTCCAGGCGAGGAGCGGGACGATCTTGTAGAAGAGTCCCACCACGTAGAGCACGATCCCGCCGAGCAGCCCGACGACGATGTACATGGTGGCGAGCCGTGCGTGCATCGGACCGAGCGCCACGAGCACGGAGCCGAGCACGGCCGCGATGGCGAGGAACGCGATCGCGGTCATGGCGAAGCGCATCCCCACGTCGAGCTTCTTCCGCACCCGCACCCGGTAGAACGAGTACGCCTGCCAGATGAAGCACGCGATCCCGCAATCGATGAGCGCGGCGCCGAGCCATACGGCCGGCGCGAGGCGCGCTACGAGGCCCGTCGCAAGGACGAGGACCCCCACCGACAGCAGCGCGAGCGCGCGCTTCGTCCAGCGCGTGTCGGCGCCGTGCGCGAGGAGGAACATCGGGAGGAGCCGGTGCGATACGCCGACGATCATCATGAGCACCCAGCCCACGAGGGCGACGTGCAGGTGCGTGGCGAGCGTGGCGAGGCGCGCGTTCGCGATGAAGCCGCTGTGCAGGTTGTGCAGCAGGATCACTCCCAGCACGAGCGTGGACGCCAGGTACGAGATCGCGATGGTCACTGCGCCCCATGTCACGTCGCGGTTCTTCGCCTGCGGGAGGGAAGCGGCGATGTTCCCGACCTCGAGGACGATGCCGACTGTGATGAGAGCTATGCCGACGTGCTGGATCGCGAGCGAGCTGGAGGCTATCCCCCCTGCGAAGAACGCGACGCCCGGGGCGAAGGTGAAGAAGGCCGCGTGGCCCACGCGCGTCGAGCGGATCGGAGCGCCGAGCGCCACTGGAAGGAGCTGCGCGAGAGCGCCGAAGATGGTGGTGGTGATCCAGCCGAGCGTGAAGAGGTGCGTGATCCCGGCGACGTGCGGCGAGGGGTACGCTCCAATCGCCAGCTCCGGCGCGATCCACACCAGCCCCACCGCACCGGCCAGCAGGTAGAGGATCGAAGCGGCGAAGTTCTCGCCGGCGAGCCGTATGGAGTTGGCTGCCGGCGCCAGACCGCCGGGTGTCGGCGCCATGGGGGGGCGCGTGGGCGCGCCCTTCGCCGTGGTCGTCGCGGGAGTCGTCGCGGTGGTGCCGGTCATGCGCTCACTCGCGCGTTCGCCGTGGCGGCGCTCACGTGCTCCCAGCCGAGCGCGCCCGCAATGCCTCGGGCGACTCGCTCGAAGGCGATGCCCGCACCGCTGGAGGGGCGCGCGACCATCGTGGGGAGGCCGTTGTCGCCCTCACCCACGATCATATCGTCGAAGGGAACCTCGCCCAGGAACGTGATACCGAGCTCGCCGGCTACCATGCGGCCCGCACCGCGGCCGAAGGGGCCGGTCATGTTCTCGACGATGCCGAGCACGGGCACCTCGAGGGTGCGGAACATGTCGGCTGCTTTGCGTGCCTCGGAGGCGGCGACGCGCGGCGGTTGCGTCACCACCACTGCGCCGGAGAGCGGGACCGCCTGCGCGAGACTGAGAGGGATGTCGCCGGTGCCGGGCGGGAGATCTACCACGAGCACGTCCAGCTCGGGCCAAGCCACGCCATGCGCGAACTGCTTGACCGCCTTCGACACCATCGGCCCGCGCCAGATCGCGGGCGACCCTTCGCCCACGAAGAAGCCGAAGCTGATGATCGGTACTCCGTGCGCTTCGAGAGGGAGGATGGCCTTCTCGGGCGAAAGCCGCACGCGGGATGCGCCATCCTCGATTCCCATGAGGATCGGGAGACTGGGACCGTATATGTCGGCGTCGAGCAACGCCGTCCGCAGTCCGCCGCGCGCGAGCGCGAGCGCGACGTTCACGGCGACGGTGCTCTTTCCCACGCCGCCCTTACCGGCTCCCACAGCGATCACGTGCGCCACGCCCGCGAGCCGTGCCTGTTCGGACCACGGGTCGGGCGTCGTGGCGTGCCCCTTCGCGGTGGGCTGGGGGGTGGGCGCGACGATCTCCATCGCGACGGACTTCGCGCCGATGGCGAGGATCGCCTCCTTTACCGCCTGATCGAGCTTCGCGTGCGTGGCGGCGTCGGGCTTGCGGAGGGAGAGCTGCACCTTGGCGCGTCCGTCGCACACACTCACGTGCTGCACCATGCCGAACGACACGAGGTCGCGCGTGAGGCCGGGGTAGCGCACGCCGCGCAGCGCCTCGGTGATCGACTCCGCCGTCAGCTCCTGCGGCTGCACGAAACTTTCATCTCCCATCGTTTGCGGGGCTCCTGCACCGGGTACGCTGGGAATGATCGCGCCTCGCTTCAGCGGCCGATGTGACGGTTGTCTCATCCATCACGCCCGGTGCGCGGCGGCGCGGCGAAGATCCGTACGGGAGAGCGCGGCGCCCTTCGGATCGTGATAGTTTGGAAGCGTGGAACGTGGAGCACCGCAGCGACCGATGTCGCGGCTGGGCGCGGCTCCGTAGACATCACACTGGAGGCTGAATGCCATACGACGAACGGTTCGTGGCTCCCATGCGCGAGGAGCTCACGCGGCTGGGGATTACCGAGATGCGCACGCCCGACGAGGTGGACGCCACGCTGAAGAACGCGCACGGGACCACGCTCGTGGTCGTCAATTCGATCTGCGGCTGCGCTGCACGGAACGCGCGTCCGGCGGTGGCTGCCGCGCTCAGGAGCGGCAAGCGTCCCGACACGCTCACCACCGTGTTCGCTGGGCAGGACATGGAGGCCACCTCGCGCGCGCGGAGCTACTTCACCGGCTACCAGCCGTCATCGCCGCAGATCGCGCTTTTTCGCGATGGTCAGCTGGTGTACATGCTGGAGCGCAACCAGATCGAGGGGCGCAGCGCGGATGCGATCGCAGAAGATCTCGTGGCCGCGTTCGAGGAACACTGCTGATCGCCGCGCATCTCCGCGCGCGACGGCGACTCACCCAGCGCCGCGCCCGCCGCTTTCACTGCGCATCATCATGTCGGCGAACGCCGCGCATGCACGCGCGGTACGTGGCACATACCGTGCAGGCTCCTCGGTAAGACTTCCGCATAAAGAGGAGCCAACATGCAACACGATCCGAACGAGCGCACCAACCCGATGGGTGACTCGCTGGAGAGCGAGCGCGGATCACAGCGACAGAGCGCCGGCGCGTCGGCCAACCACCTGGACGCCGAACTCGGCGACACCACCGGCGATCGCTCGGCGAGCGCGTACTCCGATACCTCGGGCACTCTGGGCAGGGAGAGCCTGGGTGGCCGCAGCGGGATGGGTCAGAGAGCCGAGGAGATGAAGGAATCGGCTCGCGATAAGCTTGGCGCCACGAAGGAAAAGGCGCAGAACCTGAAGGCGACTCTCGCCGACAAGCTGGAGCAGGGCGCGGAGAAACTTCGCCACAAGGCGTCCACCACGACCGTGACAGAGGTCGGTGCCGATACGGAGCGGAAGGCGCGCAAGGCGAGCGACCGGGTTGCCTCGGGGATGGAGAGCACGGCCGACTGGCTTCGCAACGCGGACGTCGACTCGATGAAGTCGGGCCTCGAGAATCAGGTTCGCACCAACCCGGGTCGTACTCTGCTCGTGGCGCTGGGGCTGGGCTACGTGGTCGGTCGAATCTTCCGCGGCGGCCGAGGGAGCTGAGTACGTGACGGCCGTGGGTGGCGACGCGAGGCGTTCGTTCGCGGGGCTGCTGCGCGATGCCGCACAGGGCACGACGCAGCTCATCCGGCAGGAGGGACGCCTCACACTGCTCGAGTCCAAGCGACTCGGCGGCCACGTCGTACGCGGCACGGGGCTCATAGCGCTGGGCGGCGTGCTCCTGATGCTCGGCGTGATAGTCCTGATTACTGGTGTGATACTATTGCTGGGCAACGAGTGGCTGCGGGGCGACTACTGGCTCGCGGCGCTCATAGTGACGGTGGTGCTCGGCATCATCGCTGCTGCGCTGGCGATCTGGGGGAAGTCGTTCATCTCGCCCGAGCGACTCGAGCCGGATGAGACGTTGGCTACGTTGAAGGAGGACAAGGAATGGCTGAAACGACGGCTGACGTCAGGCGCGACATAGAGCTGACGCGTGAGCGGATGTCGGATACGATCGCGCAGCTCGAACAGAAGCTGAACGTCATGCAGATGGTGCGCGAGCACCCGTGGCCGGCCGTCGCCGTCGCCGCTGGTCTGGGCGTGCTGTTGGCTGGTTCCAAGGCGGACGTCAAGGCGGCGGCCGCCACGGTGAAGGCCACCGGCGGTGCGAGCGACAAGCTGGGCGGAGTGCTCGATGACGCCGCGTCGCGGCTCATAACGGGAGTGTCCGCCGCGCTCAGCGCTCGCGTGGACGAGTGGGTGGATGAGATAAAGGAGGCCATCGGCTCGCCGAGGAGCATCGGCAGTGAGCGGCGGCTCGAGGCGAGCGCCGCCCTTCCGCCAGCGCGCGAGGACTACGGCGGGAACGGCGCCGGCGATGGTCCCGCGCGCGCGGAGCGATCGAGGCGCGACAGCGACATCGTACCGCCGGGCGGTCGCTTTCCCCACTAGGGAAGGGGCGTCAGCGCGCGAAGACGAAACGGGGATCGAGAGCCTGACTCTGCTCTCGACCCCCGTCGTCGCATCCAGCCTCGCAAGCCTACCCGGCTCGCCGCATCCAGCGTACTACCTCGCGCAGCGCGGGACGCTTCCCGTACATGAGCAGTCCCGTCCTGTACACCCGGGCGGCCAGGACCACCGCGATGTAGCAGGAGCAGAGGAGGATGGTGAGCGACGTGATGATGTCGAACGCCTCCAGCGACACCACGCTCATGCGAAGAGGCATGATGATCGGCGAGGAGAAGGGGAGCCAGGCCATCGTATAGGCGAGCTTGCTCTCCGGCGCGGCCAGCACCGGCGCCAGCGCGAAGGCGCTCACCACCAGGAGCATGACCACCGGCATCTGTGCCTGCTGTGCGTCCTGCTCGTTCGTGACTGTGGCGCCCACCATGGCGAAGAGCGCGGCGTAGAAGGTGTAGCCCAGTACGAAGAACACGATCAGGAGAATCGCCGACCCGATCGAGATATCGGGGATGAGCATGGGCGTGCTCTCGATCTTGAAGTGGCCGAGCACCTGCGCTCGCACCTTCATCAGCCCGAATCCCACCACGATCCAGATGACGATCTGCGTGAGTCCCACGGCTCCCACGCCGAGCACCTTCCCGC
>JBIQMO010000214.1:0-6457 GCA_044463245.1 Gemmatimonas aurantiaca
GTCCCGTGGACGGCCGTCCACGGGACTAGAAATTAAAGACCTGACCCCGTCGCTTCCCCGCCTACCTCACCTCGAACCCCATCCTCAACGTTCTCCCTGGCTGGGGGAGGCCGCACTGGTCGTAGACGGCGGCATCGGCCACGTTGTCGAGGGAGAGAGAGAGGCGCAGCGTGCGGAAGAGGGAGCGCGCCGCGCTGCGAAGCGTCCACGACCGAGCGACGCCGACATCGGCGCTCAACTGTGGATCGAGCTTCACCTCGCGCTCGAGATCGGGGTGCACGCACACCTGGCTCCCCGTGTAGCGCGCGGCTGTCTGGCCGGTGATGGCGAATGGAAGTGGGAACGCGAGCTCGGCCCCCATCCGGAACTCCGGTTGATGCTCGGGGCGGCGGCTCTCGCTCGCGGCCGGATCGTTCACGCGGATGCTCTGCGCCGTGAGATCCGCGGTGACCGCGATCGCGTCGCTCGCCCAACCCGCCAGCAGCTCCACGCCGATGCTGCGAAGCTGGTCGCGATTCTCGCGTCGCAGCTTCCCGTCGCCCGCTGGCGCGCGGACGATCGCACCCGAGAGCCGGTGGTGGAAGATCACTGCCTGCAGATCGACTCCTCCCCGATTCGTGGTGAGCCCTCCCTCGAAAGCGCGGAGCCGCTCCGGCCCAAGCTCGGGATTGGGCTCGAACCTGCCGAGCGCGCCCGAGTACAGCTCGCGCAGCGCCGGAAAGCGGGAGCGCTGGCTCGCGGCCGCGTGCAGCCGCATCTCCCCATTCGCCACTATGGTGGACACGCCAAGGCGACCCCCCCACGCCGAAATCGTCCCCAGCGACGGCTTGTCGCCAGACCTGGGAGTGTTGGCCGCGTCGAACACCACGCCACCCGTGACCTGAGTGAGCATTGCCACCGGAACCATCACCTCGCTCCCCATGCTCCAGAGTCGCTGCTGGTAGCTCTGCAGGGGATCGGTGTCCACCCGTTCGTCATAGCGCACGTCGGCCGCGGTCGCCGCGGTCCGGACAGTCCCGCGAGCGCCGAGCGAGTGCTCGCCCACCACGCGCGCGGTGATGGTGCGGTCATCGCCGACCTCCGTCCCCGCCAGCTCATCGTACGCCGTGCTCGCGAAACTCTCGATCTCCGTGTGCCCATCATTCAGGCCGACGCTCGCCTGCAGCTCGCCGCGTCCCAAAGGTGTGTCTCTACGACCTGTGGAGGCGTTGACGATGGCCAGCGTCCGCTTCTGCTCCGGGTAGCGCCAGAGCCGCGGCTCCTCCACGTGCAGCTCCGGCGGTACGCCGCGCTCCGCGCTGTACGATGACACCGACGCTCCGACGTGTGCGCCCCCCGGCGTCGCGTAGCGGAGCGAGGCGAAGCCATCCACATGGGAGATGTCGCTGTTCGCACGCAGGTCGGGGTCGTCCCGGCCGACATCCGCTATCCCGCGCCCGAGCGCGAAACCAGGCCGGTCGCGCAGGCCGAGGCCAGCGCGTGCGGACCATCTCCCCTCGCCGTCGAGAGGAAATCCGCCGGAGAGTGCAAACGTGCGCGAGCCGAGGTGGTCGAAGCTCCCGGAGAGCGCGAGCGACGGCGCGCGATCCGACGGCGCACTGCCATCCGCGAGTCCTACCTCGATGACGCCGCCGAGCACGTTCGGCCCGTGCAACACGCTCGAAAGGCCACGCACCACGGTGACGCTGCGCGCGCCGGTCAGCGGCACGATGGACGGATCGGTGCGATGGTCCCAACCGAGGGTGAGCGGTACACCATCCACCAGCACCGCGACCTGCCGCGAATCGGAGCCGCGCATTCCGAGCTCCATCTCGCCGCGCGAGTTGCGCCGAACGTGGATGAACGGGAGCTCGCGCAGCACCTCGTCGAGCACTGGCGCGGCCGGGAGCGCGAGCGAGTCGATGCTCGTGACCAGCGCGCTCGCACCGCCCACGACGAGCGGCGCGCGCTTCGCCTGCACCGTCACCGTTTGCACGGCCTGCGCACTGTCCGCGCGCCGCTCCTCTTCCCGCTCCTGCGCCTCACCCGCCCCCGCCAGAACGAAGAGCGATGAGAGCGCGAACGACAGCGTGCGACACGTACGCGAGCCTGGACGGGGGCCCCTCGATACCGGATGGCTCCTGATCATGATACTCCAGTTTGTACGGCTAGTGTGTTCGTGTCCGCACTCGGGGAGGCCGATCGACCACGCTCACCCCGCTCCTGGCTTCCGCACATCATCCACCTTCGCCGCCTCCTCGAGAAGTCCGAGTTTGAGGGCCAGGCGGACGTAATCGGCGCGGTGACGGAGACCGAGCTTCTCGTTGATGCGCTGCTTGTAGGTGTCCACCGTCTTGGGGCTGATGAACAGCTTCTCTCCTATCTCGGGAGCGGTGTAACCGGCGGCGGTGAGTCGCAGCACATCGCGTTCGCGATCGGTGAGGCGCTCGTAGCGGGCGCGGTCGCCCGCGTTCTCATCCTTGCTTCGAATGCCGCGCGCGAGGACCCGTGCGGCACCGGGATGCACGTACAGGTCTCCACGCGCTACGGTGCGCACGGCCTCCATCAGGTCGCGGTCGGCGACATTCTTGACCAGGTACCCCGACGCACCCGCCTCGAGCAGCGGGACCAGGTAGTCCTCCTCGGCGTGCATCGTGAGCACCAGAACACGCGGGGCGCCCTCCCGCGCCGCGAGAGCGCGAGTGGCGGCCATTCCGTCCATGCCCGGCATCGAGAGATCCATCACCACCACATTCGGCGACAGACGCTCGGCGAGCGCTATCGCCTCGTTCCCATCGGACGCTTCACCGACCACGCTGATGTCGCTGGCGGAGCCGAGCACCGCTTTGAGGCCTGCGCGCACGATCGCGTGATCGTCGGCGAGAATCACCCGAATTGAATCAGCCATCGTTCGCTTCCATGTGGTAGAATGGGGTGCCCGTCGTGAGCGGAATCGTCGCCACCACTCTCGTGCCCGAACCGGGTGAGCTGGAGAGATCGAGACGCCCGTCCACCAGCGAGACTCGCTCGCGCATCGAGAAGAGACCCATCCCGGGGCGCCGGGCCTCGGCCTCCGCTATGTCGAAGCCGCGGCCGTCATCCGCGACCTCGAGAGTGGCAGTGTTGGCGTCCGCTCGCACGGTGATCGCGATGTTGTTCGGCGACGCGTGGCGCACGGCGTTCGTGAGCGCCTCCTGCGCCACGCGATAGAGCACCGATGCTACCTGCGCCGGAATGTGATCGGTTTCGCCCAGCGCGTCCACGGTGATGTCCACGTCGGCGCTCTCGCGCGCCTGGCGCGCGAGCCAGCGCACCGCGGGAACGAGCCCGAGATCGTCGAGCACGCGCGGATGCACTCGGTGCGAGAGCGTCCGTACCTCCTCGAGCGCCAATCCTGCCATCTCCTTGACGTCGGAGAGTCGCGCCGAGAGCTCGGGAGTCTGGGCGTCGCGCGCGGCGGCGCTGAGCTGCAACACTATAGCCGTCAGCGATTGCGCCGTGGAATCGTGCAGCTCGCGCGCGATGCGCGAGCGTTCCTCATCCTGCGCCGTGATCACGAGCGATGCGAGCCGGCGCATCCGCGCCCGGTCGGAGGTGAGCGCATCGAGGAGCAGATTGACCGTCCGCCCCACGCGCTCCATGTCGCGATCGGCCACCATCGACGGCGGCACCCTCGCCTGAAGATCTCCGCCCCACACCCTGTGCGCGGTATTCTCCAGATCACGGATCGGCCGCAGCGCGACGTGCACCATTACGAGATTCACCAGCAGGCTGAGCACGAGCGCCACCATCATCACCGACGCCAGGGTGAGCCCCGGTCTGCTCAGGTCGTGAAGCCCGAGCGAGATCGCGATCGCGATGATGACAATCAGCGCGTTCGCGCCGGCGATCTTGGCGAGGAGCCGAACTCCGAGCGCCGAACGCAGCCAACCCGGCAGCTCGCGGCGCGGCACGGCCTCCGCTCGAACCGGCTCGCTCGCACGTGCGCGAGCGAGCGTCGGCCCGATTCTGGAAGGCGCCGCGCTGCCGGAAGTCGGAGAGTTCGTGGAGCTGCTGGCTGGACGATTCATGCGGTATGGAATGCCAGGCCTGGGAAAAGCGCAATCTCTCCCGGAATCTACCACTCCGCCCCGCCCACCGCGCCGGAGACACCCCCCGCTCCCTGCGATACTCTGCTTCCTGCTTCCCGTAGTACCTGAACCCTGAACCCTGCCTCCTGAACCCTCGAGCCGTTCACTGTTTCCTGTTACCTGTCTCCCCCCCTCCCCTCACTCCATCCTCTCGAACGCCGCGGGTCTCCCCTTGAAGATCCGGAACAGGTAAGCGAGTGATGGAAAGAGGACCATTGCCCCCAGGGCCAGTGCCCAGAGGGTGAGGTTCAGCGTTCGTTCCGGTGCGGCGGCCTCCCCGATCGTGAGCGCGGGCGGAAGCACGTAGGGGTACTGTCCGAGCGCCCATCCCCAGAGGATCAGCGTCACCTGTACCGCGACCGCTACGCGCGCCATGCGGAACCGGCGCGCCC
The DNA here is from genome assembly GCA_044463245.1 of Gemmatimonas aurantiaca. Lineage (GTDB taxonomy): Bacteria > Gemmatimonadota > Gemmatimonadetes > Gemmatimonadales > Gemmatimonadaceae > JADGGM01. The sequence goes on from JBIQMO010000214.1 coordinate 4,502, forward strand.
ACAGTGCCCAGATCGCCCAGACCGCGGCGACGCCGGTCGCGATGTGGAACGGAACCGCTCCGGCCGAACGGATGAGTCCTGGCCCGACGTGCGTATCGGTGGCGAGCGCCACTAGCAGTACCGCGAACGCCACCACGAAGACCACCAACGCACTCCAGAGCGCCCGCACGCGGAAGTCCTCGCGCAGCTGCTCATCCTCGGCTTCCACCGTGAGGTACACTGCTGCCAGAAAAGCGAAGAGCGCGAGCGCCAGCACGCCTACTCCAACAGAGAATGGAGTTAGCCAGGGTGCGACATACAGCTCGACGAAGCTCGACGCACCGCGCGCGTGGTCGAGCCGCATCGCCTCTCCCACTCTCCCCGAGGCGATCGCGCCGATGCTCATCCCCAGAAGCACCGGAGTGAGGAGGCTGGCGATCGCGAACATCCGTCCCCACTGACGCTGCTCCGCATCGCGTGCGCTCCCGTAGCTCCTGAAGGTGAACGCCGAGCCGCGCAGCACGATCCCGATGAGCATGAGCGAGAGCGGGATGTGCAGCGTGATCGACATCGCGGCGAACACCGGCGGGAAGCAGGTGAAGAGGAGCACCACGACGAGCACGAGCCATACGTGATTCGCCTCCCAGATCGGTCCGATGGCGTGAGTGATGAGCTCGCGCTGCTCGGCGCGTCGCTCGCCGCCCGCGAGGAGATCCCACACCCCGCCTCCGAAATCCGCGCCGCCGAAGAGGACGTATGCATTCAACGCCACCAGCGTGAGCCCGAGGAGCACGTTCGGGAGCGTGAAGAGGGACTCCATCAGGCCGTGCTCCTCGCCACCGTTTCCGGCTCCGCCTCGACGATCCGCGGGCTCCCCAGCACATGCCTCGAGAGGAGCCAGACCACGATCGCTCCGAGGAAGAAGTAGAGGAGCGTGAAGACCACGAACGGCACTACGAGGCCGGGCATCGGCGTCACCGCGTCCGCGGTGCGCACGATCTCGTAGACGATCCAGGGCTGCCGACCCACCTCGGTAACCGTCCAGCCGGCCTCGATGCAGATGAAGCCCATCGGTCCCGCGATCGCTATCGCACGCAGGAGCCAGCGTTGCTCAGCGAGCTCCCGTTTCCGCCACTTCGTGACGAGCGCCCAGAGCGCCACGAGCGCCATGAAGGTGCCGAGTCCCACCATGATCTGGAAGGCGACGTGCACTATCGCTACCGGGGGCCAGTCGCTCTCCGGGAAGGCGTCGAGCCCCTTCACTTCGGCGTCTGGACGGTGAAAGGCGAGGAGTGAGAGGCCGTACGGGATCTCCAACGCGTAGCGAGTCTCGCGCGCGGCCTCGTCGGGGACTCCTCCTATTCTCAGTGGTGCGCCCCTTTCCGTGCGGAACTGTCCCTCCAGTGCGGCGAGCTTGGCCGGCTGCCAGTGCGCCACGTAGCGGGCGCTGATGTCGCCCGAGAACGGCTGTGCTATCGCCGCTGGCGCGCCCACCAGCAGCGCGATCGAGAGCGCGCGTCTGTGGAAGGCGTTGCGCCTGTCACGCAGGAGGAGGAAGGCGTGGATCCCAGCGACGGCAAATCCCGTCGCGGCGTAGGCGGCGAGCAGCATGTGAAGGACCTCGGGGAAGGCCGCCGGTGTAAACATCGCCGCGATGGGATCCACGTTCACCGGCTTCCCGTTCAACATGTCGAATCCGCGGGGCGTATTCATCCAGGCGTTGGCGATGATGACGAAGACAGCCGACGCCGCGCCGCTGATGGCTACGATAGTACCCGCGGCGATGTGCGCGCCCACGGCGATTCGATCCCAGCCGTACAGGTAGACGCCAAGGAAGATCGCCTCGGTGAAGAAGGCGAAGCCCTCGAGAGAGAAGGGCATCCCGATGATGGCGCCCCCGAAGCGCATGAACTCGGGCCAGAGCAGCCCCAGCTCGAAGCTGAGCACCGTGCCGGAGACGGCTCCCACGGCGAAGAG
>JBIQMO010000215.1:0-6456 GCA_044463245.1 Gemmatimonas aurantiaca
GGCTGAGCGACTGCTCAGCCCCCTCGAAATTAAAGACCTGACCCCGTCGCTTTCTGCTCTCTCTAGCTCCTCACCACCAGCTTCTGTCCCGCCCTCAGGCGATCGCCCTCGAGATGGTTCAGCCGCTTGAGCTCCTTCACCGTCGTATCGTACTTGCGGGCGATCGACCAGAGCGACTCGCCGGAGCGCACGACGTGGACATCGCCCGAGGAGGAGCTGGCGGTGCGCGACGGGGTCGAGCGCGCGGAGCCGTGGACCACGAGGACCTGGCCGGGATAGATGATGCTTTTGCGCAACCCGTTGAGCCGCATGATGGACTTCACCGACGTGTGGTAGCGCTGCGCGATGAGGCCGAGCGATTCCCCTCGCCGCACGACGTGCGTCGACCGACTCGATGAACCGTATCGCTCTATCGAGGGATCGGGGACGTTGAGTGCCGCGGCCACGACCTCTTTGCTCGGGAACATCACTGTGTGGCCGGAGGAGACGTGGCCCGAGCGTGAGACCTGGAGCGACGGGTTGTACCAGCGCAGCTCCTTGCTGGATACGCCGGCGCGCCTCGCGAGCTTCACGAGCGTCTCGCCCTTCCTCGTGGTGGAGCGCGTCCACGCGGCGCGCTCCGCCTCCGGCAGCGCCGCGAAAGAGGAGTCGAACGAGGCACCGGTTCGGAAAGGAACACGCACGGTGAACGAATCCTTCGGTGGCGTCATCCCACGCAGTATCTCGGGATTCAACTCGATGATCGCGGAGACAGTCGTCCCTGTCGCTTTCGCCACGGCGGCGAGCGGAGTGGCTGGACCCACGCGCGCGCTGTCGTACACGAGTGCCGAATCGTACTCGATGTCGAAGCCGTAGCGCGTCGGGTCCTTCGCTATGAGCGCGGCGGCGATGAGGCGCGGTACGTAGTCGCGGGTCTCGCGCCGGAGGTAATCGGTCTCGGCGAGGGCGAAGAATGCGTCGTCACCCGTCTCGCCTTCGAGCTCGTCGGCGTAACGCGTGAGTCCGCGCGATACCCGCCCAGGACCACCGTTGTACGCAGCAGCCGCGAGGTAGAGCGAGCCGAACTGCTCGTTCAGGTATTTGAGGAACTTGATCGCTCCGTCGGTGGAGCGTACCGGATCGCGACGTTCGTCCACCCACCAGTCCACTCTGAGGCCCGTGCTCTTGGCCGTGCTGGTCATGAACTGCCACATCCCCACGGCGGCCGCGCGCGAGTACGCGTTGGGATCGTAGCCGCTTTCGATCAGCGCGAGGTACGTGAGGTCCTCGGGGAGCCCGGCATCGTGCAGCTTCGCGCGGATCATCGGCTCGTACCGTCCACCCCGCGCCAGCCACTTCGCGAAGGTCTTTCGCGCAGAGTTCTGATAGCGGTCGATGAAGTACGAGACGCGCTCGTGCGTCTCGTACGACCGGACGTCGATGTCCCAGGTCGGCTCGGCATCCACGGGCTCCTCTGCCTGAACCCCGATCGAGTCTCCGAACATCTCGAGCGCCTCGCCCGTCACCTCGTGCGGCTTCACCGCGCCGCTGTCGAGCGGTGCGCTGAGCGAATCGGCGAGACGATCGGCGCTCGCCACTTCGATCGCTACCGGGGTGGGCGGTGGTGCCGGACGTGCCGAATGGCACGCTGCAGTTGCTGCAATTGCCAACCACCATGCGCGGCGGTGGATCGGAGTTCTGCGTGGAAGGGAGAGATCCATTGGCGCTGGTGCTGGCTGATGTTCCGATGTCTTTCGGTGAGTCGTCGGCCGGGACGTAACCGGCCTGCCTCACCTGGTGGCTATGAAGTTCCCCAGGACTCGATTGGTGGCACTGAGAACGGCGACGACCGCACCGCGGCAGGGGTCGTCCTCTACCAGGCACGCTCCGAGCAGACGCCTCGGACCATCGCGCCGATTCTCGACCGATACGATCACGACGTTGGCGTCGAAGGCACGCACTGCCTTGGCGCCTATCAGATCGAAGGCCATTGCCCCCTCGCTGAACGCCTCGATGGCCCGCAGGGCGGCCTCGGCGGCCACGCGCAGGTCCACCGTGGGACTCGACTGCCCCGCTGCGTTCCCGCGTATGCGAACGCCCTCTGTCCACTCCAGCTCCACCTCCGCCGTGCAGCGGCCGTCGCTGGCGCGCCGAAAGGCGAAGTCGGTGAAGCGCAGCCTCGATCGCTGGCCCTGGAGCGGCGCTGTAGCCGAGTCGTTGTCGCTTTCGCTCTGCTGCATGAGAAGCCTGAGAGTAGGGGTTCAGGCAACCTGAAGTCTGTCCCGATATTACGCAATACGAGTCAGCCCGGCGAACGCAACGCGTTTCCACACCCCGAGGCGAGCCGTATATTGTTGCGCATGCTGACACTACTCTGCCTCCTCGCGACCGTCGGTGGTTCCGTTACCGGCGACTCCCTCGCGACACGCGTGCGCGAGCGCGTGCAGCAGGTACCCGGCGCCGAGGTGGGAGTCGCCTTTCATCGGCTCGGCTCGCCCTCTGACACGCTCTACATCAATGCCGATGAATCGATGCACGCGGCGAGCACGATGAAGGTGCCGGTGATGATCGAGCTGTTCAGGCAGGTGGATTCGCACGGGCTCTCACTGGATCAGAAGGTCCTCCTGGTCAACAGCTTCGGCTCGATCGTGGATGGCTCGCCCTACTCTCTGAACAGCAGCGACGATTCCGACAGCCTGGTCTACGGGATGGTGGGTGATCGTGTCAGCGTCCGAGACCTCATGTACCACATGATCACTCGCTCGAGCAATCTCGCCACCAACGCGTTGATCGCCCTCGTCGGCGCCAAGCGCACCACGGCGGCAATGCGATCACTCGGCGCCGAGAAGATCCAGGTGCTGCGGGGGGTCGAGGACGGGAAGGCGTACGAGCGCGGCTTGAACAACACCACCACCGCGCGCGACCTCGCCATCATCATGGAGGCGATACAGGAGAACCGCGCCGCGTCTCCCGAGAGCTGCGAGGAGATGCGCCAGATCCTCCTGCATCAGGAGTTCAACGACGAGATTCCAGCCGGTTTGCCACCCGGGACGCCCGTGGCGCACAAGACCGGTCAGATAACGGCGCACCTGCACGACGCCGCAATCGTGTACCCGCGCGATGGCGGGCCGTACGTCCTCGTGATCCTCACGCGCGGGATCCCCGACGAAAAGGTCGCTCGCTCGTTGATGGCCGACATCTCGCGGATGGTCTACGAGCACGTGCTGAGCGAAGCCACGGCGGCCAATTCCGGGCACGACTAGCATTGCACGGCGGGTAGGCACGGTACGACTGTAAAATTTCTTCCCGCCTTGCAAAATTTTCTCGCAACTCGGTTCGGACCCGCGCCCACCGCACCCACGTAACTCGCTGACGATCAACAGCTTAGCAGAGGCATGCGTGTTGCCTTTCCGGCAGGTGCGCGTCTGCTGACTGTAGCGTGGCGTCGCAGTCTCCTAATGGCGCCGCAACGCGACGCTGCTGCTCGTCCCCGCGACGAAGTGGAGCGTCCGATAACCGCGATCGCTCGAGTCATGCCGATCAAGCAACGCACCATCGACTTCGTACAGGACACCCGGCTCCTGGTTGCACGCGCTCGCGAGTTCGAGCGGCGCGGGGCGGCCGCGGAGGCGCTCGTCGCGTACGACATGGCCGCGTCGCTGATCGCCGGCCTCCCACCGGGTGCATTCCACGCGGATCTGCACCGCTGGAAGGGGGTGCTCCTCCTGGACCTCGGTGACACTTCGCAGGCGGATTGCCTGCTCAGACGCAGTCTCGATGTGGCGCATTACGTCCTGTATGCCGACGGAGTGGCACAGGCACAGAGCGCACTGGCCGCGGTTCACCTGCGACGCGGCGATGTCGCGACGGCGCGCCAGCTTTACGGCGACGCATCGCTCAACGCCGCGGCAGGGAGCGACCAGCGGCTGTACGCCGTCATCGAGCAGCGTCTCGGCGCGATAGCGCAGCTCCAGGGCGATCTCGAAGGCGCGCGCGTCCGCCATCAGATGAGCCTGCGCGTGCTGCGCGCCACGGGCGATGATGAAGGCGTGAGCTGGGCCCTGCTCGGCATCGCGCAGGTGCACCTGGAGGGCGGGCACCTCGCGGAGGCGGCACTGGCATTCGACCAGGCCGAGGAGCTGGCCTCGGCGCGCGGCGACCGCCTCACCGAGGCACGCGTCGCGCTCGGCCGTGCCCTGATCCATCTCGCGAGGGGCGAGCTCGACGACGCCGAGCTGCAGCACTCGCGCGCCGCTTCCATTACCGACGTGCGATACGAGCGTCCCTTACGTGCGGAGACGCTGCTGGTGGGAGCGCGCCTGCAGCGTGCGCGCGGCGCGCCCGACGAGGCGGCGGCGTTGCTGGAGCGGGCCGCGGGCATCGCGGCGAGCAGCGAGGATGTGCTCGCGCGAGCTCGGATACTGGAAGAGCTGGGCGAAGTTCAAGCCGAGCGGGGCGAGCACGATCGTGCGCACGAGCTTCGACAGACCGCGCTCGCCGGCTTCACCAGGCTGGGTGCCTCCCATCGAGTGGAGGCGTTGCGTCAACGAATCTCCGCGCGCTCCGGTGCCGACTTCGATTCCCGATCGTCTTACTGAAACATGGACAGGCCGAACCGAACAGTATTGATGTCACCCTTCATCCCCGACGAAAAGGATCAGCTGCTGGGTGGCGAGCCCTCTTCCGCGCCTGGCGCGCCCGGAGGGAGCGCGGACGCGCGCCGCGCCCGCCCTGGTACGGCGCAGAGATCTCTGGCGGTGCCCCCGGGGATCACGCGCTTCGAGCGGCCGCGCGAGGGGGGAGCCGTGAGTCTCGGTCTGGCCAGCATCATAGGCGAGAGCGAAGCTCTGGGAGAAGCGATCGACCGTGCGCGCAAGGTCGCCACGAGCCGCCTCACCACCGTTCTCCTCATCGGTGAAACCGGAACCGGAAAGGAGCTCTTCGCGCGCGCGATCCACTACGAGGGACCCGCGCGTGGAGAGCCATTCGTGGCCGTCAATTGCGCGGCTATCCCGGAGACGCTCCTCGAGTCCGAGCTGTTCGGGCACGAACGCGGCGCGTTCACCGATGCCCGCGCGCAGAAGCGCGGCCTCATGGAGCTCGCGGGATGCGGTACGCTCTTCCTCGACGAGATCGCCGAGCTTCCGCCGCGACTCCAGCCCAAGCTGCTGCGTGCGCTCGAGGATCGTCGCGTACGGCGCCTGGGTGGCCTCGACGAGGTGGAGATCAACTGCCGAATCATCGCCGCGGCCAATCCGTCGCTGCACGATGCCGTAGCGCGCCTCGAGTTCCGCGAGGATCTCTACTACAGGCTGAACGTCTTCCGGATCCCGCTTCCCCCGCTGCGCGAGCGCAGGGGTGATGTCACGCTGCTCGCTCGCCACTTCCTCGCCGAGCTGGCGGAGCAGCAGGGGCTCGCGTCCAAGGTGCTCGACCAGGCCGCGGTCGCCGCGCTCGAGGCGCACAACTGGCCGGGCAACATCCGCGAGCTGAAGAACGTCATCGAGCACGCCGCGATTCTCAGCGATGACAACGTGATTCGCGCGGAGCACCTCATGCTCCAGCAGCGCACCATCCTTCCCGCCAGTAACACCTCGGAGCAGGTGCGCGAGATTCGCATCCCTCCCGAGGGAAAGTCGCTCGAGCTGATAGAGCAGGAGGCGGTGCGGCTCACGCTGCAGATCACGCGCGGAAATCGCAGCGCCGCGGCGCGCATCCTCGGCATCTCGCGCCCCACTCTCGGGCGCAAGCTCCGCGCGGCGCTCGCGATAGACGACGAGGGCGACGACGAGGAGCGGTCTTCGGGAGCTACCTGAGAGAGCGGACGCCTCGGACGGCCAGTGCACCGAGGGCCGTTCCTCCCACTATCCCCGCTCCGGCGGGCCAGCGCCAGTCGAGCACCTCCCACCCCGCCAGACGCCGCGGTCTCTCGGCCACGCCCTGAAGACCCGGCACGTCCGCGGCCCAGTCGTGCGCGTCCATCCGGCTACGCACTCCTCGGACCCCTCGCACCCGGCGCACCCGGCGCAGCAGGCTATCCACCTCGCGAGCGATCACCGGGCCTCCCAGCACTACGCGCCCCTGCTTCACCTCTACCGTGATGGAGCGCGGATGCGACACCGAGCGCGCCAGCACCCGCTCCACGCGCTCCGCGAGGGCCGCATCCGAGAGACGCCGCCTCCCGACGCGCGCGAGCGCGCGACGCGTGCGCGCTCGGCGCCGGCGTCCCGCGCCCGGATGGAAGAAATACATCAGTCCCGCCCCGAGCCCGACGGCCGCGGCCGCGAGGAGACCTTCCCTCTCCGCATTCCTCGACATGTACTGCTCCTCTGCTCGTGCACCTCGCGCCACCATCCTTCAGGAGGACGATGGTACCGGCGCGCACCTGCACGGTGCGCCCACCGGTATCGCGATGGTGATGTAGTGACCCGGGTGGGGATCGAACCCACGACCTACGGATTAAAAGTCCGTTGCTCT
>JBIQMO010000216.1:0-6455 GCA_044463245.1 Gemmatimonas aurantiaca
ATGCGCGCAAGGTGCGCCCGGCGAGTCATGGTTCTGCACGGGGCGTGTAACGCTTCTGTAACGGGAGAGTGGGCCCCCGGCGGGGCGGAGACGCGCGTCATCCCGCCCCGCTTCTCCCGCCAGACTCGCAGCGAATGCCAGAGCACCCGCTGGGTGCCTGGTCGAGTGGATGTCACGGTCGTGTAACCGTGCAATCAGCGGGCGGCCGGCGGACCCCCATGCGCGGGAAAGAGCGCGGTGATGGTCGTCCCTCGCCCTGGCTCACTCTCCGCCGTAACGCGGCCGCCGTGCGCCTCCACGAGGTGACGCACGATCGATAGGCCGAGCCCGGTGCCCCCTCCCGCACGCGAGCGGGCCGTGTCCACACGGTAGAAGCGTTCGAAGATCCTCGGGAGGTGCTCGGGGGCGATCCCGATCCCGGTGTCGCGCACGCCGAGCAGGATGCCATGGGGCGAGGGGCGAGTGAACACGCTGACGGTACCACCGGCCGGGGTGTGGCGCGCCGCGTTGCTCACGAGATTCACGAGGATCTGCTGCAGCGCCGTGCGGTCAGCGAACACGGTGGGCGCCTCGGGCGAAAGATCGATCTCGAACGCGATCTCCCTGGAGCGCTCGTCGCGCCGCGCGGCCTCGAGCACCTCCCCGGCCAGAGCTGCGACGGCTACTACCTCGGGCATCGGACGCCACCCGCCCGACTCGATTCGCGAGAGGTCGAGCAGGTCGTCGACGATGCTTCGCATCCGCTCGGTGTTCGACCTGATCGCCTCCGCGAACTGCGCGCGCTGCAACGGCGGAACGTCATCGGTCGCCAGAGTCTCGGCGAAGCCACCGATCACGGTTAGCGGTGTGCGCAGCTCGTGCGAGACGTTGGCCACGAAGTCGCGCCGCACCGCCTCGAGGCGACGACGCTCGGTCAGATCGAGGAGCGCGAGGAGCGCGGCCCCGCCGCCGAGTGGTCGCGCCGTCACCGCGACGGTGCGCGTCCCCAGCATGGTCTCCGCCGGCACCGATGGTACACCCGAGAGCGCGCTCTCGAGCGCGCGGTGAAGCTCGGCATCGTGCGGGAGACGCGTAGCGGCGAAGGGCGTAGCGTCGCGCACGCCGAGTATCCCGCGCGCACTCTCGTTGAGGCGGATCACCTGGCGGCGGGCGTCCACCGCCACCACACCCTCGTGCAACGACTCCAGCGCGGCCGCCAGAAGTCCCTCTTCCTCCTCGAGCGCGACCAGCCGGCCCGAGAGCTGGTCTGCCATGTCGCGAACCGCGCTCCCGAGCTCGCCCACCTCGCCGCCGGCAGCGAGCTTGGGGCGGCGCGCGAGATCGCCACCCGCCACCGCGCGCGCCACGTCGCGAAGCTCGACCACGGGCCGTGTCACGCGGCGTGCGATCGCGGTAGCTATGAGGAGCGCCGCCACCAGCGCTATCACGCCCGAGAGCAGTACGTCGTTGCGCGCGCGTCGCGCGATGCCGGCGAACTGCTCGGTGCTCATGGATACTCGCGCCACGCCACTGCGCGGACCTGGGACGGCGACGTAGATCTCGTCGTCACCGCGCGAGACGCTCGGGCGGTGTGAGGTGCCGGTATCTCCGTGCCGTGCCGCCGCCACCTCGGGGCGCGTCGCGTGGTTCTCGAGGAGCGCGAGCGCGGGTCCGTCGAACTCCGAATCGCCTATCACTCGCCCCGTGGAGTCTATGAGAGTGACACGATGGTCGAGCGATGCGCCCGCGACGTCGGCGAGCGCGTCGGGGTCGGGCGCGCTCGCCCACTCCGCCGCCACGAAGCTCGCCTCGCGCGTGAGGCGCTGAACCTCGGACTTCTCCAGCTCGTTCCGCAGCCGCGCGCTGCTGAGCACCACCACCAGCAGCACGAGAACGGCGATGACGAGTGCGAAGCCGAGGAAGATGCGCTGGGCGAGCTTCACCGTGTCTCGTCGCGCGGCTGGCGCAATCGGTAGCCGAAACCGCGTACGGTTTCGATGAGTTCGCCCGCGCCGCCCAGCTTCGCGCGCAGGCGTTGCACGTGCATGTCCACGGTGCGTGTCTGCACATCGGGCGCCGCGTCCCAGACACTCTCGAGGAGCCGTGCGCGCTCCTGCACTCGCCCTCTTCGCTCGGCCAGGAGCAGGAGGAGCCGGTACTCGGTTGGCGTGAGCTCGACCTCTTTCCCGTTCACCTGTACGCTGTGCGCGGCGCGGTCGATCGCGATCGGGCCGACCGCGAGCACGTCGGCGGGCTCGGCGGCAGCACCCGATACTCTTCGAAGAATGGCGCCCACCCGAAGCACCAGCTCGTGCGGACTGAAAGGCTTGGTGAGGTAGTCATCGGCGCCGAGCGTGAGGCCGCGAATGCGGTCCTGCTCTTCGCGCCTGGCGGTGAGCATGAGCACGGGCATGTGCTTCGTGCCGTCGTCATGTCGAAGCCGGTCCAGCACATCGTAGCCGGATATCCCCGGGAGCATGAGGTCCAGCACGATCAGCGCCGGCCGATCTCTCCGGGCCAACGCCAGCGCCTCGGTCCCGGAGGACGCTGTGGTGACGCGGTAGCCCGCGCGGGCCAGATGATAGGCCACGAGCGCTACGATGTCGGGCTCGTCGTCCACGACCAAGATGTGCTCGGCGGCGGCCATGGCGGAAAGGTGCACCCCGTACGCGGCGCGGAGAAGTGGCGTCGCTCCGTGCTTCCCACCGGGAACTCCCGGCTGGTAGCTTGTGCCCATGATACGCGCAGCCGGCTTCCTTCTCATCGCGGCGGTCGTCGCGTTCGCCCTCCTGCGCGACGTGCACGGCGACGCGCGCGGCGGCGCCGGCAGTGCGTCGGTCGCCTCGGTCGCGCGCAATGGACAGGACGACGACTCCGTGGGCCGCACGCGAGTCGACCAGTCGGCGGGTAGCGTGGCCGGCGCCGGGCCGCTCCTCCGGATCATCGCCACGAACGATTTCCACGGCGCACTCGATCCGGCGCGCACCACGAGGGGAAATCCGGTGGGCGGCGCCGAGGCGATGGCTGCATCCGTACAGCGCGCGGAGCGGGAGTGCCGCTCGCCGTGCGTCACTCTGCTGGTGGATGCGGGCGACATGTTCCAGGGGACGGCGGAATCGAATCTTCAGCACGGCCGGCCGGTGGTGGAGCTGTACAACGCGCTCGGCTATGCCGCCGCCGCGGTGGGGAACCACGAATTCGACTGGGGACTCGACACGCTGCGCAGGCGGATGAGCGAGGCGCGCTTCTCGATACTCGGCGCCAACGTTCAGTACCGCAACGGGCGTGACGTACAGTGGATCCCCGACGATACGATAGTGCGGCGCGGGCCGTACACGATCGGCATCATCGGCGTGATCGGCCCGGAGACGTATGGGAGCACGATGGCAGCGAACGTCGCGACGATGCGCTTCGCGAAGCCGGCACCCATCGTGGACTCGCTCACGCGCGCGCTGCGCTCGCGCGGAGCGGACGTGATAGTGGTGCTCGCGCACAGCGGCGCGTTCTGCAAGCGAAGCGGGACGCAGGCGTGCGACGGGGATGTGATCACCTTTGCGCGTACTCTCCGCGAGCGCGTGGATGCGATAGTCTCCGGACACACTCACAGCGTAGTGGACTTCCAGATGGGCGGCGTACCGATAGTGCAGGCGCAGTCGAGCGGCCGCGCGGTGGCCGTGGTGGATCTCGCACCGGGGACCGCGAACGACGGAGGGGATGGGGAGCTCATCGCCGAGCAGGTGTATCACGTGTCGAGCAAGGCGCGTGCATCGGCGGCTGTCGAGGCCATTGTGAAGCGCGCCGATGCGCACGTCGCCAACATCGTGAACCGCCCGGTGGCGCGGATGGCGACCGCGCTACCGCGGCAGCGCGACGGCGAGTATCCGCTCGGGAATCTCATAGCGGACGCGCAGCGCTGGGTGGGGCAGGCCGACGTCGCGTTCGAGAACAACGGCGGCATCCGCGCCGGACTGCCGGCGGGGACGGTGACGTACGGCCAGCTCTTCGAGGTACAACCATTCGCGAATCCGCTCAGACGGATGGACGTGAGCGGATCAGCGTTACGCGCCTACCTCGAGGCGCTGCTCCGCGAGCGCGAGCCGCGCACGCACGTGAGCGGGATGGTCGTTCGCTACGACCCGGGGCGGCGCGCGGGCCAGCGGCTCGTGTCGGTGACTATGGCCGACGGCACGTCGCTCCGCGACGATGCCAGCTACACGGTGGTACTCAACGAGTTCATGGCGACGGGGCGCGATGGAAAGATCCTGGCGCGGGGCGCCACCAGGGACGAGCGGCTCGGGCCGACCGATCTCGATGCGTTAGTGGCCTACCTGGAGTCGCGCCCGCAGCCGGTGCAGGCGCCTGCAGGGCGACGCTTCATCGTGGTCGGAGGGCGATGACGACGACGGTGAGCAGGGAGCTGGTGCGCGCGCTGCCGAAGGCGGAGCTGCACTGTCATCTCGACGGTTCCATCCGTCCGGCGACGCTGCTGGAGCTCGGTCGCGAGTACGGACAGCCGCTCCCCGCGTCCACGCCCGATGGGCTCGCGCGGGTGATGGCCGCACGTGATGTGCGCGACCTGGATGACTATCTCCGGCGCTTCGACATCACGCTTTCGGTGATGCAGACCGCGGACGCCTTGCGCCGCATCGCTTACGAGCTGCTGGAGGATGCGTCGAGCGACGGGGTGCGGTACATCGAGATTCGGTTCTGTCCCGCGCTCAACGTACGCGGCTCGCTCTCGCTCGTGGATGTGATGGACGCCGTGCTGCGCGGGATCGCGCTCGCGGAACGCGATCACGGTGTGCTGGGGCGGGTGATAGTGTGCGCGCTTCGCAGCATGCCGCCGGCTCTCTCGCGCGAGCTGGCGGAGCTGGCTGCGGAGTATCGGGGGAGGGGAGTGGTGGGCTTCGACCTTGCGGGCGGGGAGCACGGGAACCCGGCGGCGGCGCACGCAGCGGCGTTCGATCTGGCGCGCCGCGCGGGATTGGCGGTGACCGTTCACGCGGGTGAGGCGTTCGGTCCGAAGTCGATTCGTCAGGCGGTTTTCGATTTGTGCGCAGACCGGATAGGTCACGGTACGAGGTTGTACGAGGACGCCGACCTCGCCAGTTATGTCATAGATCGGCGCATCACGCTGGAAATCTGCCTGACCAGTAACGTTCAGACGCACGTCATCCCCGCCTATGAAGTGCACCCCCTGCGCTCCTACTTCGACCACGGGATGAGCGTCACGCTCAACACCGACAACCGTCTCATCAGCGGTACCACGCTCACCGACGAATACCTCCACGCCGCTCGCGCGCTCGACTTCACGCTGCACGAGCTGGGGGAGATCGCGCTCGAGTCCTTCGCGGCGGCGTTCCTCCCGTGGGAGACCCGCCGGACGCTCATGGAGGAGGCGCGACGGGAGATCGACGCGCTGACCACGGCCAGATGATCGAGCTCCCACCAGACTCGGTAGCCGACGCCGCGTGCTCGGTGCGCGAACGGCTCGGCGATCGCCCCGCGCCGCTCCTCGCCCTAGTGCTGGGCTCGGGGCTTGGCGGAGTGGTGGAGTCGTTCGAGGATGCGGTGCGCGTCCCGTACGCGGGGATCGCGCACTTTCCCGAGGCATCTGTGCGGGGCCATGGTGGCGAACTGGTTGCCGGCGTAGTCGGTGGCGCCGAGCTTCTCGCCTTCGCCGGCCGCTTCCATCTCTACGAGGGCCACACCGCCGACGCGGTGGCCTTCCCGGTGCGACTGGCCCACGCACTCGGTGCGCGCACGATCATCGTCTCGAACGCCGCCGGCGGGATTCGCCGCACCTTCCGCCCCGGCGACCTGATGGTGATCCGCGACCAGATCGACCTGATGTGGCGCTCCCCGCTCACCGGCGGGCAGCGTGCCGACGAGCCGCGCTTCCCGGAGATGGCCGATGCGTACGACGCCGCGCTCGCGGAGCTCATGCTGGCGGCGGCCCGCGAAGCCGCCGTCCCTGTGGTGGAAGGGGTGTACGCCGGCGTCCCCGGGCCCTCCTACGAGACTCCCGCCGAGATCCGGATGCTCGAAAGACTCGGTGCCGACGCCGTCGCGATGTCGATCATCCCGGAAGTCATCGCCGCGCGCTCGCTCGGAATGCGAGTCGGAGGGATCAGCTGCATCACCAACCCTGCCGCCGGCGTGACCGCCCAGCGCCTGGACCACTCCGATGTCGTACGAGTGGCGGGAGGCATGGTGGAAGGCGTGCGGGAGATCATCCGAGGGGTCGTGAAGGTCTTGCGCGCGTAGGTGTGGGTCAACGCGGGTTCTGAGGGCATCGCGTTCAACTGCGCACGCGGAGAGCGCGGAGGGAACTGCGAGAGGACGCGGAGAAAACCGTTGCGGGCTGGGATCGCGATCCTGATGTCGGCCGCGTCGCAACTTCCGGGTTTCTTGAAGAGCAGGAACGCGGAGAACGCAGAGAACTGCAAGAGAGAACGCAGAGGGTGCGGCACGGT
>JBIQMO010000217.1:0-6400 GCA_044463245.1 Gemmatimonas aurantiaca
CGCGCTATCCGCTCTGTTCTCTGCATTCGCGTCGGCGGCGGCGTTGCGCCGGTCGGCGCGCACCACCTCGGCGCCAGCGCGATACGCCGCCTTGGTCTCCGCGATCCTCGCCTCCAGCTCGTCTCTCGCCTGCTGCGCGGCTTCACGACCGGCCTTTATGGCCTCCGCGGCCTGCCGCTTGCGAAACTCGAGCGTATTGCGCGCGAGCTCCAGCCGGTCTTCCACGCTGCGCTTGGCCTGCTCGTAGTGGTCGACCACCGAGTCGGAGATGTCCTCCGCGGCGCCACGAGCGGCGGCGCGTACACGGCGCGCTCCACGCTGCAGCTCGCGACGCGTCTCCTCGCCGGAGCGCGGCGCGTAGAGGAGGGCCAAACCGGCACCGACGGCCAGACCCAGGAGGAAAGTTCCGGCCCCGGTACCGCGACGCTCGATCACCACGTACGGCCCATCGACATCGTAGTCTTCATCACGCCTCATCGTTGATCTCCTGGTCGACTCCCTGCGACGCATTGGGCTCTCACCGCCGCCCTCTGGACTTCCCCTTCGCTCCCCCGCGCTCCTTCGGCGCCGAGCTGGGCTTGCTCTTCTTCGCCGGAGCAGCCACTTCCGACTCGTGTCCCTGGCCGTTCGACCCCACGAGCGCGGCCAGCTCGGAGCGTACCTCGGCAAGGCGCATTCCCAGCATCTTCGCGGTCTTCTCGGCGTCGCCGCCAGTCATCGAGAAGGTTCTCAGCACCATCTGACGCCGCGCGTCCGCCATGGTCGAGCCCACGGGAAGCGTGACGCTCCCCGAAGAGTCGCCCGTGCTGCGCAGGTGGCGCGGCACGATGTCGTCTACGGTGATCGTGGAGCCGTGCGACATGATCACCGCGCGCTCCACGGCATTCTTCAACTCGCGAACGTTCCCCGGCCAGTTGTAGGAGAGAATCCACTCCATCGCCGCCTCGTCGAAGCCGGTGAGTCGCTTCCCGTTCTGCTCGGAGAATCGCGCGAGAAACTCGGTGGCCAGGAGCTTGAGGTCGCCCATCCGCTCCCGCAAGGGCGGGATGAAGATCTCCACCACCGCAAGACGGTAGTAGAGGTCCTCGCGCAACTCGCCCTCCTCGAGCGCCTTCTGGAGATCCTTGTTGGTGGCTGCGAGGACGCGGATGTCCACGGAGATCTCCTTCTTTCCACCCAGGCGACGCACAGTGCGCGACTCGAGCGCCCGCAGGAGCTTCACCTGGATGTCGGGTGCCATCTCGGCCACCTCGTCCAGGAAGAGCGTGCCGCCATCGGCCATCTCGAAGGCGCCGGGCTTCTCGTTGGTGGAGCCGGTGAAAGCGCCCTTCTCGTGCCCGAAGAGCTCGTTCTCGAGGATGTCCTTGGGGAGCGCCGCGCAATTGAGCGCGAAGAAGGGACCCTTCGCGCGCTCGCTCTTCGTGTGCAGCGCGCGCGCCACCAGCTCCTTCCCGGTTCCCGACTCGCCCAGTATCAGGACGCTCGCGGTGGAGGGCGCCACGGCGTCTATCACTCGATACATGTTGCGCATCGCGTCCGACTGGCCGGTGAGCTCACCGTAGTGCGTGAGCGCCTGCAGCTCGGAGGCGAGCGCGAGGTTGGCACGCTTCACGTTGAACTTGTCCAGCGCCTTCGGGATCAGCGCCTTGAGGCGGTTCAGCTTCTCGGCGGTGAGCGGCTTCTCGATGTAGTCGTAGGCGCCCTGGCGCATCGCCTGCACCGCGGAGTCCACCGTCGCCTGGCCGGTGATGATGATGCACTCGGTGGTTATGGAGCCGTTCTGCATCTCCTTGAGGAGTGCGATCCCGTCGAGCCTGGGCATCTTGAGGTCGGCGAGCACCACGCCGTATTCCCCGGATGTGAGATGGTCGAGTGCCTTCTGACCATCCACGGCGACATCCACCTGGTATCCCTCGTCCTGCAGGATGGCGCTGAGTCCTTCGGTTATCGCGCGCTCGTCGTCGGCTATCAGAATCCTTGCTGTCGGCATATCTGCGTTCGGGTCCTCTAGTCGCGCCCAGCGGCGCGGAATGTGAGCATCATTCCGTCGGGGACGGCTTCCAGCACCACACCACCTCCCTCGATCACGTCCCGCACGGCAGCATCGAGTGGCGGTGCCGGCGCAGCGCAGCGCAACATCGCGACCACATGTCCATCGCGTTCCCCATCAGCGGCGGCACGCGCTTCCACGTGGCAGCGGACGAGCGTCGGAGCCCGCACCATCGACGCCGCATCCAGCGCCGCACCGAGCGCGAGTCGCGCCACGACCGGATCCACCGCCACCGTGAGCGACCCATCGCCCCGCGGTTCCAGCATGACTGTCGAAGCCTCCGGATCGCCCTCGCCGCGCGGCGCTCCGAGCGCCTCCGCGACCGCTATGGCGTCGTGCAGCACCACCATGGGCCGCAGCACGCTCCACAAATCTACAGGTTCGGTAAGGGGGCGTGCCAACTCGAGAAGCGCCTGCACCAGCTCCGCCGCACGCTCCGACTCGCTCGAGGCCGAATCGGCGTACCGGCTGATCGACGCGAGGTCACCCGTGCCGCGCGCGGCACGGCTCCGAACCACCTCCAGGTTCAGGGCGAGCCCGTTGAGCGGGTTCCTGATCTCGTGCGCCACCCGATTCGCCAGACTCTGCAAGCACTCGAGCCAGAGGCGCGCTGCCCGGTCGTCTATTCGCCCGCCTCCAGGTCGTCCGGCGCGGCCACCACGCCCTTGCTGCTGTCGGGCGAGCGGTGCTGCACGGGCGGCTTCACGTACTTCTTCACCGCCTCGGCCGTGTTCCCCACCTTCAACTGATCGAAGAGGAAGCCGAAGGTCTTGTCGTAGGTGGCGGCGAGATCGGCCTTCACCGCATCGGGGAGCTCCCAGAGCTCCTTCTTGAAGGGGCCGAGTGCCTTTTTCCGGGTCTTGTAGTAGAACTGCTCGTCCGTGTCGCTCGACTTCCGCTCGGACGCGGCGTTCTCGTCGAGCCAGCGGTAGATCTTCTCGCGCAGCTCTCCGGGGATCCGGTCGTAGAGGATGTTCTGGAAGTTCGTGGCCAGATGGATCTCGGCCGTCTCGATACGCGCGAAGTTGTGGAAGGCGCTCTCCGGAAGCGTGGATGCGCCGTGCTGCACCGCGCCGGAGAGACCGTACTCGTCGCGCGCCACCTTCGAGAGCTCCTCGAGCGCCACGAGGTCGAGCTTCACGTCGGCTATCGAGCCGTCGGCGAGCACCACGCCGCCGTGCGAAGTCCCCGTCTGCACGCTGATCTTGGAGAGCCCGACCAGGGCGCCATCGACATCGCCGAGCGCGCCGTTGAAGCCATCCATGAACGCGCGCAGCTCGGGAACTGTGCTGTTCTGCGTCCCCACCTCGCCGATCTCTCCGCCCACGGAGATCGTCACGCCCGCGGGCTCGATCTCACGAATGTAGCGGACGATGTCCACCGCGGTCTGGTAGTTGAGCCGCTGCTGCTCGTCGAGCGTGGGAAGCGAGATGTCCACCAGCGTGGAGGTGTCCACGTCGATGTTGTAGAAGCCCTCGTGGATCGCCTCGAGCGCTAGCTGCTTCACCGCGGCGACTTCACCAGACGGGTCCACTGCGAACTTCTTGGCGTTCACCTGGAAGTGGTCGCCCTGGATGAACACCGGCCCGCGGAAGCCCTCGCGCAGCGCGGCGGCGAGCATCACCGCCACGTACTCCTTGGGGCGCTGGTCGGTATACGCGATCTCCGAGCGCGCGATCTCGAGGATGAAGGCGCCGGCATTCGTCTTCACCGCCGTGCGGAAGATCGCGCGCGCGGTGTCGTACGCCATCCCTCGCACGTTGATCGCGGGTACGGTGAAGCCGCTCACTTCGCCACGCCCGCGCGCGAGGTAGAGATCGTTGATCGATGCCGCGCGCACTCCAACGGCCTGGCCGATCTCCCAGATCAGCCAGCGCGCGTGATCCTTCGCCTGCCCGTCGCTGAAGACCGCCTGGCGCACGAGACCATCCATGTGCTCCGAGCGGAGCGTGGCCTCGTCGTGCACCCTGATGCGGCCGTTCTCGAGCGTGACACCACCACCGAACAACCGCACTGGCGCCGATGTACGAGCTTCCATCTACCGAGCCTCCCGTTCTCTGATTCGCGGGACGTCCGCCGGCGCCGGCGCCCAGCGCGCCCGGGCCCGATCCCTGAGGGGAAACTGCCCGCGGCCACCTGCTATCGCAAGGGCTTCGCTACACAGTGCGACGCGGATCGGACCTGGGAAGCTGCTCCCACTCCCGCCGCGCATCTTCGGCGTCGGGACGCCCCAGCATCCCGTATGTGAACCGCTTCCCCAGCTCCACACCCGGCTGGTCGAGCGGGTTGATTCCGTACAGCGCTCCCGAGTAGATCGCCGCCGCCTCGAGGAGCACAATCAGACCGCCCACGTGCCACTCGTCCACGCTGTCGAGCGTGATGGTCATGTTGGGCCGACCGTGTGCGGCGAGCGCGCCCGCCGTGGCGCGCTGCTCCACATCGAGCAGCTCGCCGAGCGTATGACCACCAAGATACGCCAGCTCCGGTATGTCGGCG
This sequence comes from Gemmatimonas aurantiaca, assembly GCA_044463245.1. Taxonomy (GTDB): domain Bacteria; phylum Gemmatimonadota; class Gemmatimonadetes; order Gemmatimonadales; family Gemmatimonadaceae; genus JADGGM01. The sequence goes on from JBIQMO010000217.1 coordinate 4,547, forward strand.
TGCAGATGCGGGATCTCCAGATCGCGCTCCAGCTCGCCCACCGCGATGAAGGTGACGGTCTTGTCGCGCGGCCCCTCCATGAAGAGCTGGACCTTGCTGTGCTGGTCCGTAGCGCCCACCGCGGCGAGCGGCGTCGGGCCGACGGACTCCTTCCCGTTGCGCAGCTTCCCCAGGCTCTCCGCCCATAACTGCACGAACCAGTCCCCCATGTCGGCGAGCGCGTCGCTGTAGGGCATGAGGACCTGGATCGGCATCCCGTGGCGCGTGTCGGCCAGCCACTGGAGCATCGCGAAGACGCCCGCGGGATTCTCCTCCAGGTTGTCGTTCTCGCAGCGCGCCGCCATCTCGCGCGCGCCGGCGAGGAGCCCGGGAACGTCGATCCCCATCAGCGCGCCGGGGAGCAGCCCCACGGGCGAAAGGACGCTGTAGCGCCCGCCCACGTTCGCCGGCACGTCGAGCGAGACGATCCCTTCCTCGCGCGCCAGCGCGCGCAGCGCACCGTGCGAGGGATCCGTGATGAAGACGAGATGCCGCTGCAACCCGTCCGGGAACTCCGCCTCGAGCCGCCCGCGCACGATGAGGTACTGCGACATCGTCTCGGCCGTGGAGCCGGACTTGGAGATCACGATGAACAGCGTGCTCCCGAGGTCGAGATGATCGAGGAAGGGCGCGATGGTGGTGGGGTCGATGTTGTCGAGCACGTGCAGGCGCGGGAAGAACTCGCGTGCCTCGTCATCGAGCTCGTTCCACCGCGTGGAGCGGAGCGCGCTCCGGAGGGCGATGGTGCCGAGCGCCGACCCGCCGATCCCGAGCACCACCACGTCGTTGAACGCCTGGCCCACTCCGTCGGCGAAGCGACGCAGCTCGGTGATGCTGTCGTGCCCCTCTACCAGTTCCATGAAGCCCAGCTCCCCCGCCCTCCGCCGCTCGGCGAAGACCTTCCGCGCCTCGGCGAAGCGGTCGCCGGCGGCCGCCCACGTGCTCTCGTCAATCGCGCCCGGGACATTGCCAGCGAGCATGTTGCTGTAATCGATGCGGATGCTCATGTGGGGTTGTCGTGAGAGTCGATGCGTATGGTGAGCCCATCGAACGCGGGCATCACACCGGCGGGAAGCTCCGCCTCCAGGTCCGCGTGGCGGTTGTCGTGCGTCAGGTGCGTGAGGAAGGTGCGATCCGCTCCCACCTCGCGCGCCGTGGCCACGGCCTCCGGGATGCTCAGGTGCGTTGGGTGCTCGGTCCGGAAGAGCGCGTTGATCACCAGCACCTTCGCTCCGCGCAGCACATCGAGCGCCGCCGGCGGGATGCGCTTCGCATCGGTCACGTATGCCAGCGGTCCGATACGATACGCAAATACCGTGACCGGACCGTGCGGCACCGATACCGGCGTGACATCCACGTCGCCGATGCGAACCGTCTCGCCCTCGCGCAGCGGGTGCGCATGCCCCTCGGGCTTGGAAGTTCCAGGGAGCGGACGCATCCTGTCGTCGAAGATGTACGGGAAGCGCCGCGCGATGTGCTCGAGCGTGTCCGCCGGCCCGTAGATCGGGAGCGCCGCGCCGCGGCGCACGGAGACCGCGCGCAGGTCGTCTATACCATGCGTGTGATCGGCGTGCTCGTGGGTATAGAGCACGGCATCCACGCGATCGATCCCCGCGGAGATCAACTGCAGCCGCAGCTCGGGCGGCGTGTCTATCAGGAGCCGCGTCCCGCCATCGGTCTCCACGAGCGCCGCGCTGCGCGTTCGCCGGTCGCGCGGATCAGTGGACCTGCACACGGCGCATCCGCAGCCGATCTGCGGAACGCCGAAGCTCGTGCCGGTACCGAGGAAGGTGAGCTTCACACCACTTCCACGCG
>JBIQMO010000218.1:0-6330 GCA_044463245.1 Gemmatimonas aurantiaca
TCACGCAGCCCGAGCGCTCGCTCGACGAGCCGCTCAACACCGGCCACGGCGACCGTGGCGGTCGCACGCTCACGAGCATCGTGGCCGCCGAGACGGACGAAGAGGACGGCGCGCTCCCGATGGGAATCGAGGATGAGTCGCGTCGCGAGCTTCTGCTGCGCGCGCTGGAGACTCTCTCCCCGCGCGACCGCAGGGTTCTCGTTCTCTACTACGGTCTCGAGAGCGGCGAGCCGATGACGCTCGACCAGATCGCCAAGATCTTCGGCATCACCCGCGAGCGGGTGCGTCAACTCCGCGACCGTGCGCTGGCCACCGTGCGCCGCGGCGAGAGCGCCGAGCAGCTCAAGAGAGAGTGGGCGGCGTGAGGTAACAGACGGGGTCGGGTCTTTAAATTCGAGCGGGCTGGGCAAATGCCCAGCCCGCTCGAATTTAAAGACCCGACCCCGTCTGCTTTTTTCTGCTTGCTCAGTTCGAGGTGCACTGCTTACTCAGATCACCACGTCGTGCGTCGATCTCGGCCTGTGGAAGCGGCAGGTTCCATTGAGGAGGGAAGCCGTTTTCCATGCCCAGTCCGTTCGGTGGGGCGTCGCCGGTCAGCTTCCCGAACATCCGGGCATCGATCCAGCGTGACGGGCTTTCCCAGAGCAGCGAGTAGCGCTTTTCGTAGAGGATCTGATTCAGCACAGCCGCCGGATCGCTGAGCGACTTCGCGGAGAGACCCCCATCGACCGTGCGGATCAGATTTGCCAGCGCAAGCGCGTCGTCCGTATTACCCTGCCCCCACTCCACCTCTGCCTTCAGCAGGATGAGCTCCTTATTGGTGAGGATGCTCACTGGACTCGTGGGTGACAGATAGGATGTAAACGCCCAGTCAGACGAGATTCCGGATAGAGTGAGCTTCTCGGTCTTTACGGTCTTGCGAAGCCGGTCGTCACCCGAATCCGCCTCCGTTATCACACGCGGGTTCACCCGGAAATCCGTACTCTTCGGGTCGCCGTACAGATCGTTCTGCGCGTCGCCGGATCCGGTGCTGTAGTCGTGCTGCGGTCCCACGTCGAGCTCGGCGATCGTCGACGCAGTCGTGTCCATGAACGAGGCCAGAAGAGCAGAATTCGCAGCCGCGAGATATCCGGCGTCGACGGCCCCACTGGAAGCGTAGTTGCGAAACGCGAGGTACACGTTCGTCTTCGCCGCCAACCCTCTGTTGAACCTGGTGAACGACTCGGGGTCATCGAAACCCGCGAATCCTTCGGGAAGCGTGAACGGGAACGAGCTCCCTCCAGCGTCCAGGTTGGTTTTCGCAGAGTCGAGTAGGGCGACGATGTAAGCATACACGTCCGCCTTGCAGCTCAGCGGCACCGGGTCACCGGTCGGGTCCACATCTACGTTGATGGGCGCACCCGCGCTGTCTCGCGTCTCGATGGCGCGCAGGTAGGAGATCGCCTTGAACGTCCGCATGAATCCGAGGGTGGCATTCTTCTGCTCATCGGAGAGTACCTCGATGGCCGCCGAATCGACTCCGGGCACCGCGATGTTCACCAGCCTGATCGGCGCGAACGGCCAGGTAGTAGTTCCATTGAAGCTGCCGGGATCGATCGTTGCTCCCAGTAGATCAGTTACCCAGCGCGGCTCCGAGACGGGAAGGTTGTACGCATCGCGACCGATGACTTCGCCACGGAGAATCTCCGCCGTGTTGAACCCGCGATCGTAAGAGAGTAGGCCTCGGACTATCGCGGAGACCTGCGAAACGCTGGTGATGTTGGAATAGTCTTCCACGCCCGGGTTGTTCAGATCAGGCGAACTGGGATCCTGACACGCCGAAAGAACAGCCACACCGAGCGCGAACGCGATGAGTCTCGTTCGCATGGGCTTGATGCCTCGTAGCAGGTTGTTAGCCAGGTCAGTCATTGTGATTTGCACCTCAGAAGTCCACGCCGAGCGTAAAGAAGAAGCTTCTAGCCGGCGGATACGGTGCGACGTCCTGGCTCCTGTTGATGTTCTGGTTGCCGAAGTTGCTGACCTCGGGATCCAGCCCCTTGTAGTTCGTCCACGTATAAAGGTTTCGCCCGCTCGCCTCGAGGCGGAGTCCGCTGACCTTGTCACCAAAGGCCGACGACACGAGACTCTGAGGAAGCGAGTACGAAATCGTGACTTCGCGCAGCTTGGCGAAGGATGCGCTCTGGATGTAGGGCGAGTTGCCATCGCTGTACGCCTGGATCCGGGCAGCTGACGCTTCCACATCTTCCGCCAGTCCGGCTCCGTCGTACAGGAGCTGGGTGAGGTTCACGATGTCACCGCCCCTGCGCCAATCCAGCAGTCCGTAAAGACGGACGGGTCCGAAGTTCAGCTCGTTCGAGAATCCCATCGAGAAGTCGGGCTCGTAATCACCGAGCGTCACGCGCTCCCCCTCTGTGCTCGCGGTCACCCCGGTGATCTGCGATGGGGACTTCCCTTGCTCGATGAAGCCCTGACCGAAGTGCAGAGCGAACGAGGCCGGAGGTGCGAAGGCGGGTACGGGGAGCGACAACACCTTGCCTACGTTCTTGGCAAAGGTGACTCGCGCCATCCACGAGAAGTTCTCCGTCTGCATCGGGAAGCCAGTGAGTGACGCTTCGACGCCGCGGTTGCGGATCTCGCCACCGTTGAAAATTCGGGTGTTGTACCCCATGCTGGGCGGGACGCGTGCCTGCAGCAGCAGGTCCGTGTTGTTCTTCTGGTAGTAAGTCGCCGAGAGCGCGAGTCGCGAATCGAGCATGGCCGCATCGATCCCGGTTTCGAACTCCTTCTCGCGTTCCGGGTGGAGGTTGGGATCGGGAAGCGTACCGCCGATCTGAATGCCGTTGGCCCCCACGTACGGTGCGCCGACCATCGACTTGAACTTGTTGCCGTAGAGCGGCTCGTTACCTGTCTCACCGTACGCCGCGCGGATCTTGAACTCGTTGAGAGGACCGAGATCCTGCCAACGGTAGGACGCGGCGAACTTGGGATAGTAGTAGAACTTGTTGACGTGAACGTTGTTCGTGCTGCGCTGGCCAATTATCCCCGCGCTGACGAGCATCCTCTCATCGAGAAGGAGCACCTCCTCCTGCGCGTACCAGGCCAGCGTGCGCGTCTGCTGCCTGTTCTGCGTGGCCAGCACGGTGGATCCCCGATCAACGTTCTGCTGTCCTGCCAGCAGATCCCGGGAGGTCACCGAGGTAGAGTTGAGGGCATCGAAGCCGCGCCGGACGCCCGCCGAAGAGGTCGCGCGCAGGCCGCTCGATGGCGCCGTGTACGTATGCGCGAGGGTCAGAGCCATGGGCGCTCTGGTTTCCAGCGTTCGCCGGTCCACGCTCGTGCCGGGGAAGCCATCGGCGGGCTCCCAGTAGAGCGCCGGGGGCGCGTAGACGCTCGACCGAAAACCGTAGTGGTCGACGGCCAGATCCAGCGTCGCCTTCAGACTCTGGCTGTTCGTGGAAAGCACATCGTACTGTGCGTTCAAGGATCCCATGAAGCGATAGAGATCCTCCGGCGTCTTCATCAACGAGATCGTCTGGATCGGGTTGCTCGCGTTGGAGAGAAATGGGTTTCTCGGATAGGCGCCGTCGACAGGACGAAAATCGAAGAACGTGGGAGTCGCGGCAAACACCACGTACGGGCTCACGTTCGTGTTGTCGTTGTTGCTGATTCCACGCTTGGTGAGCGAGTGGATCAGGTTCGTGTTCACCTGGATCTGCAGCTTGTCACCCACGTGCTGCGTGAGATTGGCTCTGAGCGACTGCTTGTCGTAGCCGGTACCGTACTGGATGCCGTTGTCGTGCATCGCGAGCCCGGACATGAAGTACTGTGTGTTGTCGCTCCCGCCGCTCACACTCAGGTTGCTCGACCAGCTCAGGCTCCTGTCGCCGAAGACCTGCTTCTCGAAATCGTTGAAGCCGCCCGTGCGATCGAACCATGCCTGCACGCTATCGGCGGGCACTCCGGAGCCATCGGTGTAGTCGAGGGCATCAGCGAGAGTGAACCGACGGAGCCCCAGCTTGTGCCCCTGGACGTGGGTCCCGAGACGCTGAGTGAAAGTGAATCTGGGCGCGCCGGCCTGACCCTTCTTGGTGGTGATGACGACCACACCGTTCGCGGCCGACGACCCATAGATCGCAGCGGCCGAGGGCCCCTTGAGCACTTCGATGCTGGCGATGTCGTTCGGATTGAGATCGGCTATTCGGTTGACGCTATTGTCCTGGTCGTCCCCACCGCCCTGGGTGATCTCGTTCAGCCCACTGGCGGTAACGGTGTTCGAGATCGGAAGCCCGTCGACCACGTACAGCGGCGCCGAGTTGCCATAGATGGAGGTCACGCCGCGCATGCGGATCTGCATGCCGCCGCCCGGGGCGCCGGAGTTGGAGGTGATCTCCACGCCGGCCACCTTCCCCTGGAGTGCGTTGTCCAGTGTGGACGCGTGCGCCCGCGTCAGCTCTTCACCACCCACGGATGCCACGTCGTTGGCCGCGTTGAGGCGCGAGATCGACGTCGCCTGGCCGGTGATGATCTCGGTGTTGAGCCGGAGCACGTCAGCCGTGAGGTGGACTGCCACCTCCTCCTGGTCCGCTGCTACCGCGACAGTGGCGGGCTTGTAGCCGATCCGTCGCACGTCGAGCGTGACCGGACCATCCGCCACGCGGACGGTGAACTTTCCCTCGGCGTCGGTGATGGTTCCAGTGGTAGTCCCCCGGACCTGAATCTGTGCCGCGGCAATCGCCTGCCCCGACTCGGCATCATCCACCGTTCCCCGGATTTGCCGCTGGGCTCCCTGTGCTGCAGCGGCACCCGCCGTGATGCAGCTGAACAGGGCGGCCCACGCAAGAACTTTGTACGTTCGCACGTCGCCTCCTTACCGCAAAATGTTGATCGCGCGGCCGGCCCCTTCTGTACTACATGGTGCAGGTCGCTGGGCGGCGAGGATACTGGATGTGTTCGTGCGTGTCAATGATGTGTCAGACGTATGGGAGCCCAAACAATGCACAGTGTCGAGTTCGTCACATTTATTATGTGAGACTGCGACAACGACATATGAGGCCGCGACGACGGCGCACTGTCGGATCTCGATAAGCGTGCTGATGTGTGATGCCGGCCACTTCGCGGTTCGATTCCGACAGTCGCCCGGTCAGAGGGGACGCAAGCGCACGGAACCGTAGCACCGCTCCCGCCGTAATACTCGAAGACGGGCGCGGCGCCGACCGCACGACCGCTGCGGCACGCTCGCCCATTCAACCTCTCGAGTCATCTCATGCCACGCGCAGCGACCATCATTGCGGCAGTCCTCATCGCCATCCCGGCCACCGCGCTCGCACAGCAGCGTCCGGGGATCCGTCCCATCCAGCAGCCCGCCCGCAACACCTTCGCGATCCAGGGCGCAATGCTGATCCCGGTGGGCGAGTTCGACACCTACATCGGCAACGGCTACGGATTGAACATCGACTACCTCCGCGACCTCGACCGGAACGGCGCGGTACAGCTCCGCTTCGAGGGCGGCTTCCTGCGCTACGGCCACGAGCGCGAGCGGTCGTGCCTGATCAATTGCCGGATCAACGTGGATATTACGACGTCGAACGATATTGCCATCTTCGGAGTCGGCCCGCAGTTCCGGGTGCCCAGCGGTCCGATCCGCCCGTACGTGACGGGCACGGTGGGACTGGCCTACTTCTTCACGCACTCCTCGCTCGAGGGGACCTTCGACAACGAAGATTTCGCCGACACGAAGAACTTCGACGACCTGGTCTTCTCCTGGACCGCCGGCGGCGGCCTCCAGTTCCCCGTCCGCCAGGGCCCCCGCCCGATCTCGATCGACGTGGGCGTCCGCTACCACGGGAACGGCAACACCTCGTACCTCCGCAAGGGAAGCATCACCGACAACCCCGACGGATCCATCACGATCAACCCCATCCGCAGCGAGGCGAACTTCCTCTCGGTGCGGCTCGGGGTGGCGTTTGGGTTTTGACGCAGGGCAAGGGTCCGCTCATCCTCCATGCGGGGTCGGGGTCGGGGTCGTGTCACTGGCTGCATCGAGGGGGTCGGTTCATCGCGCGGGTCCGTAACTGCGCACGCGGAGGGCGCGGAGGGAACGGCGAGAGGACGCGGAGAACGGCCTGTGGGTGGAGGCATCGCGATCCTGATACCGGCTGCAGCTCAGGGCCCGGGCTCCTTAGAAAAGCTGGAACGCGGAGAACGCAGAGAACTGCAAGAGAGAACGCAGAGGGTGCGGCACGGTCAGCTACCAGGCGCAAGCGGCCGGGAGAAAGAGGGGGAACTGCTCCCGCGCCCTAAGTCCTGCCCACCTGAGCAGGACTCCGCGTG
>JBIQMO010000219.1:0-6327 GCA_044463245.1 Gemmatimonas aurantiaca
GGTCGAGCTGGAAGCGCATGCCGAGGAGGATGTCGCGCGCGTGCTCGTTCCCGGGCACCCGAGGGTCGCCGAGCGCCCCGACGAGGATGGCATCGAAGTCGCGACCCAGCCGCTTCATCTCCATCGGCGGGATGGTCTCGCCGGTCTTCAGGTAGTGCTCTGCTCCGTAGGGGAGCTCCTCGATCTCGATCCCCGGCTGGAAACGGTCTTCCACCGCCCGGAGCACGCCGAGCGCTTCGCGCACTACCTCGGGGCCGATCCCGTCGCCGGCGATCACCGCGAGCGCCGGACTCATCGCGCCTCTCCCGCCGTTCTGGGGACGGCGCTCGTGTCCCGCGCCAGACTGTCGGCCACGGTGGAGCCGGGGTGCGCGAGAGCGTACACGTAGGCGGCGGTGAGCTCGATCTCCTTCGCGCTGAGCATCCCGGAGTAGGCCGGCATGGCCACCGAAGACGCCTTAGGTACCGCGACGCCGTGTGTGATCACGTACTCGATTGCCGCGAGCGAGCCATTCCCAGCGAGCCACTCGCTGTCGGTGAGCGAGGGGCCGAGCCGCGGAGTTCCCTGGCCGCGCTCGCCGTGACAGGTGAAGCAGCGCCCTTTTCCGTGGAAGAGCCCATCACCCGCGGCGCTGTCGGAGACGGCTATCGTGCTCGGCACATCGGGAGGGAGCGCAGCGAGCGAATCGAAGGCGGTGGAGTCCGCGGTCGAGTCGGCGAGCACGCTGCTGTCGGGCGCCTGTGTGGTATCGAGCGTGGGCATCACCGCGGCGGTGTCGATGGGAACCGCACCGCCGCTTTTCACGTCCTTGTGGCACGCGCCGAGGAAGAAGGTGGCCGAGATGCCCGCTGGAATGAGGAACCCGCGGGCGCCCCTCACGAGGCGGCCACCCCTCTGCCGCAGGTGATGCAGAACTTCCAGTCGATCTCGAGCTCCGTCCCGCAGGCGGGGCAGCGCTGGATGGTGAGGTTCTGTCCACAGTGCGGGCAGAACTTGGCCGAGCGTCCCTCGGGCAGGGAACCCGCGCAGTAGCGGCAGCTCTCGCCGTCGCCGTTGGCGGCGCTCGCCGTACGCGTCACCGTCGCGGCGCGTGGCGCCTGCGTCGCGGTCTGCGAGCGGGAGCCGCCGTCGTTCCACGACACCGGCGGCGGAGGCGGTGGCACCGGTGTGTCGCGGGGCTCGCCGCCGGCCGCGCGCAGCTCGGATGCGTCGCCGCCCATCTCCTGCCAGCGCTTCTGTGCGTTGGGGCCGAGCGCCACACGCGAGGCAGCGAAGTCGCGAAAGATTGCCGTGTTGGGGTTCGGGGATGAAAGCTCGCGTCTCATCGTGTCCGCGAGCGCATCGTCCGCCACGAGATAGCCGCGCTCGCCGGAGAGGAGGCGGCAGAGCGCTACCTGGTAGTCCTCGTTGGTTTCTATGCGAAGCTCCCGCCGGTGGTGCCGGTACGGGATGATGTTCTGATAGATCTCCGCCACCTCGAATGGCTGACTGAGGTACTGCGGATACGTGGCGCTCATCATCTGGAGGAGCGCGCGGAACATGCGATCGAGGTCGTCCATTGATGGGTCCGCGAAAGGAATCCGTCGCGGCGCGCCATGAACCGGCGTGAGAGCCGGACGGCGCGCCGCAGCCGCCTCGTAATTTGGGCCCCGGGCGCACCGGATGCGCAAGGTCCGACGTAGCAAAGGGGTCAGGTCTTGACTTGATACATTTTACGGCCGCGGCCGTAAAATGTATCAAGTCAAGACCTGACCCCTACGGCTCGAAATTCAGGACCGGACCACTTTGCTGGGCACCTCGCTCGGCGACGAGTTGCGGCTGCGCGCTCGCGGAGAGGCGTGCGCGTACGATGTGGAAGAAGGCCGCGACGCCGTCGCGCCAGGTGATCTTCTTCCCCTCCGCGTAGGTGCGGCCGTGATAGCTGATCGGTACCTCGTACACGCGAGCGCCCATCTGCGCGAGCCGAGCCACGATCTCGGGCTCGATCCCGAAGCGCGGATTGGTGAGGTGCATGTTGCGGAAGGCAGGCATCGTGAATGCCTTGTAGCCGACTTCCATGTCGGTCAGGTTCAGGTTCGTGAACATGTTCGACATGATGGTGAGCCACTTGTTGCCGAGGCTGTGCCAGAAGTAGAGCACGCGGTGCGCGCCGCCGCCGGCGAAGCGGCTCCCCATCACCGCGTCGGCCACACCATCCACGATGGGAGCGAGGACGGCGGGGATGTCCTCCGGGTCGTACTCGAGATCCGCATCCTGGATGATCGCGATGTCGCCGGTGGCGTGCGCGCGCGCGGTCTGGATGGCGGAGCCCTTTCCCCGGTTCACGGGATGGCGCGCGACGACCATGCAGCCATCGAGGTCGCGGGCGCGCAGCGTGAGCCGGTCGTAGGTCTGGTCGCCCGATGCGTCATCCACCGCCACGATCTGCAGTCCGAGCCCCATCGCCGACAGCCGGCCGCGGATCTCGAGTACGGCATCGATCGTACGGTCTATCGTGGCAACCTCGTTGTAGCATGGAATGAGGATGCTGACGGTCGAGAAGCTCTTGCTCACGGTCACCTCGATAGGCTGTCGAGCATATGGTCCGGATCGTTCTTCAGCTCCCCGCGGGTGCTGCCGCCCACCTGCGACACGATCCGGCTGACGATGTCGGTCTCGTTTACTTGCGCATCACGCCACCCCCACGCGTAACCGAGGGCGACTCCGATCGCCAGGAGTACCAGTGCCTTTCTCATACCGCATTTCCCTCATGGATACCTTCATGAGGGACGTCCGGCCGCCCGCTGCGGTAACGACCGAGCGGGTTTGAGAGTGGCGGGATCGGGAAGCTCGTCGGGCGCAACAGCGAGCCGCCCGCGCTCGCGCTCGCTCGCCAGCCACGCTTCGAACCCCGACGCCACCGCACCGCCCGAGTTGCTCTGCGCCGCCGCCGCGCGCGTGGCCAGCTCGTTCGCGTACTCGTTCTGCGGGTGCCCGGCGTGTCCTCGTACCCACCGCCACGCGATCCGGTGCGGCCGTGCTGCCTCCACCAGCTCCTGCCAGAGCTCGAGGTTCTCGATCGGTCCACTCTTCCGGCGCCAGTCGCGCCGAACCCAATCGTGCACCCACGAGGTCATCCCGTCAATGAGGTAGCGCGAATCGCTGGTGAACTGCACGAGGAAGCGCTCGCCCTTCGCCGAGATGAGACGCAGCCCCTCGATCGCGGAGCGAAGCGCCATGCGGTTGTTGGTCGTAGCGGGCTCGGAGAGCCAGTAGTCGCGCCGCGTGAGCGCGCCGGTGCGTGGATGGCGCAGCTCTATCAAGCCGCCGGCTCCTCCCGGGTTGTCGCTCGCGCGCCCGTTTCCGAGGCACGATTCGTCCGCGTAGATGGCTATGAGAGTCTGCTGCGAGCTCATGGTTCAATAATAGCGAACGAGTGGATGGCTAGCCGATGACCTGGATGTCATCCAGCTCATCTATACGGAACGTCATCGCCTCGCCCGTGGTTGGGTGTGCGGCGTCGATGCTCTCGCGGCCGTCCGCGACCCGCAGCCGCTCGGGCACCACCACGTACTCGGTGCCGCGGCGGTAGATGGCCAGGCGTCGCCTATCGATTATGGCGCGCTCGAGCGCCTCGTATTCGTCGTGGTTGAGCTGCACTGTCAGTCGCACCGTCCCGCGCACCAGCGGAGCGCGAGCTCTGTGAGGGTGTCGGTCGCGCGGTCGATCTCCGCCCTGTCTATCCACTCCTCCGCGGCGTGGGCCAGCGCGATGTCGCCGGGGCCGAAGCAGATGGCCGGGATTCCGGCCTCGTTCAGGATCGCCGCATCGGTCCATGCGCTCATCCCCTCCATGCGCGCGCTCCCGTTTCCCGCCTCGATCACCGAGGCGAGCGCGCGCACTATCGGCGCATCCACGGACACATCGCTCGGCGCGCGTGCCAGGTCGAGCGACACGCGCGCGTCGAAATCCGGCCGCTTCCGCGACACGCGCTCGCACGCGGATCCGATCTCATCGAGCACCGCTTCGACGCTCTCGCCCGGGAGCGTGCGGCGCTCGAGGCGAAGCGTGCACCGGTCCGGATAGACGGACATCGCTGTGCCGCCCTCGATGAGCGAAGCGTGAAGTGACGCGTGACCCAGGAGCGGGTGCGTGCGCCCGCGCAACGCACCAGAGTCCAGCACATCGAGCTCGGCGAGAAGGAGGCCGGCGTGCCTTATGGCATCCACTCCGATGTCGTAACGACTCCCGTGTGCCGCGCGGCCGCGCAGCTCCACCGTGAGCCATACGAAGCCGCGGTGTGCCGGCGCGATGGCCAGGCGCGTCGGCTCGGTGACGATCGCCGCATCGGTACGAATGCCGCTCGCCACGATCGCCTGGGTACCGATGCTCGCGTCTTCCTCATCCGCGACGGCAGTCACCACGAGCTCTCCCTCGAGTCCCGATTCCGCCGCACGCGCGGCCGCCGCGCACATCGAGGCGACGCCGCCCTTCATGTCCGCTGCTCCGCGGCCGTAGATGCGGCCTTCGCGCTCGAACGCCTCGAAGGGAGGATGCGCCATCCCCTCGGTCCCGACGACGTCCAGGTGTCCGTTGAACATGAGCGAGCGTCCACCACCCGGGCGGCTCCCGACTCGTGCGATGACGTTGGGCCGCCCGGGCGCAGCGTCGCTCACCTGCACATCGAGCCCCCACGAGCGAAGGACGTCGGCGAGCACGCGTGCCACCGCCCGCTCGCCCGGTGCTCCGGGAGCCAGCGATGGGTTCCGCGAGTCGACGCGCACCAGCTCGCGCGCTAGCGCCGCGGCGTCGCCCCGCTCGATCACTCCGGTGCCTCCACCGTCGCGCCGCTCTCGTCGACGCGGAAGTCCAGCACACTGCCCACCGCGGCGACCGCGTCGCGCACGCGGTCGCCCATCCCTCGTTGCGCGATCAGCAGGACGCTGCCGCCGCCCGATGCGCCCAGCGCTTTCCCGCCCAGCGCGCCGGCGCGCCGCGCGACGTCGAGCACTCGCTCGATCGCCGGAGTCGTGATGCGAGGGTGGAGCGCGCGCTGATGCCGCCAGTGCTCGTCCACCAGCGCGCCGAGCTCGTCGATGTCGCCGCGCTCGATCGCCGCGATCATGCGAACGGCGAGCTCGCGCATTCCCGCGAGTGCGCTCGTTACGCCCGCATCGCCCGCGCGGTAGGCGTCCATCACTCCATTTATGGTATCCGCCGAGATCCGCGATTCGCCGGTGTAGACCACCGTGAAACGCTGCTCGAGCGCGGCGCGCGTCTCTGCCGGGAGTGCGATGCGCTCCACCGCTACCTGGTCGGTGAAGCGCAGACCGAGCGCTCCCCCGAACGCAGCCGCGTAGTGATCCTGACTCCCGCCCGCCACGCCCAACCCCTCCACTTCGGTGCGGCGGCTGCGCTCCGCGAGAATCTCGGGTGACACGCGCTCGCCGCACCACGCCGCCAACGCGGCCTGCAGGGCGACTCCGGCGGCCGACGACCCGCCCAGCCCCGCGCCGCGCGGGAAGTCGCTACGCAGCTCCAGCTCCACGCACTCCACCCCCGCACGCGCCAACGCCACGCTCGCAAGAGTCTTGCGTCCCGTGGTCAACAGCTCGGCGGCAGCGGTGGCCTGATGTCTGGTGCCATCTTCATCCGTCCACACGCCTCCCTCCCTCTCGCGGAGGGTCACCCTGGCATATCGGGATATCGCCACACTGCAGACACAGCCGCCGTGATCGGTGGTGTAGGGCGGCACGTCCGTCCAACCGCCGCCGAAATCGATGCGCACTGGCGCACGGGCCATTAGCTGGCGCACAGTTACTTTGAAGGAGTGGGTTCGCTGGAGAGAATCGATATCTCGAAGTCGCACATCGCTCCGGGGCCAGCTGGTAAGGTGGGAAAGGAAGATAATCTGGTCTCGCGTCATGATTGCCAGATGGTGCGCGGAGCGGCAATATCGAACTGGAATCGGGCACACGAAGTGCCCTTCGGATCTGCGTTGAACCATGCCCGACCTTTCACGTTACCTCGAAGACCGCACGCTCATCATGCTCTCCAACAGGGAGCCGTATGAGCATCGCTACACCGAAGGTGCCGGCGGTTCGCGGTCCATAGAGGTGCGGCAGCCGGCGGGAGGGCTGGTCTCTGCTCTCGATCCCACCATGCGCGCCACGCACGGTATATGGGTGGCCTGGGGGTCCGGATCGGCGGATGCGGCCACGGCAGATGCCGAGGGACGGATACAGATCCCGCCCGAGACCGAGGACTACACGCTCCGTCGCGTATTCCTCGATGAGAAGGAGGTGGAGGGCTACTACCTCGGCTTCGCGAACAGCTCGCTCTGGCCGC
>JBIQMO010000220.1:0-6304 GCA_044463245.1 Gemmatimonas aurantiaca
GCGTACGAGTAGTGGTAGAAGTCCATGGGGTGGAAGCCGAGCATCATCTGCCGCGGCGGACCGCCGTGCACGAACACCAGCGCCGGGAGCTTCTCCCCCGCGCGAGCGTCCTTCGGGCGGAAGAGCTGCGCGTGGATCGGCATCCCATCGGCCGCCCGATAGATCACCTGCTCGGGCTCCACGAGATCGCTCTCCGCCGGGTAGTCGGCGAGCATCTCGGGCGCGAGCTCGCGGAACTTTCCGTTCTCGAAGAGCGCGGCCGTCGCCGGACGCCGAGCGCCGGAGTGCAGGAGCGCGAGCGCGCCTTCGCTCGTCACCACCGGCGACCACTCGATTCCACGTCCGCTGGTCACCGGCTTCGGCGCTCCGCTGCTCACCCCCACGCTCCAGAGATGGCGCCGGTCGATGTCGTCCTGGTTCGACGCGTAGATCACCGACGCACCGTCCTTCGCGAGCACAGCCTGCTGAATCTCGAAGTCACCCGGCGTGAGGAGCTTCGCCTCCCCGCCCGCGGCCGATACGGAGTAGAGGTGCCGCCACCCGTCCTTCTCCCAGGGGAAGACGATCCGATCGCCCGCTCCCCAGAGAAGCTGGTCGCCCTGCTGCAACGGGCTGAGCGCGCTCCCCTTGCCCGGAGTCGCGCGCCAGATCGTGCGCCCCGCGCCCGTCGCCACATCCGCCACCACTATCGACCAGGGTGGGTCGTCGCGGTTGGGACCGAAGAAGCCGCCATCGGCCGACGATGGGATTCGCATGAACGCGACACGCTTCCCATCGGGTGACCAGGTCGGGAACACATCCTGATCGGTGCTCGGCGCGAGCCAGCTCACCGTCTTCTTCGCATCGTCGTAGATCCCGATGAAGGAGTGGTCGCCGCGGCCACTCGAGAAGGCGAGCTTGCTTCCGTCGGGCGACCAGCGCAATCCGCTCGCGCGCCCGCGCACGTGGCCTATGGGCTTCGCCTCGCCGCCACCGAGCGGGGCGAGCGCGATCTGGCCGCGCTGCGTGAACGCCACCACGTCCTTCGTTGGAGAGGCTACCGGAGAGGAACCGGCCGCGATCCGCACGGGCTCACCACCGGAGAGGGAGATACGCCAGAGCGCCTGCTCCGTGCCCTCGAGAGAGCTCGTGGGATTGGGATTCTCGCCCGCCCTGTTCGGGCTCCCGCCGCGCACGTACACGAGGGTGCCTCCATCGCTGGACCAGGCGAGCTGCCCCAGCTCCTGACCATCATCGTTCTTGTAGCTGGTGAGCTGGCGTCCCCGGTATGCGGGCGGCTCCGCCACCCACACGTTGCGCGCGCCGCGCTCGTTCACTACCCACGCTATCGCACCGCCCTTGGGCGCGGCGCTTATCTCGCTCGGAAAGGGCGAGCCGAGCACCGCGTCCACGGTGAGCGCCTTCGCAGCGGCCGCGGGCCGCAGCGCGGAAGACGCTGCCTGCTGCGCTTCCACACCGCCAGCGATGCCGCCTGGCACTATCAGGAGCGCGGCGAGAGTTGCGTGCAACGCGAGTGAAGATCGCGCGCCGGTCGCGCGCTGGTGCTGCCGGAGCTTCGTCACTGTACCGTGCTCAGAGGTTCGGGTTGTGGATCCGCTCCACGTCGGGAAGCGGGAAGCAGCGCTGGTCGCCGTAGGTACCGCCGTTCACGTACGCCGAACCCGGCGCGGGGACGAGCGGGAGATCGTAGCGCCGCACGTCGCCGAAGCGGTGACCTTCGAGGAAGAGCTCACGTCGCCGCTCCTCGATCACCTGCGCCAACACCTCGTCCCGGGTCGCGCCGCTCGCGTCGTACGCCGGGATCCCGGCCTTCGTGTGGAGAGCGTTGATCAGCCCCTCCGCCGTCGGCAGCTGGTTGTCGGCAACCGCGGCCTCGGCGAGGATGAGCTGCGCCTCTGCCCACTTCGCGATCGGAATCGGGGAGGTGACGGCCGAGTACTTGTTCGGCCCCCACAGCTCCGTGTGGCCGTCGGTGCCTACGACCCCCAAATCCGTCACCGCCACCCTCGGGTCGGGGACAGTATCCCACATCACGTTCCGGAGCGCCGGCTCGATCGACGAGAATCCGGCCTGGAAGGTGTGGATGTACACGAGATTCTGGCGCCGCTCGTCGGTAGCATCCGTGTTGACGGCCACCACGAAGCCCTCGGGTATCTCCGCCGCATCCGTCGCCGCGTGGGGCAGATCGCCGAGATCGAGGTAGGCGCGCGCGCGGCCGAGCTGCGCGAAGTGGAGCGTGGTCTCGTCTCCCGCGGCGGTGGCCGCGGTGATGGCCTTGTCGAAACGACTCTTCGCCTCGGCGAAGAGCTGCTCCGGGGTCATCTCGGGACCGATGTTGATGGCGGCCGAGCACATCCCCTCACCCAGGAGTATCAGGCTGTAGCCCGCGTAGGCGGCCGCCTGGCCGATCAGCTTCGTCCGATTCGGCACTTCCTCATCGCTCCACCCCTCGAGCTTGGCGAGGATGGTATCGGCCGAAGCACGCGCTACCGACAGCGTCGTGTAGATACCCGGGATCTGCTGGCTCGTACAACCACCCGTGCCATACCCGGCGCTCGGAGGTATCGAGCGACGATCGTAGTCGTAGCTGTTGATGAAGGAGATCGAGGTCGCCAGCTCGTCGCCGAGTAGCCCGCTTCCCACCACGTAACGGACGTAGGCGCACTCGAAGTCGCTGATGGCACCGTTGACGAGAAGCTGCGCGTTGGCCGGCACGAAGAGCTTACCCGCATCGAGCTGGCTCGGGTCTTCCTGCTTCAACGTCGTGATGTCACGACAGGCCATCGTGGTGACGAGCGTGAGCGCCAGCGCGCTGCAGATGGCCCATGGTGCGCGGCGTCGGATGGTGTAGCGCATTGTGATAGCTCTCTCCCACCGGGAATGGTTTCGCATGGGTCAGAACGTGATGTTGATCGTCGCCACGAGCTGGCTGAGCGGCGGGATGATCCCCTGATCGTACGCCAGCGGATCGCTGGCGGTGGCCAGGGCGTTGACCTCCGGATCCACGCCCTTGTAGCTGGTCCAGGTGTGCAGCTCCCGCCCGGCGAGAGTGACTACCGCGCGCGATATGCCGACGCCCTTCAGCCAGTTCTCCGGGAGCGTGTAGCTCGCGGACACCTCGCGCAGCTTCGCGAAGGATGCGTCCTGGAAGAAGGTGCCGTTGAGCCCCGTGCGCGTCTTGATCGGGTCGAGCTGCGCCAGGTAGATCGGCGAGTAGTTCTCCGGGTGGTAGTTCTCATCGCAGTAGCCGATGCCTATGGCCGCCGAGCAGCGGAGCTGCTGTATCGAGTTGAACAGCTTGTTCCCGCGCTTGAAGTCGACGAGTGCGTAGAGCCGGAGCCGCTTGAAGAGCGTTACGGTGTTGCCTATGGAGCCGGTCACCTTGGGCGTGGGAGTACCCACGAAGAGCAGCGGGGCCAGCGGGTCGTCGCAGGAGATCGGCGCCTGGCCGGCGCCGCCGTCGCAGAGAACGTTGGTCGCACGCTGTGTCGCGGGATCACGATCGGCCGACACGACGCGCTTGGCGAAGTAGCCGCCGATGGGATAGCCGGCGATGTTGTTCTGTCCCGGAGCGATGATCGGCGAGAGTCCTCCGAGATCCTCGATCCTGTCCTGGTTGGTCGCGATGTTCCCGGTGATCTCCCATGAGACGGTCTCGCCGCGGATGGCCTCGTACGTCGCTCCCAACTCGACACCATGGTTGCTCACCTCACCGAGGTTCGCGAGCTGGTCTCCGGGGAAGCCGCCGGAGGGTGCCACGGGCTGCGAGACTATCTCGTCTGACGTGCGCTTGTTGAAGTAGGTGAAGTCGAGGTGCAGCCGGTCGAACATGTCGGCCTCGAAGCCTACCTCCACCTCGCGCCCACGCTCCGGCTTGAGGTTGGGGTTGCCGGCCGAACCGGGGGTGACGCCGTTGGTGCCGTTCGGTCCGGGGACGGGTGTGTAGCTGCGCAGCGCCGAGAAAGCATTGGGCTGCCGCCCCGACTCACCGTAGGCGGCGCGCAGCTTGAGCGTGTTGACGAAGTCGAAGCCCCAGAAGGACTCCTCGCTCACGACCCACGAAGCGCTCACCTTGGGGTACGTCACCCACTTGAACGCGTCACCGAAAGCCGAGTTGTTGTCCACGCGCACGGCACCGGTGAGGAAGAGGCGGTCGTTGAAGCCGAACTGCTGCTGGAAGTACGCGCCGATGGTGGTGTTGACTACGACACGCTGCGTGGGGTTCGTCCGCTGCGCCGTGGCCGTGATGGTCTCCACCCCCGGACCGGGGAAGGACATCCCGCCGAGTGTGCTGGAATTGAGCTCCGTGCGGTAGAACTGCCCGCCCACCGAAGTAGCGGACGAGATGGCCGACGTGATCGGTGTGCGCGCCGTTGCCGAGTAGTCGGCGGTGATGACCGAGTTGTTGTCGAGCGTCTGGAAGATCTGCCCCGCCGCGACCACTGGTCCCAGGAAGGGTACGTACTCCGGTGGCGCGAAGCGCTCGAGCGCGCGGCTATCGGTCGCGGTGTAGTCGATTCCCGTGATGAGACGGTGGGAGAACCAGGTCGTGGGGCGGTGGTTGAGCGTCCCGCTTCCGGTGAAGCGGTTGATCCCCTGCGAGTTGTCGTAGAGCTGCTGCGGTACCTCGGGCGGGAATGGGTAGAAGCCGCGCGAGCCGGCGAACACCAGTGAGTGACCCATCTCGGCGCCGAGCATCGGCGACGCACCGACGTCGGCCCCCAGATGTGCGGAGCGATCGATGTAGTGCAGACTCACGCCCAGGTCGACCTTGTTGCTCGGCGTCAGCGTGAGGTTGGCGTGCGACCCGAACTGCCGGAGCGAGTTATTGGGCTCGATCCCCAGGTCGTTCTGGTAGACCGTGGACAGATAGTAGTTGAACTGCTCCATCCCACCCGAGACGGAGAGGTTGTAGAGACGCGTCTGCCCGTTGGTGAAGATCGGAGTGCCCCGATCCTTCTCCGTCTTCACGCCGTTCCACGCCACCAGCTCTCCGCCCTCGCCGGGTACCAGGTTGGTGGGGACGCGTCCTTCCGGATCCCTGAAGTAGAGCGCTCCAGTCTGGATCTGCGCGCTCACGCGCGGCGCGCCCATCTCTCCCTTCTTCGTGATGATCTGGATGACACCGTTGGCGGCCTCGGTCCCGTAGATCGTGGCGGCCGCCGGCCCCTTGATGATCTCGATGCTCTCGATGTCCTCGGGGCTGATGTCGTTGAGGCGGCCGCCCACGTCCGCGTTCTGCGAACCGTAGCCGTTCTGACCCGGGCCGGTTCCCACCGCGTTGTTCACGCGCACGCCATCTATGTAGATGAGAGGCGAGTTGTCGAGCGAGAGGCTCGAGCGGCCGCGAATCTGGATGTTCGGTCCCGCGCCGAGCCGGCCGCTGTTGGGGACCACCACCACGCCAGGTGCGCGGGCATTGAGGAGCTTTGCGAGGTCGGGGGAGGCCGACTTCGCGAGCACGTCGGGCGCGTTGCTGATACCCGTGACCGCGTTGCCGATCGAGCGCCGCTGCTCGGCGCCGGCGGTACCGGTCACCACCACCTGGTCGAGCGACGTCGCCGCCGCCTCGAGCGCGAAGTCGGCGGTCACTTCCTGATCGGCCACTACCGTCACCTGCTGTCGCGCCGCGGTGTAGCCGATGCGCCGAGCCGCCACGGTGTATGTGCCGGGAGCGACGTTCGGGATGCGATACGCTCCATCCTGGCCGGTGATGGCGCCCTGGCTTCCACCCTCGACGTGCACCGCGGCGCCGGGGACGCCTTCGCTGGTACGGGCGTCGGCCACACGTCCCACTATCGTCCCGAGCTGACGACGTACCGGCTGAGTGCTGGGCACCAGCACGGCTTCGTCACCATTCTGGCTGAACACCACATCCACCCGTGCTCCCACCAGCACATCGGTGAGCGCGGCCGCGGTGGTTATCGCGTCCGCCCGGAGAGTCACCCGCCCCGCGTGCGCGAGCACCTCCTCCGTGTAGACCAGTCGGACGCCGGAGCGCTGGGCTATCGCCTCGAGTGCGTCCGCGACGCTCACATCGTGCAGGTCGAGGGCGATGCGCCTGCCGAGTGCCGGGCTGCGTTCCACGTCGAGCGGCACCGGACGACTGGGCGACGACGCGAGTGCAACGAGGAAGCGGGGACCACTGTGGATGGCGTCCGCACCCACTCCCTGGGCGAGCGCGCCAGGGACGATGCCGAGGACGGCCACTCCGATCGCGAGGCATGCGGCAGCCAGTGAGCTCCGGGGAAGGTGCTGACCGAGCGGGGTTCGCATGTGTTGCTCCTGCTTTGGGAGAGGGCAC
>JBIQMO010000221.1:0-6200 GCA_044463245.1 Gemmatimonas aurantiaca
CGAAATCAAAGACCTGACCCCGTCGGACCGCTCTGACCTGTCTCCCCCGTCAATTCCAACGGCAGAGCTTTTGCGGAAGGAGGAGGGCGACGCGGCCGCGATGAGGAGCGGACGCGAAAAGGGATGACGGTTGGGGTGGCAGCCACTCGGAATACCCATTGGAGGTGACCATGCGCAAGACCCTCATCGCCGCCGTTGCTGCGACGATGCTACTTGGTTGTGGGAAGGACAGCACAGGACCGGGGGATGGCAATCCAAACCCGAATCCGAAGCACTACACCATCACGATCAACGGTGCCGCGTTCGACCCGGATACGCTTCCCGCGTCGTCATCCGCGCCGGTGTACGTGGGTGACGTGATAATCTGGAAGGTGGCCGAGAGCGACGGTGGCCAGCACCAGATCACTTTCACCGACGTGCCGAATGGCGTGTCGATCAACCCCACCGACACACTCATGGCGACTCAGACCGATTCGGCCATATTTCTCAAGCCCGGCACGTACAAGTACACGGACGTCATCGATCAGGGTGGCGGGGCCAAGGGCTCGGGCGTTCTCATAATCAGCCCGTTGCCCTGAACGGGTCTTCCAGCTCATCACGACCGCGGTGGCCGGAAATTCGGGCCGCCGTCGTTCTTCGGAAGCCTTCTACCGAAAAGGGGGACGGAGCGAGCCGCTCCGTCCCCCTTTTCGTCACTTGTCCAGGTAGCTCTGATACGATTCTCGCAGCAACGAGAGACCGGCGCGCACCTCCTGCGGCCCGGCCTCGCCGGCGCGCTGCGTGACGCGCCGGCCGATCGCGTCGTACACGAGCCGACCGCGCTGGTCCACGAAACCGAAGCCATCGAGATACGAGAACCAGGCGAACGACGCGCCGCCCTTCCCGGTCGCAAGGAGATCGCGACCCCAGTGATAGTCGTCATTCGCCAGGTGCAGCTGAGCGAGGAGCGTCGGCGCGAGATCGGTCTGCGATCCGATCCGATGGACGACCGTGTCGCGCACCGCCAGGGCTCCGCCCAGCCACAACATCGGGATATGGTAGCGCGCCGAGGCCTGCTCGCCGTCGCTCGGATGGACACGGGGAAGCGGGTGGCCGTGGTCGCCCACGATCACCACGAGCGTGCTGTCCCACCACGGCTCGCGCTCCGCCGCGCGAATGAACTCCCCCACGCTATGATCCGTGTAGGCGTGCGCGCTCACGAACTCGCTCTCGATGTCGTGCCCCGGAAAGCGCGGTGCGGTCGGGATCTCGAACGGCTCGTGGCTACTGAGGGTGAAGATCGTGGTGAAGAAGGGACGCGGAAGCTCCGGCACATCGGAGAGGAGGCGCCCGAGCACCACGTGATCGTGCGCGCCCCATTTGGAATTCCGGTCGCTTCTGGCGAAGGCACTCTCACCGATGATCCGTCCGAAGCGCGCGTTGATGAGATAGGCCTTGATGTTCGCGAAGGCCAGCTCGCCGCCGTAGTAGAACGAAGTCGTGTAACCCGCCTCGCCGAAATCGTGGCTGAGCGCTGGAAGCTCGGCGGCCTTCTTCGGCGTGTTCATGATCTGGACGTGGGGGAGCGTGGGGAAGCCGCTCAGGATCGCCACGAGTCCCTGCGCGCTCCGGTCGCCGGATGCGTAGAGACTGTCGAAGAGGATCCCCTCGTGCGAGAGCGAATCGAGCATCGGCGTCACGCCACTCACACCGCCGAGCCGCCCCACTACCTTGGCGGTGAGACTCTCCCAGATTACGAGGATCACGTTAGGCCTGTCGACCGCGAGCAGGTGCGCCGGGCCGCCATCGTCCATGGCCGACAGGCTGTCCACCACGCCGCGCGCCTCGCGCTCGGGCACCTCGGTGTAGGGATTGATTTCGGGCGCCCTCCTTGCGTACGAGAGCGAACGAAAGAAATTCCACCCGACGTTCAGCGCCGCCTGGTTCGCGAACTCGTGGCTCGAGAAATAGACGCTGCTCTGATTGAGCGGCGTCCACTGCAAGCCGCCGCGTATCGGGATGATGAGAAGTGCGGTGGCAGCGAGCGCCCCGGCGAAGACACCCAGCCCGTGCGCAAGGCCGATCCTCTCGCGAGGTGGCGGAGCGTCACCGGCACCAGAAGGCAATAGCAGTCGGTGGAGCAGCGCCGCGAAGAGGAGAATGGCGATGAAGAGCAGCGCCAATGGCAGGATCGGCGCCGACTCGCTCGAGATGAGCATCTCGTGGGGCGTCGAAATGAACTGGAGTGGGGTCGCATCGAGTCGGAAGCCCCACGCCTCGAAGAGTCCGAGATCCACCACGGTCAGCAGTGCCACGACCGTGATCACCAACCGGGTATAGTAGAACCGTATGATCCGACGCACGGCTTGCAGCGGGTGCCAGGCACCCAGGGCGACGATGAGTCCCGGGATGACCGTCAGATATCCTGCGGCGGATAGGTCCATGCGCAGGCCGTGCAGCATGGCATCCAACGCGAGCGACGGCCCCAGCGCCGCCGTACGCGCGTGATAATAGAGCATGAAGATGGCTCGGGCCGTGATGAATAGTACGACCCAGAAGGCGTAGTACCGGACGAGATATGATAGTCGAGCTCGCATCGATTCCGGCGCCGGGAAGGAACAGTCCAGCGTTCGTCGGCGTATATGGGCAGGTGTTGTCATGACGGTATGGGGCCTGGGAAGAATGACCCCTGCACCTGGTCGGTTCCAGTGCGCGAGCCGGGCGGGATCGAGACGGTTTAGCAGGCCTCGGCTAGCGGTGGGCGGTGGGAAACGAGTTGACGCGCTTGGTATGTTGCTTGCGCGACTCAGGAGGGGCGTGGCGTGAGGTACTTCCGTGAAACGAGGATGAAATCCGTGTCGAGATTGCGCTGTGGCTCCGCATCGAGCCTGGCAGTTGCCGCCGTGGCGACCATCGCCGCCATCACGATTACCTCGGGCAGCGCGGCGGCCCAGTACTTTGGCCGCAACCATGTCAATTACCAGTCGTTCGACTTCCGCACCATGCACACGCAGCACTTCGACCTGTACTTCTACCCGGCGGAGTCGCTCGCCGTGTCGGAGGCGGGTCGCATGGCCGAACGATGGTACGCCAGGCACTCCGCCGCCCTCGGCAACGAGTTCGACAAGCGCCCACTGATCTTCTACGCCGATCCGCCCGATTTCCAGCAGACCAACCTCTCGGGCGGCCTCATTCCCCAGGGCGTCGAGGGCTTCACCGAGCCACTGCGCGACCGCGTGGTAGTTCGATTCAACGGCGTGGCGGCCGACGACGACCATCTCGTCGGTCACGAGCTCGTCCACGTTTTTCAGTTCGACATCGCGAACAAGATGGGCGCCGGCGGGATGGCGGGATTCCAGCGTCTCCCTCTCTGGATCTCCGAGGGTATGGCCGAGTATCTGTCGATCGGCCGTGACGACCCGAACACCGCCATGTGGATGCGCGACGCAGCGGTGCGGAACGATCTCCCCACGCTCAAGCAGCTCGGCCGCGATCCGCGCTACTTCCCATACAGATACGGTCAGGCGTTCTGGGCCTACATCGGCGGCCGCTGGGGCGACGCGGTGGTCCCCGTACTCTTCCGCGCGGCCGTCAGGAGCGGAATGGAGGCGGCACTTCAGGGCGTACTCGGTATCAGCTCCGACACGCTCTCCGCGCAATGGTTGGAAGCGCTGCGCGCGCAGTACCTCCCGCTCGAACCCGGACGGACGATTCCCGACTCCACGGGCGACCGGATTCTCGAGCCCGTGAACGAGCCGGGTGCCATGGATGTGTCGCCGGTACTCAGTCCCGACGGGAAGTACGTGGCCTTCTTCACGTCTCGCGCGCTCCTCTCCACCGAGCTTTACGTCGCGGACGTGGAGACCGGAAAGATCGTCAAGAAGCTCACATCGCCGAACACGAACGCTCACTTCGATGCGATCAGCTTCATCACCTCCGCCGGCGCGTGGTCTCCCGACGGAAAGAAGTTCGCGTTCATCGTCTTCGCCGATGGCGACAACGCGATCAGCATCTACGACATCGCCTCCGGCAAATCCGAGCGCCAACTGCGCTTCAAGGGCGTCGGCGCCATCAACGACGTCTCCTGGGGGCCGAACAACAAGCTCATATTCTCCGGGATGCACGGCGGTCTGAGCGACATCTACACGTACGACCTCGGCAACGGTGCGCTCGTGCAGGTCACCAACGATCGCTACTCCAATCTGCAGCCCACCTGGTCGCCCGATGGGAAGCTGATCGCGTTCGCCACCGACAGCGGTCCCCAGACCGACTTCGATCAGCTTCGCTTCGGGAAGATGAACATCGCGATCCGCGACATGTCCACGGGCGAGACGCGGCTGGTCCCCAGCTTCCAGGACGCCAAGCACATCGACCCGCAATTCACACCCGACGGTCGCCAGCTCTACTTCATCTCCGATCGCGGCGGGATAAGCGACGTCTACCGCGTCGACCTCGCCACGGGTGCGACCTACAAGGTGACCAACGTGGCGACCGGGGTCAGCGGTATCACCGATCTCTCGCCGGCCATCTCCGTGGCGCAGCAGACAGGCCGCCTCGCCTTCAGCGTTTTCAACTGGGGCGGGTACGTGCTCCGCAAGATGGATCCGCAGGCGGCAGAGGGCGTCGTGCTGGCGTCGATGGTACCCGATACGGCATCGCTGGCCGGAACTCTTCCGCCCAACGTGCCCGGCGGCGGTCTGATCACGCGGCGCGTCCAGGATCCCGTCACGGGGCTCCCTCCCCTCGAGACGTACCCCACGTCCGCGTATCGCTCCTCGCTATCGATCGACTACCTCGGCTCGCCGGGCGTGGGGATCGGCGTTGCATCCGGCCCGTTCGGCGGCATACAGGCCGGCGGCGGTGTGGCGGCATTCTTCAGCGACCTACTCGGCAACAACGTCGTGGGCGCGCAGATCTCGGGCGGTGGTGACATCCGCAACTTCGGTGGACAGGCGATCTACCAGAATCTTTCACGCCGATTGAATTGGGGAGCGGGGCTCTCGCACACGCCCTACCTCTCTGGGTTCGTCTTCACCCAGGACACGACGGTGGCCGTCCCCGGCGGAGCCGTGCCCGCGCTCATCGTCAACCAGGTCCTGCAGCGCGTCTACTACGACCAGGCTGCGTTCATGACGCAGTATCCGTTCTCGTTGACGCAGCGTGTCGAGCTCAACGTGGGCTACACGCACGTCGGCTTTGGAGGCGAGAACCGGCGATTCCTCCTGGTCGGCAACCAGGCGTTCGAGCTTCCCAAGGAGGACATACCGAACCAGCCGCCGTCGACGGACTACGGCCAGGTTACCGCTGCGCTGGTGGGCGACTACTCGTTTTTCGGCTTCACATCGCCGATCGCCGGCGGCCGTTATCGGCTCGAGGTGGGCCCCACCTTCGGCGGGATAAACTTCACCAACGTCCTCGGCGACTACCGCCGCTACTTCTTCGCGCGTCCCATCACCTTCGCCTTCCGCGGAGTGCACGTGGGTCGCTACGGCAGCGGCGCGGATCGGCTCTTCCCGATATACGTGGGCGACCCGCAGCTCGTGCGCGGTTACGAGCCCGATAACTTCGAGCAGGCCGAGTGCGTGGGCGCGACCACGGCGGTTTCCTGCCCGGTCTTCGACCGCCTCTTCGGAAGTAGAATAGCCGTGGCGAACTTCGAGGTTCGGATACCACTCCTCGGCACCGACCAGCTTGGCCTCATCAACTTCCCGTACGTGGCGACCGAGATCGCGCCTTTCTTCGATGCCGGTGTCGCCTGGACCGCAGACAGCTCCGCGACCCTCGAGTTCGCGCGCCACTCCAATGCCCGTATCCCGGTGTTCAGCACCGGTCTCTCGGCGCGCATGAACGTGCTCGGGTATCTGGTCCTGGAAGTGTACTACGCGTACCCCTTCCAGCGTCCCGACAAGGGAGGCCACTTCGGGTTTCAGATAGCGCCGGGTTGGTAGGAGTAGGGTAAGTCTTCGGGTGCGTGGGGGGCTTCGTATAGAGCGGAGCTCCTCTCGTTTCAACTGCGCACGCGGAGAGCGCGGAGGGGACGCGCTGGGCCGTAACTGCGCACGCGGAGGGCGCGGAGGGAACGGCGAGAGAACGCGCAGAAAACCGTTACGGGCTGGCATCGCGATCCTGATCCGAGCTGCATCGCGGGGTCGGGGCTCCTGTAGGGGAGGAGTGCAGAGAACGCGGAGAAGAACGAGAGAACGCAGAGAAAACCCGTAAGG
>JBIQMO010000222.1:0-3096 GCA_044463245.1 Gemmatimonas aurantiaca
TGATAGACGTCGCGCCGCGCGACCTCGCCAACGTGCTCCTCACCTGGTCGCCCGGCTTCATGCACGACGGGAAGCTGGCCCTCGAGTGGAACCACACGGGCCGCTACGCCGCGGACCCCGCCAACACACACTTCTACCCGGGGCACGAGCTCTTCAACGTGCACGCGAATTACTACGTGGCGCCCAGCATCCAGATCTTCGCGCGGGCGATCAACCTGGCCGATCGCCGCTACGCGGAGATCGCCGCATACACCGCGTTCCAGGGGATGCAATACAACCCCGGAGCGCCGCGCACCATCTACGCCGGCGTCAGCTACGACTGGCAAAGGAGCGGAGAGCAATGATCACGATCGATTCACGCGGCGCACGGGCGCTCGCATTCGCGGTAGCGACTGGAGTGCTCCTGATCGGATGCGCCGACCAGCGAAAGCTCCAGCTCTCCGAGCCGCACGCCGTAAGCGCGCCGACTTCGGTTGGCGCCGCTCCGATGTTCGCGGTCTCCGACAGCGGAGAGCAGGCCACGGCGTGGATCTCCGCACCGGAGGGGGGGAGCGACGGGCGGCTCTACGTATCGGTGGACGGCCAACCACCATCCGAGCTGCGCGACTCGCTCGGTCCGATCGAGCCGCACGGCGAGTCGCCACCGAAGATCGCCTACGCCAGCGACGGGTCGCTCGCCGCGCTCTACGTGGTGGGAAAGGTGGCGCCCGGAAAGCGCTTCCCGCTCGGCGCCCTCCGCTTCGCACGCTCCCCCGACGGCGGGAAGACGTGGGAGCAGCCCGTCACCATAACCGATGACAGTGCCTTCGGCTCGCACAACTTTCACGCGCTCCACATAGCGCGCGATGGGACCATCTACGCCGCGTGGCTCGACGGCCGCAGCGGCAAGTCGCACGCCTTCGCGACTCGCTCGGAGGATGGCGGGAAGACGTGGGCGCCCAACCACCCGATCTCCACTGGCGAGGCGTGCCCCTGCTGTCGCACCGCGCTCGCCACCGCGCCGGGCGGCGTCGTGTACGCGGCGTGGCGCGCGGTCCTCAACGGCAACATCCGCGAGATCGTGGTGGCGCGCTCGAGCGACCGCGGCACCACCTGGAGCGAGCCGGTGCGGGTGCAGACCGACCAGTGGCAGGTGGATGCCTGCCCGCACGCCGGACCCGCGCTGGCGGTGGACTCGCGCAACCGGCTCCACGTGACCTGGTGGAGCGGGAAGGAGGGGGCGGCAGGCGTGTTCTACGCCCGCTCCGACGACGGCGGGAAGAGCTTCACGCACGTCACTCCGCTCGGCACCGACGAGTTCTCGCAACCAGCGCACGTACAACTGGCGCTGGGCGACTCCGGTGTGGTGGCGGTGGCTTGGGACGACGGCACGCTGCAAACGCCGCGCATCGCGCTCCGCATCTCGCACGATGGCGGCGACGACTTCTCGCCCACGCACTACGCGAGTGTCGAGGGGCGGGCGGCGAGCTTCCCGGTCCTCGCGCTGAACGGGAAGCGCCTCACCGTCGCGTGGACCGAGCAGAGCGCCGACTACGCACGCAACGTCGCCGCCGAACGGCCCGACATGAAGGATCCGCACGCGAGCATGGGGCTCCCGCAGGTCGGCGAGAGCGAGGTTGTCGTGCGGAGCGGAGAGCTGAGATGAAGCTCGTTTCCGTCGCGGCCACCGTACTTCTCCTGACGCTCGGCGCCTGCAAGTCGTCGGACGCGAAGTTCCGCCCGCTGGCCGCGGGAGAGCCGGTGCCGACCTTCACCATCCGCACGCTCGCGGGCGACAGCGCGAGCGTGGGGCCCGGCGAGCAGCTCACCCTCCTCAACCTCTGGGCGACCTGGTGCGGACCGTGTCAGGAGGAGTTCCCCGAGCTCGAACAGCTACACCGCGATTACCAGGAGAAAGGGCTCCGCATCCTGGCGGTGAGCGTGGACCTGGGGAACGACGCCAAGGTGCGCGAGTTCGCCGATGATCACGGAGCGACCTTCACGATCGGGCGCGACGGTGAAGGTCGCATGCAGCGGCTCTATCAGACCGTGGGGCTCCCGGAGACCTTCCTTATCGCGCCCGACGGTACACTGCTCTGGCGCCATTTCGGAGCGCTGAGGCCCGGCGCCGTGGAGCTGCGGAGCCGGATAGATCAGGCGCTCGGCACCGGCGACGGAGCCTCGCGCGCCATCAGCTCCAGGTCGTAGCCCTCGCGGCGCACGCGGATGTCGTAATAGAGCAGCGTGGTGACGACACCGGTGATCGGGTAGACCAGCGACAGCAGAATGGCCACCAGTAGCGACGTCATCCGCTCATTGGAGGAGGCCAGCAGTCCCACGATCAACCCGATCACGAATATGAGAAGAGCGTAGAGGACGATGAAGATCAGCCAGGCGAGAAACATCGTGCCGAAGATCTTCCCGACCTCCCCCTTCGCCAGATCCCATGAGCGGCGGTACGACTCGCCCGCGGACCGCTCCTCCAGCACGACCACGGGGATGATCGCGAAGGTGCGAAGCGCCACGTAAACGCCCGGGAAGAAGAACAGGATCACCCCCGCCAGGATCGCGAGCGCCCGGAGGAAGCCCGCCAGGATGACCGTCGGAAGACGTCCAGCCGTGCTGACGAGCGAGCGATGGATGTCCACGTTTCCATCGATGTAGGCGTCGGAGACTCCCACGATCACCGCGGCTTCGGCAAGCGACGCGCAGAGCCACTGTGCGAGGAGCACCAGAAGCGCCGACGCCGATTCCGTCGCGGCACCCCCGGTCACGGCCACCAGGACTATGTACGGCAGGAGTGCCACCACCGCGATCGCCACCAGAGGCGTGTAGTGGCGCCTCAGGAGCTGAAAGGAGG
Source organism: Gemmatimonas aurantiaca (assembly GCA_044463245.1). GTDB lineage: Bacteria > Gemmatimonadota > Gemmatimonadetes > Gemmatimonadales > Gemmatimonadaceae > JADGGM01. The sequence goes on from JBIQMO010000222.1 coordinate 2,840, forward strand.
CGTCGATTATCTCGGTGGCTGAGCGGGGACGAAGCGCTGTTACGGGCACTGGGCCTCCGGAAAAAGGGGGTTGATGATAAGACGATTCGACTCTGGCAGCGTCCCACGTACCGTCATTCCGATCGGGCCATCATTCCCGCTCGAACGGGAATCCATTGGGCCGTCATTCCCGCGAAAGCGGGAATCCAAGTTCCATGGATAACGCACCATCGCTCGCAGCCTGCCAGCATCTGGCAGCCCGAGCCACCACTCTCCGT
>JBIQMO010000222.1:3196-6053 GCA_044463245.1 Gemmatimonas aurantiaca
CGCACCATCGCTCGCAGCCTGCCAGCATCTGGCAGCCCGAGCCACCACTCTCCGTGGCGTGACCCGTGCTGATATATTGGAGTCAATACAATATTCGACCAGGTACGGCCGACCGCCTGCCGGCGGGCGCTGACCGGTGCGGATTCCCTTTCGACCCCACGAGCCCCGCCGGCATCGCCACGATGCCGTTCGTACGGGCTCCTCATGGAAGACAGAGAGAACAAGCTCATGGCAGATCACGAGGCTTCGCGCGCCTCCACGACCGACGGGCTTCCCGTAGCCCCGTCCCTCGGGCCCGCGCTCGACGCCGCTCATGTTCCCCATCAACGGATCGAGAACCAGCGTCGGATAATCCTGATAAGCGGCATCGCCATCCTGGTGGCCTTCGGCTCGGGCTTCATAGCCATAGTGCTGATGCGCCTCATAGGATTGATAACCAACATTTCCTTCCACGGCCGGTGGTCCACCTCGTTCGCGTCACCGGCCGATAACCATCTCGGACTCTGGGTAATCCTGGTGCCGGTGATCGGGGGCGTGATAGTGGGAATCATGGCCCGCTACGGCTCCCCAGCCATCCGCGGCCACGGGATTCCCGAAGCCATGGAGACGGTGCTCTTCAACCAGAGCCGCATCGCGCCGCGCATCACCATCCTCAAGCCGGTCTCGTCGGCCATCGCCATCGGAACCGGCGGCCCGTTCGGCGCCGAAGGCCCCATCATCGCGACCGGCGGCGCGCTCGGATCGCTCGCTGGTCAATTAGTACGAATAACAGCCGACGAGCGGAAGATCCTCCTCGCCGCCGGCGCCGCGGCCGGCATGGCGGCCACCTTCGGAAGTCCGGTCTCGGCGGTACTCCTGGCGATCGAGCTCCTCCTCTTCGAGTACCGCGCGAGGTCGCTCGTTCCGGTCGCGCTTGCCAGCGCTACGGCCACGGGAGTCCGGATGGCGTTCATGGGTTCCGCGCCGGTATTCCCCATGCCCAACCTCGCCCAGCCAAGTGGGGAGGCGCTCGCCGCCTACATCATCCTCGGCGCGTTCATAGGCATCGCCGGCGTCTACGTCACCAAGGCCGTCTACTTCGTGGAAGACGCCTTCGACAAGCTCCCCATTCACTGGATGTGGTGGCCCGCCATCGGCGCGGTCGGCGTGGGCGTGATCGGCTACTTCGCGCCGCATACCATGGGCGTGGGCTACGACAACATCGAGAAGATCGTCTCGGGCGATCTCGTCGGGAATGCGCTCCTCTTCCTGGTGATCCTCAAGTTCCTCTCGTGGGCGATCGCTCTCGGCAGCGGCACCTCGGGTGGCACGCTCGCGCCACTGTTCACGATCGGAGGCGGGCTCGGCGCGGTCCTGGGAACGGCCATCGTCGCCCTCGCACCTCAGCTCGGTGTCGATCCGCGCATCGCCGCCCTGGTGGGGATGGCGGCAATTTTCGCCGGCGCATCGAGAGCGCTCCTCACCTCGGTAGTCTTCGCCTTCGAGACCACGCGCCAGCCGCTGGGGCTCCTCCCGCTGCTCGGCGGCTGCAGCACTGCATACCTGGCGTCGCTTCTCATCATGAAGCACACTATCATGACCGAGAAGATCGCGCGGCGCGGCACGAACGTCGAGTCGGACTACGAGGTGGACTTCCTCTCTCAGGTCCCGGTGCGCGACATCGCGTCGCCGGAGGTCGTGGCGCTCAAGGCCGACGACTACGTGGAGGACGTGCGCGACTGGATGTCCTCGCGTGATCCCGACTCGCTGCACCAGGGATTTCCGGTGGTGGATGATGCGGGGAACATCCTCGGTGTGGTGACGCGACGGAACCTGCTCAACCTCGAGCTCGAGATAGACAGCAAGGTGAAGGATATCCTCACACGTCCGCCCGTCATCATCTACGACACGAACACGGCTCGCGAGGCCGCCGACCACATGGTGCGGGAGCAGGTGGGCCGGCTCCCGGTGGTCACGCGCGCCAACCCGAGGAAGCTGGTCGGGATCGTGACCCGAAGCGATCTGCTCGCGACGCACGCACGCCGGCTCGCCGCGGCGAACCGGACCTCGCTGCAGATCGAGCTGCGCCTCCGCACCGTGCCGTTCAGCTTCCGCCGTCGCGGGTTCGGCGCGACGCACCATGCGAATGACACCGGTGCCACTGACGAGCCGCCGACGCCGGTGGCGCAGGGGCAGGAAGTCGAAAAGTAGTCACACCTCGATGCACATGGAGAGGACGCGCTGAGAGTGGACCTCGAAGAGCTCATCCGCAGCGCCGATGATGGCGCCAACGCAGCGACCGACGAGCTTTTCTCGGTGCTCTACCGCGAGCTGCACCGGCTGGCCGAACACCACGTGCGCCGGGGCGGCTCGGCGCTCACCCTCGGCGCTACCACTCTGATCCACGAGGCCTACCTCGGCATCGCCGGACGGGAGTCGGTATCCTTCGAGGATCACCCCCGCTTCCTCGCCTACGCTTCGCGCGCAATGCGCGGGCTCGTGATCGACTACGCGCGCCGTCGCCGGGCGAGGAAGCGGGGGAGACAACTCGAGATCACGCTCTCGGGCGACGAGATCCCCACCGGGGATGCGCTCAGAACCGCCCGCGAGCTCGAGGAGCTCGGCGACGCGCTCGACGAGCTGGCCACCGTGGACCCGGCGCTCGCCGAGCTGGTGGATCTGCACTTCTTCTGCGGTTTCCCGTTCACCGAGATCGCCGCGCTACGCGGCGTCTCGGAGCGAACGGTCCAGCGCGACTGGCGCAAGGCGCGCCTCCTCCTCCACCGAGCTCTGACGACGGGGTCAGGTCTTTAATTTCGAGCAGGCTGAACTGAACGACGGGGTCAGGTCTTTAATTTCGAGCAAGCTGAGCCATAGC
>JBIQMO010000223.1:0-6022 GCA_044463245.1 Gemmatimonas aurantiaca
GTCGTCTTGCCGGCGCCGTTCGGGCCCAGCAGTCCGACGATCTCCCCCTGTTGCAAGCGGAGGGCCACATCGTTGACGACCTTACGCCGCCGATAGGTCTTCATGAGCCCCACCGCCTCCAGCACGCTCCCGGAAGGCGGCGGAGCGCTCTCCGCGATGGCGCGGAAGACGCCCGTCTGCGAGCGGAGCTCGCCGGTCTGCCTGCGGACGGCGGCGAACTCGCCGGTATGACGCAGGACGTTGGAAACGGCGGTCTGCCGCATCATCGCGCGGTAAGGGACGAGCGCCTGCCAGTAGCGCTCCGCGATGTGTATGGTGGACTCCGGCGAGTCGAGTCCACCCGGCGGGAGGATGATGAGACCATCCTCCACCAGGCGCGGGAGCACCACCTTGGCGAGATGCTGGCGTACCTCGTCGAGGCCCAGGCGTCCTGCCTCGCGATCCGCATCGCCGCCCTCTTCGCGGACGACCTTCAGGTGGTCGTCGCGATAGTGGATGGCCACCTCGTTGAATACTGCGTCGCCGTCGTCGCGGGCGGTGCAGACGAGCGCGTGCATCGCGAGCGCGGTGGATCGGTCGCCGCGCGCCTTCTCCTCGATGAAGCGCTCTACCTCGGGAGGTAGCCGGTCGATCTCACTCATGCCTGCTCCTCTCGTCACGGTGCGGTTTCGATCCCGTCGTGTCCGGCGGCGCGGTCCTCGTGGTGTCCGAAGGATTCGGGCGCGTGGTCGCCGGTGGAGTCTGGGGCCGGCCCGTGCTCGTGCCCTGTTCCTGCTGGGCGCGGGCGATGGAGTCGGCCTTCGGGGTCGTGGGGTCCGCGTAGACGCCGGCCGCCTGCCCGATGATGGTTACGCTGTCGACCGTGCGGTCGGCGAAGGCCACGTTGATCCGCTCGCCGCGCACGTAGTTGATGGCCGGACCTATGGCGGCGGTATCGCGCGGCGCGATCTGGTAGTACGAGCGCGCGTGTCCCACCGCGACGAGTGTCTCGATCGCCGGCTGCGATGCGGAGTCGTTCACCGCCTTCGCGCTGCTGTCGAAGTAGGCGAAGATCGTGTCGCCGCGGAGCCAGTCGTGCTCGGTGGTGTGCATGCGTGTCGTGTCGGGGACGCTCTGCGCGAAGGCGCCGCCTATGGCGTGCACCTCGCGGAGGCGCTGCTCCGGCATGCGCACGTCGAGCGAGTCGGCCAGGATGTCGTACGTGGGATTCGACGCGCGCGAGCGCGATTCGCCCCATCCGTAAACGCGCTGCAGTCGTCCGTCGCCCATGCGGAAATCGAGGGTGTCGGCGGTGAGCGTGGCGTCGTCACTCACGCTCTTCGCCTTCCCCTTCGAGAGCACGCGTTCCACCATCCGCGATCTCCCGAAAAGGTCGATCACCGTTCCGGTGAGGGTGAACGGGCGGTCGCCACGCGCGGTGATGCTGGGTCCCTTCATGAGTCGCGCGAACTCGCTCTGGCTGTCGAGCGACGCCGAGTCGCCCTTGGCCAGCACATCGGGGCGCGTGATTTCCACCTTGCCCGAGGCGAACACCGTGCTGTCGCCTCGCATAGTGACCGTGTTGGCGATGACGGTGACGGGCTCGGTCGGCTTCCCGGTGGAGTCGGTCTGCACGATCTTGATGGTCGGCCGTCCCGGCGCGATCATGCTGCTCTGGTCGCGGATCCCCGGAGCCACGCGGTAGTAGTCCATCCGCGGACCATCCATCGTGGTGCCGCTCGGCAGCACCGCGTGCACCTTCCCCTGCGCCTCCAGCCGCTCCTCTGCCATGAAGTAGTTGGCCAGCTGCGAGTCGAGCGTGAGGCGCGGCTCCACGTAGTGTACGTTCCCGATCAGGTGCAGCAGCCGCCGGTCGCCGAAGTACTCGGCGCTGTCGGCGGAGAGCGTCATGTTCTGCGCGGGGCAGCGCGCCACGACCCCGCCGCCGATCCAGCTGTCGTACAGGCCGCTCGGAAGCTTCCTGCTGCTAGCCCTGAGCGTGTCGGTCGGATTGCGTGGGGAGAACTCCAGCTGACACCGCCCACCCGGCGCGGCCGGCTGCTGCGCCGCGAGCGGTATGGACAGTGACGCCGCCAGCGCCAACACGCTGCTCGCGAGCAGCCGCCGCACGAGCCTGCACGGCTTCATGGCTGCTCGGTACCTGGCAAGGTGAACGCCCCGCTCCCCGTCAACACCCTCTTCACACGCAGATTGGTGAGGTCGGGGTCGGAGGTGAAGCCGATTCCGCGGAGCGTGCGCGCGGGCTCGGTGAGCACGAACGCGCTGTCGCTGCTTATCTGGTCGGTGGCCTGATCGTAGCGGAGCTGCTCCGTCTCGAGTCGTTTCCCGTCCGTGGTGATGACCACCACGTTCCTGCGCGCCTCCATCTGGCCGCGGCGCATGTTGTACGTGCCTTCCACCGAGGTGAGCGTCGCGTTGGGCTGCCCGGTACTCGTGTAGAAGATCGTCTTCTCGTGGCGAACCTCGATGCGCGAGTTACCGTCGAAGAAGTAGCCCGTGTCGGCCGCGAGCTGCGCGCGGAGTACTCCGCGGTTGGTGATCACCGTGCTCACGCCGAACATCACCTGGTCCGCCGAATCCGCGAGCGGATTGCCGGCGGTGACGCGCGGCTCCGTTCCGCTGCTGCAGGCGAGCGCGGCGGCGGTCGCGAGCACGACCCACCAGGCCCTCATGCCGCCCCCGCGCGCATGAGGTCGTGCAGATGGATCATTCCCACCAGCCGCTGATCGTCATCCAGAACCGGCATCGCCATCACCTTGAACTGTTCCATCCGGTAAACCACCGCGCTTCCCAGCTCGTCCACGTGCGCGAGCTTCGGGGAGCGGTTCATCACCGTCTCCACTTTCACGCTGAAGATGTCTTCCACCTTCTCCATCAATCGCGTCAGGTCACCGGCCGTCACGACGCCGATCACGCGGCGATCGTCATCCACTATCGCCACCGTTCCGCGCCGCTCTGCCAGGAGCACCACCGCATTGCGCATCGTCGCGCCAATATCGAGCACCGGGAGACGCTCGGTCACCATCACGTCCCGCACGCGCGTGAGCAGTTTCCTCCCCAGGGAGCCACCCGGGTGCAGGCGCGCGAAGTCCTCGCGGCGGAATCCCTTCCGCTCGATCAGCGTCACCGCGAGCGCGTCGCCCATCGCCAGCGCCGCGGTGGTGCTGCTGGTGGGCGCCAGATCGAATGGGCACGCCTCCTCGCCCACGAAGGTATCGAGCACCACGTCCGCGTGTCTCGCAAGGGTGGAATCGGGCGCACCAGTGATCGCTACGATCTTTACACCAAGACGACGCAACTGCTCCAGCAGAGGAAACAACTCGCCGGTCTCCCCGCTCTTGGAGAGGAGGATCGCCACATCCGATGGGCCGACGATCCCCAGGTCTCCATGAATGCTCTCCACCGGATGCAGGAAAGTTGCGGGAGTGCCGGTGGATGTCAGCGTGGCGGCGATCTTTCGCCCGACGAGCCCCGACTTCCCCACGCCGGCCACGATCACGCGGCCGCCGGCGGTGGCGATCATCTCCACCGCGCGGGCGAAGGAGCCGTCGAGCCGACACTCGATCTCGGCCAGCGCCTCGCGCTCCAGGCGGAGAACGCGGCGGCCCATCTCCACCAGCGCTTCGGTGCTCACCGGAGCACCTCGAGCGGCGCTCCGGAGCGCGAGGCGACGTAGCGCTCCACCACCGCGTCCCACTCGCCGCGCGCCTTGAGGAGGAGCTCCACGAACTCTCTTACCGCGCCGTGCCCGCCGTGACGCTCCAGCTGCACCTTGCAAACCTTTCGGATCTCCGGCACTGCGTTTCCCACTGCCACCGGGAGTCCCACCATGCGCAGGATGCCCATGTCGGGGAAGTCGTCGCCGACGAACGCCACTTCCTCCGGAAGCACGTCGTGTCGCTCGAGGATCCTGCGGAATGCGGGGAGCTTGCGCGCCTGCGCGTCCTGCGCGACGTCGTCGACTTCCAGCTCCGCGGCTCGGATGCGCACGCTCTCGGAGACGCGCCCCGTGATGATCGCCACCTTGATCCCCGCCTCGCGGAGGAAGTACACGGCGAGGCCGTCCTGGATCTCGTAGCGCTTGAACTCGAGCGGCGTGCCGCCCGCGTCACCCAGGTAGATCCCGCCGTCGGTGAGCACGCCATCTACGTCCAGACCGACCAGGCGGATGCTCCTGGCGAGCTTCTGATCGATCACGCGCGACATACGCTCCACACCTCCACCGCACGCTCCACGAGCGCGGGAAGCTCCGAGAGCGGAATCATGTTCGGTCCATCGCTCGGCGCGTGATCGGGATCGGGGTGCGTCTCGAGAAAGAGTCCGTCCGCGCCCGCCGCGATGGCGCCCAGCGTCAGCGGGGGGATGAACTCGCGTGCTCCGCCGCTGGAACCGCCCTCGCCGCGGCCGGGGCGCTGCACGCTGTGAGTGCCGTCGAAGATCACCGCGGTGCCGCACGCGGCGCGCATGCGAGCGAAGGAGCGCATGTCCACGGTCAGGTCGCCGTAGCCGAAGAAGGTGCCCCGCTCGGTCACGGCGACGCGGCCGTCGCTCGCAGCGGCCGCTCCGGCGCGATCGCCTCCCGATGGTATGGCTTCGCGCACCTTCGCCACCGCGCCACGCATCGCCTCGGGCTCCATCCACTGCCCCTTCTTGATGTTCACCGGCTTCCCCGTCGCGCCAGCGGCGAGGAGCAGGTCCGTCTGCCGGCAGAGGAACGCGGGGATCTGGAGGAAATCCACCACGTTCGCAGCCACGGCGCACTGCTCCGGGAGGTGCACGTCCGTGAGCACGGGGAGCCCCGAGCGCGCGCGCACGCGCTCCAGCGCTTCGAGTCCCTCCTCCATGCCGGGACCGCGCGGCGCGTTCACGTTCGAGCGGTTCGCCTTGTCGAAGCTCGACTTGTAGATGATCCCACCCGGTACGCGCTCAGCGAGTCGCGCGAGCGCATCCGCCACGCGGAAATTCAGATCGTCGCTCTCCACCACGCAGGGACCCGCGATGAGGAAGAGCTTCCCGCTGCAGAACCCGTTGTTCACCTGGAGCCCGCCGAGGTTACCGCGGCAGCGTCACGTACGCCCTCGATGCGCGCGGACCTGGCGCGCTGCGCCGCGCCTATGAATCCGGCGAAGAGCGGGTGCGGCCGCGTGGGGCGCGACTTGAGCTCCGGGTGGAACTGGCATCCCACGAACCAGGGGTGGTCGGGGATCTCCATGATCTCCACGAGCGATCCGTCGGGGGAGAGGCCGCTGAAGCGCACGCCGTTTTTCTCGAAGATCTCGCGGTACGGATTGGAGAACTCGTAGCGATGCCGGTGTCGCTCGCTGATCTCGAGCACCCCATAGGCCTCGGCCACGAGCGAGCCCGGCTTGATGCGACAGGGGTACGCGCCCAGGCGCATCGTGCCGCCCATGTCGGTGACGTGCTGCTGTGACTCCATCAGCGAGATCACCGGATTGGCGCAATCGGGCATGAACTCGCTCGAGTGGCTGCCGTCGAGGCCGCACTTGTAGCGCGCGAACTCCACCGCGGCGACCTGCATCCCCAGGCAGATCCCGAAGAACGGAATCCCCTTCTCGCGCGCGTAGTGAATCGCCTCGACCATCCCTTCCACGCCGCGCACGCCGAAGCCGCCCGGTACGAGCAGGCCGTCGACATCGTGCAGCAGATCGGCAGCGCGCTCCTGCGAGGTGAAGAGATCGCTGGAGGTCCACTTGATGTCGACTCCGACATGGTTCGCTATGCCGCCGTGGATGAGCGCCTCGTGCACGCTCTTGTAGCTGTCCACGAGCTCCGTGTACTTCCCCACCACCGCGACTCGCACGCGCTCGCCGGGATTGGCGATGCGCGCCACCATGTCGCTCCAGGCGGAGAGATCCGGCTCGCCTCCGTCGATCTGCAGTCGCTCGGCGACGCGCGCGTCGAGTCCCTGTTCGTGGAAGGCGAGTGGGATCTGGTAGATCGTGGGAACGTCGCGGCTCTCGATCACCGAGCCGAAGTCCACGTTGCAGAAGAGAGCGATCTT
>JBIQMO010000224.1:0-5993 GCA_044463245.1 Gemmatimonas aurantiaca
CCTCGCGGCCACAGCGTCCTGAGCGCTGCGTGTATACCAGTTTCACCACCCGAGCATAGCCGAACAACCGTCCGGCGTAGTCAGGAATATTAACCCGGCCCCTGCGTGCCAGTCAACGCGCCCCGCGTTGCCTGCCTGGCCAGCGCTGTCTATGTTGCACGAGCCGGCGTGCAGCGGTCATACTGGTAGCGGTGCACGCCGCCGGCGTGTCGATGCACGCGCCTCGCACCCAACCCACACGCCCGGCGTTACCGCCACGCGATGCCTCGCGCAGAAGAAGACACGAAGCTCATAGCCCGGAACAAGCGAGCGCGTCACGACTATCATATCCTGGACAGCTGGGAGGCGGGCATCGTCCTCACCGGCACCGAGATCAAGTCGCTGCGCGCCGGGAAGGCCAACATCACCGACGCACACGCGATCGTGAGCGGCGGGGAGGTCTTCCTGATCAACGCGCACATCTCGCCGTACGAGCAGGGGAATCAGTTCAATCACGACCCCACACGTACGCGCAAGCTGCTGCTGCACGCGCGCGAGATCCGCAAGTTGATCGGGGCCGTCGAACGGCAGGGGCTCACCCTCATACCGCTCGACATGCACTTCAGCAGAGGGAGGGCCAAGGTGTCGCTGGCGCTGGCGAAGGGGAAGAAGCTGCACGACAAGCGCTTCGATCAGAAGAAGCGCGAGGACGAGCGCGAGATGGCCCGCGCCGCGCGACGGAGGTAATTATATGACCTCCGCGATCCTCGTGGCGCTGCAGATAGCGGCCGCCACCCCGGCCTCCCCAGCACCGGCCACCCGTGCCGTCGAGAACCGCCCGCCCGCCACAGCGTCCTTCGAGGCGAGCAGCGCCAACGCCGAGACGCGCGCACGCACGGCGCGCAAGCGCCGCATCGTCGTGGATGCGGGGCACGGCGGTGTGGACCCCGGGATGTCGGGGCCCATCGGACGAAGCTGGAAGATCAGGGAGAAGGACATCACTCTCCAGGTCTCCAGGCGTCTCGCCACGGCGCTTCGTGAGCGCGGTCTCGAGGTGATCATGACGCGCACCTCCGACACGCTGATCGACCTTCACGATCGCGGCCGGATAGCCAACGAGAAGCAGGGCGATCTCTTCATCTCGATTCACGTCAACGCGGCAAACCCTCGGTGGAAGAACCCGGGCGCCGCGCGCGGCTTCGAGACCTACTTCCTCGCCGAGGCGAAGACCGAGGACGCCAAGCGCGTCGAGCGGATGGAGAACGAGGCTGTGCGCTTCGAGACCGGCGCGCAGGCGGAGAGCGGTGATCCGCTGAGCTTCATCATCAACGACATGGCGCAGAACGAACACCTGCGCGAGTCGAGCGACCTGGCGTCGATCATCCAGGGGCGGCTCGGGAAGGTGGAGCCCGGGCCGAGCCGCGGAGTGAAGCAGGCGGGTTTCCTCGTCCTGACCACTGCGTACATGCCCGCCGTGCTCGTGGAGATCGGCTTCGGGACCAACCCGGCCGACGCCACCTTCATGAAGACCCCGGCGCATCAGCGCGAGATCGCCGACGCCATCGCCGACGCCGCCGTGGAATACCTCGAGCACTACGAACGCCGGCTCGCGGGCGGCAGCCCCCAGCCGTGACGGGGTCCGCCAGCCGAGCTCGGGGAGACTCACGGCGGCCGCTCCCACGGCGACCGCTGGCCGGGCAGGCCGCATGAGCGAGCGGCTCGAGCTCTCCGCCGCCGGAGTGCGCTTCCAGAACCCCGTTCTCCTCGCATCGGGTACCGCGGCGTTCGGGCGCGAGATCGCCGGCGCGATCGCCCTCGACGAGTTGGGCGGGATCGTCACGAAGGCGGTGAGCCGCCTCCCGCGACACGGTGCACCAGCGCCGCGCGTGGCCGAGTTCCCTGGCGGTATGATCAACGCTGTCGGCCTGGCGAACCCCGGGCTGGAGGAGGTGCGCCGCAGCGAGCTCCCCTGGCTCGCCGCAAACGTCAAGCGCGCGCGGGTGCTGGTGAACGTGGTCGGCGACGTCGTCGAGGACTACGCCGCGGTGGTGGCCGGGCTCGATGATGCCGAAGGAGTCGATGGCTTCGAGCTCAACGTGAGCTGTCCAAACGTGAAGGCGGGCGGAATGGAGTTCGGCGCCGACCCGTGCTCGCTCTCGGATGTGGTCCGTGGTGCGCGAGCCGCCACCCGCCGGCCACTCTTCGTGAAGCTGAGCCCGACGCTGCAGGACATTGCACGCAGCGCCGCGGTCGCTGTCGACGCGGGTGCCGACGCGATAACGCTCGTGAACACTCTCCCCGGGCTCGTGGTGGACGTCGAGCGCCGCCGGCCCGCGCTCGGCTTCGGAACGGGCGGCGTGAGCGGGCCCGGTCTTCTCCCCATCGGGGTGCTGGCCACCTGGAGGGTCTCGCGCGCCGTGAAGGTCCCGATCGTGGGACTCGGTGGGGTCTCGTCGGCGCGCGACGCATTGCAGTACCTGATGGCCGGTGCTTCACTGGTGGGGGTGGGCACCGCCGCGCTGCGCGATCCGCGCGCGCCGGAGCGCATCGTGCGTGGCCTGGATATCTGGTGCGAGGGAGAGGGTGTGAAGTCGATATCCGAGATCACAGGGAGTCTCGAGTGGCCGGAATGAGCGTGTCCACCAAGCCGCGGATAATCGTCGCGCTCGACGTTCCATCGGCCGAGCGGGCGATCTCGCTCGCCAACTCGCTGGGTCCGGCCTGCGACTTCGTGAAGGTGGGGAGCGAGCTCTTTACCGCCGCGGGCCCGCAGGTGGTTCGCGAGCTCGCCTCGGGCGCCGGTGGCGGACCCGAGCGCGACATCTTTCTCGATCTCAAGTTCCACGACATCCCCGCCACCGTCCGCGGCGGAGCGCGTAGCGCCGCCGCTCTGGGCGCGACGCTCATCACCGTGCACGCGTCGGGGGGGCGGGCGATGATCGAGGCGGCGGTGGAGGGCGCGGGGGAGTCGTGCGGAGTACTCGCGGTCACCGTTCTGACGTCGCTCGACTCCGGCGTTCTGGGCGAGGTGTGGGGCAGGGAGGTTTCCGACCTGACCGAGGAGGCGCTCCGCCTCGCCGACATCGCGCGATCAGCGGGTGCGCACGGAGTGGTTTGCAGCGGGCACGAGGCGGCCGCCATCCGAGAGCGCCATGGCGACGCGCTGAAGCTGCTCGTGCCGGGGATCCGCCTGGCGGGTGGGGAGGTGCACGACCAGCGGCGGGTGTCCACCCCGGCGAGTGCCGTCTCTGCCGGCGCCTCGTATCTCATCCTCGGGCGCGCCGTCACGGCCGCTCCCGACCCGGTGGCGGCGCTGGCGCGGGCGAGAGGGGAGGCGGGGATCGCCTGACCCTCCGTGCGGCACGCGTGCCACCTTGCATGAACGCCCTAAGTCGATTAATCTGTAAGACTTGACTGGAATATTTTCTTCTTTGGACGTGGGGCACTCGTGAAAGTCCGCAGCAGCGTCAAGCCGATCTGCGAGCATTGCAAGGTGATCAAGCGCAATGGCGTGACTCGCATCATCTGCAAGCGCAATCCCAAGCACAAGCAGCGTCAGGGCTGACGAATGGCACGTATAGCAGGAGTCGACCTCCCTCGCGACAAGAAGGTCGAGGTCGGGCTCACGTACATCTTCGGTATCGGTCGATCGGTGGCGCACAAGATCATCGCCACCACGGGTATCAATCCCAATCAGCGCGTCCGTGACCTGAGCGAAGCGGACGTCAACCTCCTTCGCCAGGCGATCGAGCGCGATTACCACGTGGAAGGCGCGCTGCGGACGGAAGTGGCGATGAACATCAAGCGTCTGATGGACATCGGCTCCTACCGTGGCATCCGTCACCGTCGGGGGCTTCCGGTGCGCGGCCAGAGAACGCACACCAACGCGCGCACGAAGAAGGGTCCTCGCCGCGCCATCGCCGGTAAGAAGAAGGTCACGAAATAATGGCAACTGCGAAGAGTGGTTCGAGCAAGAAGTCGAAGCGCGTCGTGGAGTCCGAGGGAATCGCCCACGTCAGCGCTACCTTCAACAACACGACCATCACCATCACCGACATGCGCGGCAACGCGGTGTCGTGGTCGTCGGCCGGTAAGGCGGGCTTCAAGGGCTCCAAGAAGTCCACGCCCTTCGCCGCCACCGTGGCGGCCGAGCAGTGCGCCCGCGAGGCGCTCGGTATGGGGATGAAGCGCGTACACGTGCGTGTCCAGGGACCCGGGAGCGGCCGCGAGTCGGCCATCCAGTCGCTGGCGGCGGCGGGGCTCCAGATTCGCTCCATCAAGGACGTCACGCCGATTCCGCACAACGGCTGCCGTCCCCCGAAGCGGCGGAGGGTCTGAGCCATGCGTTATACCGGACCCAGCTGCCGGCAGTGCCGCCGCGAAGGTACCAAGCTCTTCCTCAAGGGCACCAAGTGCTTCACCGAGAAGTGCCCGGTGGAGCGCCGTCCCTATGCGCCCGGCCAGCACGGCCAGGCCACGGCGCGGCGCCGCAAGGCCTCCGAGTACGCCAAGCAGCTGCGTGAGAAGCAGAAGGTCAAGCGCATCTACGGGATGAGCGAGAAGCAGTTCCGTAACCTCTTCGTGCGCGTTGCCAAGCAGCCGGGCGTGGCTGGACACAACCTTCTCGCGGCACTCGAGAGTCGGCTGGACAACATGGTGTACCGCATGGGCTTCGCCCCCAGCCGCAAGGCTGCGCGTCAGCTCATCCGCCACCGGCACATCGAAGTCAACGGGAAGCAGGTGGACATCCCCAGCTACGTGGTCCGTCCGGGCGAGGAGATTCGCGTCCGCCCCGCTTCGCGCGAGCAGGCGGCGATCCTCACCGCCATGGACCAGTCGTCGCGCGGCGCGCCCCTCTCGTGGGTGGCCGTCGACCGCGACACCTTCAGCGGCCGGATGCTCGAACGTCCCAGCCGCGCTGAGATCCCGATCGCTGCTCAGGAGCAGCTGATCGTGGAGCTGTACTCGAAGTAAGTAAGGTCGGGACCCTAACTCCCTCACGGGCCCACCGCGCGTTAGGGGCGGGGTGGGGCGTCGCCGGGCGATTGCCCGGTCGGACCGAAAGAGGCTCTCTACAATGGCACAGACGATAGATCTCACGGGGCTCGTCCGCCCCCAGGTCGTGGAAGCGACCAAGCGGGAGGACCAGCCCAATGTCGCGGAATTCCGCATGCAACCCCTCGAGCGCGGCTTCGGCCACACGCTCGGAAATGCCATGCGCCGCATGCTCCTCTCCTCGCTGCGCGGCTCGGCGGTGTGGGCCTTCCGCATCGACGGCGTGCTCCACGAGCACCAGACCATCCCCGGCGTCGTCGAGGATGTCCACCAGATCATCGGCAACCTCAAACTGCTGACTCTGGCGCTGGATGACTCGCTCGAGCAGGCCGTGCTGCGCATCCGCAAGACCGAGGCGGGGCCCGTGACCGCGAGCGACATAGAGTCCACGGGCTCGGTGCGCGTCATCGACCCGAGGCACCACCTCTTCACGCTCCAGGACGACCGCGAGATCAACGTCGAGCTCTATGTCAACAAGGGCCGCGGCTACGTGGAGGCCGACGAGCACCCGCTCGAGCGGGGCCTACCGATCGACCTCGTACGTGTGGACGCGATCTACAACCCGGTTCGCCGCGCCAACTTCACGGTCGCCGAGACCCGCGTTGGACAGCGCACCGACTACGACCGCCTCACCCTCACCGTCGAGACCAACGGCACGCTCACGCCGGAGGAGGCGGTGAGCTACGCGGCCGCGCTGGCGCAGACCCACTTCCAGTTCTTCGCCAACTTCGGCCCGCACGCGGCTGGAGCGGTCTCGCAGAACGGCGAGTACTCGGCCGACTCGGCGCGCCTGCTGGAGCTCTTCCACAGGCCGATCGACGACCTGGGGCTCTCGGTCCGCTCGGTGAACTCGCTCAAGAACTCGGACATCCGCTCGCTCGGCGATCTGGTTCGCCAGACCGAGGAGCAGATGCTCGATGTCAAGAATTTCGGTAAGAAGTCGCTCCAGGAGATCGCCG
>JBIQMO010000225.1:0-5993 GCA_044463245.1 Gemmatimonas aurantiaca
TAGCACAGCTATGGCTCAGCTTGCTCGAAATTAAAGACCTGACCCCGTCGTTCAGCTCAGCCCGCTCGAAATTAAAGACCTGACCCCGTCGCTCCACGGCCACTGGTGTCGGCGTCCCTTGCACCGCATCCCCGGTCGTCACATACTCGGTGCCGTCCCGGCACGTGAGGAGCGCGGCGTCGCGGCGCCGGTGCAACCTTTCGACATGGATTCGCATCATGAGCGAACGAGTCGGCAATCCGATCCCGGCTTCGAAAGGGGAGGTCGGTTCGAGGGCGATCCGGAACGAGATGGTCGCGGCGGTTCCGATGGTGAGAGGGCGGACGACCGCGCTGCTGGTGGCCGCGGCCCTCTTCGCGGGGTTCCTCCTCTATCTCGTGCTCGCCCTTCACTTCGACATGATGCGCTCCGACGTCGCGTCGTACTGGAAGCTCAGTCAGGAATGGCGGAGCCCGTACAACGACTGGTGGGTGCCCGGCTATCCCATGATGCTGGCCCTCGTGAGGGGAGTGATTCCGGGGGAAGTCGATCCGCTGACGTTGATGGTGCTCACGAGCGGCTTCTGGTACCTGGTCGCCGTCCTCTGCGTCTACGCGATCGTCCGCGACTATCGGGGCTCCGACTCGGCCGCCGCGTACTGGGCCAGTCTCTTCTTCGCCGCATTCCCCATCGTCGGGCTCACCTACAGCGCCTATCCGGTGAGCGACACCACGGCCATCGCCTTCGTCCTGCTGAGCGTGCTCAGTGCGCAGCGAAAGCACTGGTTGCGGCTCGCGCTCTTCTCGGGTATCGCGCTCGTGATGCACAAGGCGCTGTGGTTGTTCATCCCGACCCTGCTAGTCGCGACCTTCCTGACCGAGCGCGAGTCGCGCGCGTACCTCGTGTTCGCGCCGCTTCCGCTGCTGGTGTGGATCGTCGGTGGGGCGCTCCACACCGGCGATCCGCTCTGGTTCATGCGCTGGAGCGTGGAGAACCTCGCGGCTTCGCGCAGTCACCTCCCCGTGTTCGACGGGCTCCTCGGACCCTTCCTCTCGGGCTCGGTGACGAAGATCGCGAAGGGACTCGTCGTGCTCGTCATCACCGCCATCGCGGTGGTGGGCGCCTACCGCAGTCTGCGCATCCGATACTGGACGGGAGTCGCCATCTGCGGAGGGCTCATACTGATAGCCCTGGCGCTCAACCAGTACGAGATCTGGGCGGTGGTGCGCTTCTCGAGACTTCTCGTCGTCCCTCTCGCGTATCTGCTGCTGCGCGAATCCCCTCTCCCCGCCGGGCGGATGCGTGGCTGGCTCCCCGGTGCCGCGCTCGCGGGCTGCGTGCTCACGAACATCGCGTACGGGTACTACATGGCCGTCGTGTTCTTCCACTAGGATGGCAGGCGTGTTCTTCCGCTAGCGCGTGCGCCTCACGGCGCGCGGTCAGTGCGAGGCCAGGAGCACCACGAGAAGGAAGATCGCGAAGACGAAGCGGCTGGTGCGGTCGCGGAGAGCGAACACCACCGGGTCTTCCTGCATCTCTCCGCGGCTGGTGAGAAGCCACACGCGCGTGTGCCAGTAGAGCAGGATCGGCAGGCCGAGCCAGAGGAGCTCGGGGCGGCCGTAGAGTCGCATCACGTCGTTGCTCGTGATGTAGAGACAGTAGACGAGAGTGCTGCCGACCTCCGCCGAGATGCCCAGGGGGAGGAGCATCGCCGCGTCGCCGGCCGTATAGCCGCGACCCGGAACGATATTCTGATCGCCCCCCCGGATCACGAACTTGAGCTCCACCACTCGCTTCACGAGAGCCAGCGAGAGGAAGAAGAGCACGGAGAAGGCGAGGAACCAGGGCGAGAGCGGCACGTCGACGAGCACGGCGCCCCCGATCACGCGCATCGTGTAGAGCGTGGCGAGCGCGATCACGTCGATGATCGCCTCTCGCTTGAGCAGGAGCGAATACAGGAAGGTGAGCGCCGCGTAGGAGAGGAGCGTGATGAGGAAGCCGGTGCCGAGCGTCCAGGCGAGGGCGAGACCTACCAGGCCGCACGCTTCCAGGAGGAGGATGGCTGCCGGGATCCCGAGCTCGCCGGCGGCGATGGGGCGCGATCGCTTGCGGGGGTGCTGCCGGTCGAAGGGAAGGTCGATCAGGTCGTTGAGCACGTAGATCGACGAGGCGACGAGGGAGAAGGCGAGCAGTCCAGCCACGAGCTGGCCGACGAGCTGCCAGCCGAAGGCCAGGTGTGCCGCCATCACCGGGAGGAGGAGCAGGGCGTTCTTGCTCCACTGGTGCGGTCGCATCGCGCGGAGCGCCGCGCGCCACGATCCCTTCCGGCTGGCGAGCACCTCGATATCCGGGCGGGCTCTCCGTGCTCTCCAGAGCGTGAGCGGCGATGTGTTCACCGCGTACGCGCGGCGTGCCTCGCGCCAGAGCGGCAGGTCGGCGGCGGCGTTGCCCACGTAATCGAAGGTCCCGGTGATCTCGCGTATTCTCGAGAGCTTGTTCCGGCCCGTGAGATTGGCCGTGCCGTTGCTACCATGGATGCGTGCCACCTGCACTAGCCGCCCGATCTCCGCGAGCTGCGAGTGGTCGGCCCCGGATGCCAGCAGCACCTCACGCCCCTGCGCGCGGGCGTCGGCAATCAGCTCCACGACCGCCTGATCGAGCGGGAGGCTCTCCAGATGCGGGCGGCCGTGCTCGGCGACGTACGCTTTCAGTGCCGCCTTGCCTCCGACCAGCGCTCGCGCCATCCCCGCCAGGCGCCGTGGGTTGCGGGAGGTGAGCTGCAGCACGCCTTCCCATAGGAGGTCGGACCGAACCAGGCAGCCATCGACATCCACTACCAGCGCGACCTGCGAGTCCGCCGGGTCGGGAGTTGGGATTCCGTGGGCTGGAGACTCCGGGGCGAATCTCATGAGGACCCTCGGGCGTGGTACCTGACCGCGCGCCTGGAAGCGCAGCGCCGAAATCAGGAATGCGGTTACCCACGGGCTCCGGGAATGCGCGGCCGGGATGCGGAGGCCGCTCGATTTTCGTCTCGCCGGGGCAATCGCCGAGCCAATAGAGCCCAGGATCGCATCTCGTTGTAATTCAGTGAGTTGAGAGATGTCGGCCGAATCTTGCGCTGGTGGACGGGGGAAGACCTGTCACGCTCGGGCCGCAACTCGTGTGGAAACTGTTGCGCTCGCGCATCGCGGGGAGGTAGCGCGTCTTCCATGCAAGGCTGCGCTGTCGGAGTCCGGGCTCTCTTTGCCAGTTGTCGACGGATGTCCGGATCCCGAGCTGATCCCGGCCGGCGCCCGGCCATCGCGGATGCTGTTCGATTCCCGCGTTACGACGCGGACTCGGCGCCGAGTCCGCGTCGTAACCACGTTCGCGGGTCGCCTCCCGATTTCTCAGAACGCCACCTTGTACACGAGCGCGACGTTACGTCCCGGCTGCAGCGCGAAGCTCTTGATGCGGCTCGTCGCATCCAGGTACTGCTCGTCGGTGACGTTGTCTACGCGGAGCACGATCGAGTGCAACCGGTCGCCCGCAGCGACGTCGAATCCGGCGCTCAGGTCGAGCACGGTGTAGGCCATTGTCGGGATCGCGGATGGGTCGTCCTCGGCCGCAGCCGGCGGTACCCTGCGCTGGGCGAAGCCGTGGCGCAGCTCTCCGCCGAGCGAGAAGCGGCGCCCCTTCCACCGCGCCGATCCACCGAGGCGTGCCGCCGGGATGAAGGGGAGAGCGGTGCCATCATTCAGCTCACCGCGCACCACATCGCCCATTACGCCCAGCACGAGCTGCGGCAGCACCGTCACCTCGACCTTACCCTCCAGACCTTTCAGCGTCGCATCACTCTGCGCGAAGCGGTTGAGCGGCACAGCGGCGCCGTCGACAGCGGTGTCGCCTGTGATGTCTACAGTTACGTAGTCGTCGATCCGGTTGTAGAAGGCGGCGAGCTGCCCGTCGACTCTAGTCGATTGCACGCGCAACACGCCGTCGAGTCCGCGGCTCGTCTCGGCGTTCAGGCTCGGGTTCCCGTGGTCGTAGGTGCCGGCGGCCGCGTGGAAGGCATTGGAGAAGAGCTCCTCGACCGTCGGTGCGCGGAAAGCGCGCGCGGCGCTCGCGCCTAAAGACACGTTCTCGCCGATCGGGATCGTCATCCCGATCGAGCCGGACCAGCTGTCGAAGTCGAGATTCCGTGCCGCGCCGAACTTCGGATCGCCCGCGATGGAGGCGATCCTGTAGAGGTCGTAGCGTCCGCCCACTTGCAGCCGCGGCACGCGCGCATCCGGATCGGCATTGCGCGCGAGCGGGAGCTCCTGATAAAGGAAGATTCCTCCCGCATTGCTGTTGGCCGCCGGCGTGAGCGCTTCCTCGCCGGTGGACGAGTAGCGCTTGAAGAGCCCCGACACCCCGACGGCGCCGCTCAAGGGGCCGAGCCGGGTCTTCCCGGTTAGGTCCAGCGTGCGTGTGTCGAGGCGGAAGCTCGTTCCGATCTCGCCCGATGCCTCGATCTCATCGTGCGAGTACCACTGCGCCGTCCCATCGAAGTCGAGCGTGCTCAGGACATCGCTCGGGAGAGTGACAGTAGCCTTCGCGGCCACTTCCTGACGGTGCCCCTCTATGTGGACGCCCGCCTCGTCGTCGCCGGGGGCGCTGGGGAGGCCGTAGTCGAACTCGTATCCGCGATACACCGCGCCGGCGTTCACGTCGCCCCTCGAGAATCCGAGGCCTCCCACACCGTAGTAGCTCCGGCTCTGCGTGTTGTCCAACCGGACGCCGCCGCCCTGGCGCACGTCCTGAGCGTCGCGCCACCCGCCGCGCGCGGTGATGGCGAGCGACTGCCCCGCCGGGATGGTGAGCGCGCCCGAGAGCGCTCCGCCGGGGCTCACCGACTCGGCCTGGCCGGCTACGTACCCTTCCAAATGCGACGGAACCGAAAGGGGAATATCGTTGGAGATGACGTTCACCACGCCGCCCAGCGCGTTGTTCCCGTAGAGGAGCGACGCCGGTCCCCGCACCACCTCTATGCGATCCGCCGCGAGCGGGTCCAGCGACACCGCGTGGTCGGGCGCCGCGGAGGAGAGATCGCCGGTGCGCTGGCCATCCTGAAGCACCAGGATGCGATCGCCCTGTAGGCCGCGGATCACGGGCGCCGATGCGGCCGGTCCGTTGTAACGCACAGAGATCCCCGGCTCCTCGGCGAGCGTCTGGGCAACGGAGCTGGAGAGCCGGCGCGCGAGAGCATTGCCGGAGAGCTCCGTGGTGGCCTGCGGTACGTTGAGCGGATCCGTGGCCACGGGTGTAGCCGTGACGACCACTCCGCTGAGCGAGAGCGCAGTGGCGTGGAGGGTGATGGTGACGTTCACTGGCTCGCCGCCGGTCCCGACCACCACGTCCTGGTGCGCCGGCGCATAGCCGATGAGCTGCACGGTGAGGTGATAGCGTCCAGGCCGGAGCGACGTGATGGTGAATCGGCCTTCGCCGTTCGTGGTAGTGGCGATGCCGAGCGAAGTGATGCTCACTCTCGCGTTGGGGAGTGGAGCACCTGAGCTATCCTGCACCACCCCGGCTACCGGCGGTGGGGCCGTGGTGGCGCTGTCCGCGAGGGAAGTAACGGTGGAGGCATGCGCGCTGGCCGCGACCACGAATGAGGCAGCGAGCACGCCGAAGGCGCGCCGCGCGATGAAGAGCGACATGTCTGACTCCTTGATGCACGAGTAGTAGCGCGATTGTCGCCCGCATCACGGGCGGTCATCGCGATCTTCGTTGGATGTGTGGAGGGCCGCGCGCACTGGCGCGGCGGAGTCAGACGACGGGAGGTGCTCGCGCCGGTGGGGGGAGCGCGGCGTCGGCGCGCGCCGGGCGTGGGGCGCGCAGCTTGGCGGGGAGCACGCGCTGTACCGAGCGGAGCTCGATGGCAACCGCGGGTGCGCGCGTGAAGGTCGCCGAGAGGTAGCTGCAGAGTCCACAGTCGGTGCCGTGCTCCGGCGGGATGTGGTTCGATCCCTTCGACTCGTAGTGGACGTAGT
>JBIQMO010000226.1:0-5964 GCA_044463245.1 Gemmatimonas aurantiaca
CTCCACGAGCTGTCGCAGACGCTCGACGGAGAGCTGGACGAGCTGATCGAGGGCCTGGCTCTCGCCGATGTGAGGGAGCGGCTGGATGGATGAGCGTGCGCGCGGTGACGCGAGCGAGGGAGATCCGCTGCCGGCGCCGTCGGTTTTCCACGCGGAGCGCTCGGCCAGCGCGCGGCCAGGGACGGTAGGCGCGCTGGTGCTGGAGCTCGCGGGGAAGCTGCGTGCGGCCGACGTGGACGAATCCGCAAAGGAGGCGCGCGACATCGTCGCGGCGGTGGTGGACATGCCACGCTTCTGGCCGAGCCTCAACGCCACCGAGCCGCTCTCCGCCAAGATCATGGAGCGCGCGCGCACGGCGGCCGCGAAGCGCGCCTCGGGAGCTCCGTTCGCGTACGCCGTGGGACGTGCCGCCTTCCGTCACCTCACGCTCGACGTGGATGAGCGAGTGCTGATTCCCCGGCAGGAGACCGAGGTGCTCGTGGATGCAGTGCTCGAGTGCGCGGGAGCCGACGGTGGAGTGGCGGTGGATGTGGGAACGGGCTCCGGGGCGATCGCCCTGGCGCTGGCGATGGAGGGGAGCTTCGATCTCGTCATCGGCACCGATGTGTCGCGCGGCGCGTTGAGTGTCGCGGGCGCCAACGCGGAGCGGCTGGCGTCGGCGTTGCGGGCGCGGGTGGAGCTCCGCGCGGGCTCGCTCCTCGCCCCGGTCCGCGATGTGCGAGCACGGGTAGTCGTTTCGAACCCACCGTACATCGCGTACGACGAGGCGGCCGCGCTGCCGCGATCGGTGCGCGACTGGGAGCCCGTGGTGGCGCTCTTCACCGGCGCCGGCGGGATGTCGGCGACGGCAGAGATCGTTCGCGGCGCACCGGAGATACTCGAGAGCGGCGGGCTGCTGGCGCTGGAGGTCGATTCGAGACGTGCGGCCCTGGCGGCGGAAGTGGCGCTCGCCGACGGCCGCTACCGCGACGTGACCGTGAGACTCGATCTCGCGGGACGAGAGAGAATTCTGCTAGCGAGGCGAGCGTGATGAGTCAGCTGGAAGACAAGGCGAAGGAGCTGGGGAGGATCATCGGTCAGAGCGCCGAGTACCAGGCGGTGAAGCGGGCGAACGACGCCCTCAACAACGACCGCGACGCGGTCGCCGTGCTCCGGCAGATGGAGGAGCTGCGCCAGAACGCGCAGCGCATGATCGCGCGCGGCGAGCAGCCGACTCAGGAGATGGAACAGGAGCTCGATGATCTGCTCGGCAAGGTGCAGGGTAATCCGCTCTATCAGGGCGTGGCCGTGGCTCAGGAGAACTTCGACAAGGTCATGCTTGGTGTGAACGAGTGGATTCTCGACGGGATCAGGAAGGGTTCCACCAGCCCGATCATCACGCTGGGTTGAGCATGTCGCGCGGCCGCCTGATCGTCTTCGAGGGACCCGAGGGGGCGGGGAAGACCACCCAGCTCGGCCTCCTCGGCGAGTGGCTCGAGGGGCGGGGAATCGCGCACATCCGCGTGCGCGAGCCAGGTGGTACCGCGCTCGGCAACGAGATCAGGCGGCTCCTCCTCGATACCGCGAACGAGGTGACTGCGCGCGCCGAAGCGCTGCTCTTCATGGCGTCGCGCGCGGCACTGGTGGATCGAGTGGTGGCACCGGCGATCGCGCGTGGCGAGCTGGTGTTGGCCGACCGCTTCTTCCTCTCCACCTACGCCTATCAGGTCGCCGGGCGCGGACTCCCCGAGAGCGATATCCGGAGCATCAACCGGTTCGCCACCGGTGGCCTCGTTCCCGATCTCACTCTCCTCTTCTCCGCACCGCAGGGCGAGCGTGCCCGGCGCCAGCAGCGTCGCGGCTCTTCCGACCGGATAGAGAACGAGGGGAGCGAGTTCCACGCGAGCGTGGCCGACGCGTTCGAGACGTTCCTCTCGCCCGAGTGGCAGCGGAGCCACCCGGAGTGCGGGCCGATCGTCGCGGTCGACGCATGCGGCTCGCAAGAGGAAGTGCTCGAGCGAGTGCTCGGCGCGCTCGCCTCGCGCTGGCCGGACACATTCCCGGTACTCGACGAGTCGCGCCCATGAACGTGCAACGCTCTTTCAGTTCCGCGAGGTGTCCATGCGCTCTCGCGCGGTAATCGCGGTCGCGGTGCTGGCCGGCGCGCTCGGCACCGGCGGCTGGCTTCTCCAGAAAGGAATCGAGCACGGGAGCGTGAACTACATTGGCGCCCGGCTCTTCGACGATGTGCTCGCGCACGTCGCGAACCAGTACGTCGACTCGATACCCATGTCGGAGCTCTACACCAGGGCGGCAGCCGGCATGGTGGACGAGCTGGGCGACCCGCACTCGGTGTACCTCAGTAGCCGCCGGCTCGGGACGCTCACCGAGAGCACGACTGGAAACTACGCGGGGCTCGGGATCCAGATAGACGTGCGCAACGGGTGGATCACGATCATCTCGCCGCTCCCCGGTAGTCCTGCCGATCGCGCGGGGATCCAGCCCGGCGACAGGATCGTGGCGGTGGATGGAAAGTCCACCGAGGGGTACACGCCCGATGAAGCGCGCGAGACGCTCCGTGGCGCCGAGGGATCGAAGGTGTCGATCACCGTGGATCGGCCGGGTGTGGAGGCGCTGCTATCGTTCACCTTGCAGCGCGCGGAGATCCACGTCGCCTCGGTGCGGCACCCCACCATGCTCGCGAAGGACGTGGGTTACCTGGACCTGACGATCTTCAGCGAATCGAGCGACAGCGAGCTGCGTGCGGCGGTGGACAGTCTGCGGCGGAATGGGATGAAGACGCTGATCTTCGACCTGCGCTCGAACCCTGGCGGTCTCCTCGAACAGGGAGTGGCGATCTCCGACCTCTTCCTCGACCGCGGTCAGAAGATCGTCTCGATGCGCGGTCGCGCCCCGGGGACCGACCACGACTTCACCGACGAAGCGCGCGAGCTCTGGCCCGACCTGCGCCTCGTCACGCTCGTGGACGGTCACTCGGCGAGCGCGGCGGAGATCGTGGCCGGAGCGCTGCAGGACCACGACCGCTCCGTGATCCTCGGTTCGACGACGTACGGGAAGGGAAGCGCGCAGTCGGTGTTCAAGCTGGGTGATGATGCAGGGGCGCTGAAGCTCACGACGGCGCGCTGGTACACGCCTTCCGGGCGGAGCATTCAGAAGCCGCTCTCCGACACCACCGAGGACGATGGCTCCGCCGCGCCGGACACCATGGGCGAGAAGCCGCTCTCGCAGCGCAAACCGTACCGCACCGACAGCGGCCGGCTCGTGTACGGTGGCGGTGGGATCACGCCCGACCTCATCGTGGCCAATGTGGATTCCGCGGCCGCCATGCTGGCGCTCTGGAGGCAGGTCGGTCAGGACATCCCCGCCTTCCGCGATGCGCTCACGAAGTACGCGCTCTCGGTGAAGGCGCGCCGCACGATTACGTCGCCGGATTTCACAGTGACTCCCGCCATGCGCGAGGAATTCTGGCGGCTGGCTCGCTCACGGGGCGTCTCCGTGGATTCCGCGGCGCGCGACAGCAGTGCGCAAGCGGTGGACAAGCTGCTCGGAGCCGAGGTCTCTCGTTTCGTCTTCGGGAGCGAGGCGGCCTTCCAGCGGCAGGTGAAGGACGACCGGGTGATAGGTGCGGCGCTGGAGCTGGCCGAGGGGGCGCGGTCGCAAGAGGATCTGCTCGCCCGGGCGGCGGAGCGGCGGGCGGCGAAGCGCGAGGACGTACCGCAGAGGTGAGGTACGACCCCATCTTCGTGATGGGCGCGGGGCGGGCAGGGCTGAGCCTCACCCGGGCCTTCCGCGCGTCCGGAGTGGAGGTGGCGGGGGTGCACGGGCGCCACGATCCTGGCGGCCCGGACGGCGTGAGCGTGGGTGTGCTGCCGTCCTCGCTGGAGCGGGCCAGAGTGGTGATCGTCGCCGTGCGCGACGCGCAGCTGGACGACGCGCTCCGCGAGCTCCTGGCGGCGGAGCTCTCGCCAGGCACCGTGGTGCTCCATGCGAGCGGGAGCGCGGAGCCGGGGATGCTCGTGACCGTGCGCGAGGCGGGGCATCCAGCGGGAACCTTCCACCCGCTCGTGCCGCTCGCCGATCCAGCTCGCGCGGTGGAGGCGCTGGCGGGCGCGTACATCGGCATCGACGGGGATGAGGAGGCACGTGCGGTCGCGCGCTCGCTGGCGGAGCGGCTCGGTGCCCACGTGGTGGAGATCCCGGCGGGAGAGAAGGCGCCCTACCACGCCGCGGCGGTGATCGCCTCCAACTTCCCCGTGGTGCTCCTCGGGATCGCGGAGCGGATCCTGCTCGAGGCGGGTATTCCCGCCGGCTCCGCGGCGGGCGCGGCACGCTCGCTGCTGCGGCAGGCAGTCAGCAACATCGAGATCGGCGATGCGGCTCGGGTGCTCACCGGCCCCATCGTACGCGGCGACGCGGTGACCGTGCGGAAGCATCTGCTGGCGCTGGCGTCGGACCCGGAGGCGCTGGCGGTGTACCGCGCGCTTTCGGCTGCGGCGTTGGATCTGGCCCAGGAGTCGGGCACGCCGGCGGAGCAGCTTGCCGAGGTACGTGCCGCGTTAGGCTGACCGGGCGGAGCTGGCCGGGTTAGGCTGTGGCGTTAGGCTGCGAAGTCGGGCGGCGACGTCCCGCTACGCCATCACGACGCGTCTGACCGTTCTGCTGAGGTACCTGAGCAGTCGTCGTGCGGGTGCGACCGCTGCAATCCAGCGCTGCTAATGGACTTCATGAAGTCCGCATAATTCTCAATACCTGCAAGGAGTTACCCAAAATTATTTTTCTGGCAACGGACCTCGACGGAACCTTCCTTGGCGGCAGACAGGCCGACCGGCTCGCGCTCTACAGACTCCTCCGCGACAATCCCGACATCCGCCTTTCCTTCGTCACCGGGCGCGGCGTGGAGACGGTTTTCCCACTCCTCAGCGATCCCCTCATTCCAGATCCGGAATTCATCGTCGCCGACGTCGGTGCCACCGTCGTACACGGAGACGGGCTGCAGCCGGTGCAGCCGGTGCAGTGGGAGATCGACCAGCGCTGGATAGGCGCCGAGCCGGTGATCCGCGCCCTCAGCGGCCTCCCCGGCATAGAGCGCCAGCGCGTCCCGCAGGAGCGACGCTGCTCCTTCTTCCTCGACGACCCGCGCCTCGTGGACGAGGTACGACGCAGGCTCGCACACCTCGACTGCGATATCCTCTTCTCGGCCGGACGCTACCTGGACGTCCTCCCGGTAGGAGTCTCCAAGGGGAGCACCCTCCGCCGCCTCGCCGAGCACCTGCACATTCCACCCGATCAGGTGCTGGTGGCGGGCGACACGCTCAACGACGAGTCGCTCTTTACGGAGGGCTTCCGCGGGGTCGTGGTGGGGCATGCAGAGCCGGCACTTCGCGAGGCGACGGCGGATCTCCCCGACGTCCTGCAAGCGGAGGCGCCGGGCGCCGGGGGGATCCTGGAAGCGATGCGCTCCCTCGACGACGCGCCATCGCTGGCCACGGAGACCGACCCGGTCTCGGGCGACGCACAGCTCGTGGTGGTCTACCACCGGCTCCCCTTCGACGAGCGTGTGGTGAGTGGGAAAACCGTCCGGCGCAGGCACGGGAGCCCCAACGGGATCATCCCGACGCTACTCGGCTGCTTCGAGGGCGGACGCCAGGGGTCGTGGGTGGCGTGGTCCATAGACCGGAAGGGGGTGAAGGCCGCGCCCTCGCACGAGCTGGTGGACGAGGAGCGCTACCCCAACCTCGTCGCCGCGCGAGTGCCGCTGAGCGACGAGGATGTGCAGCGCTTCTACAAGCGGTTCTCGAAGGAGGCGTTCTGGCCGGTCATCTTCTCCTTCGTGGATCGCGCGCGCTTCTCGTCGGCGGACTGGGAGCACTACCTGGAGATCAACCGGACCTTCGCCGAGCGTACCGCCGCCGAGGCGGATGACGGGGCCCTCGTCTGGATCCACGACTACAACCTCTGGATGGT
>JBIQMO010000227.1:0-5948 GCA_044463245.1 Gemmatimonas aurantiaca
TTGGTCGCTCCCTTCTTCAGGTAGTCGCCCACGTACCAGATCGTGCAGTCGTCGTCGGGGTCGATCGCGGTCTGGGTGTAGTCCTCCCAGCGGAGCGTGTTGGTCTGCGACTCCTCGCCCTCGACGAGCACCGCTTCACGCAGCGTGAGCTCGCCCCTGGGGTCGCCGTCGAGCCGGCCGGCGACGCGCTGGCCCGCGTAGTGTGGTGTTCCACCGAAGGAGTAGCCGATCGCGATATTCCCGTTCCGGTCGATCGCCGGGCTCGGAAGCCAGCGATACGCCGAGTCGGGCGCGTAGGTCCCCTGCTGGAAGAGCTGCACATCGCGCGCGCCGTCGAGGCGGAACTCGTACCAGCGAACCCCGCCGCCGCCGGCAGTGGTGTTCACCGAGTGGACCGCGACGATCGACTCGCGATTGCCGATCCGACGGTAGACCACGCGTGCCATGATCTTGTCGCCCTGCGCGTCGAGACGGTTTCCGGTCCCCGGTTGGGGAACGCAGCTCGTGAGCTGACCGCCGCACAGGTAATGATACGGCGCCACGGCGATCTTCTCGGGGCCCGTCACCTTCGTCTTCGACGGGTCGGCCCAGTCCACGTGGTATTTCCACACGTATAGCGTGCTGTCGCTCGGCCGTCCCCTGAGCTGTGTGCCACCGGCGGCGAACATGATGTTCGGCGCACCGGCGGGCGGGAGCTGCTTCCCATCCAGGTCCGCGTTGTTCAGGAAGTTCACGCTGTCGATGATCACGCACTGTTCGGTGGCCGGCAGGCCCTTCAGCATCTTCGCGCGGTCCACGACGCAGGCGTGCTTCTGGATGACCTGGTCGCCGGTGCTCGTGGGGACGTAGTAGCCGTCGGGCCACACCGCCGGGCGCGGATAGTCGGGGAAGAGCGGCCGCACGAACTCGTACCTGTAGTACGGCCCGAAGGGATCGCTCCCCTGGCTCACCGCGTAGCACATCGCGTACGAACCCGTGTCCCGGCTACGCGCGGCGCGCTGCTGCGCTCTCAGTCGATCGTCCTGTGCGGCGGTGCCGGAGGGTGGTGGGGGAGGGGGCTCGTACAGCCGCTCCGCCTTCCCCGGCTGACCCGACTGCCCGGGCTGGCTCTCGTGCGCCGGTTCGTGCGCGCGAGGAGCGGGTGGCTCGTCCGGACGGAGGGGAAGCCGCGAGAAGATCGGCATCACGATGAGCCAGCGGTCCGCCAGCTGATCGTAGCGCACCACGGCGTCGCCGTTGTTACGCTCGTCGCACCCGCCGCCGAAGCCGCGGAAGACGTTGTTGGTCTCGACGGGACCATAGAGCACCTTCCCCGTGGTGTCGTATTTCTTCCCCTTCTTCGTGAAGATCGCCATGCGCGAGTTCACGGTCTGCACGATGTGGTTCGGTCCCACGGCGAGCGAGTTGTCGGAGGGGTTGCGCAGTCGTGCCGTCCCCTGCGGTCCGACGAAACTTTCACCCAGCCCTTCGAAGCTCGCCGCCAGGACGGCCGCGGCGCGATTGCCCCGTGTGGTCTGCTCCACCGCGCCGGAGCCGGGAGGCGTGCCCATCACCGCGGGGAAGGAGCGCTCGACTCGCCCGACGGCCTCGCCCGCATCGAGCCCCTCGTCGGGCGCGAGCGCGTGCTCGGGAATGCCGGCCGCGCGCGCGTCGCCGGAGATCCCCGACCTGCTACGTGAATCCACCACTGCCCGAGGGCTCTCCGCATCGAGCCGCCCGGAGAGGTCGAAGCGAATCGCGTGCTCCACCGTCACGCTCTCCACCGACCCGGCGGCATCGCTCACCGCGTCCGTCGCTCCTTCGTTGCCGGTGAAAAACCGATCGACGGGGAGCGTGATCGCGGCAGCCGCCGCCAGGGCGATTGCCGCCGGGATCCAGACGCTGCGTGCACGCTGCTTCATCTCATTGCTCCTCACTGAAATCCGAAATGCGATCTGCTCGAGGCCGTCCACACGCCTCCCGTGCAGGCAATCTCGGGTCGTGAGAGGAAGGTGGTGGCCGTGGCTGGATCTGTGGTCCTCGACTGCTCGAGCGGCGCGGTGATCGTCGCCTCCTGAAACTCCTCCGCAGGTGCGGGGGAGATTCCGCCGATTCCACGCTGCGCCGCATCAGACTTGATGAACATCACCTGGGCGTAGGTCATCAGGTGGGACGGCGCCGCGAGAGCGGAGCCGGCGGACGTGGGGTGGAGTCTGCATCGGCGTTCCGGCGGCGGAAGGTGGCTCTTCACGGTCCGTAGCGGGCTTTGCGCGGGGGCGAAGGTGTGGCGCTGGCCGTCGGGATGTTTGCATGGTGCAATCCGGTTGGTGTGGCGGTCGTTGGGCAGCTTCGAGTGGTCGAGGTGTCCGGTCGAAGCGTGGCGAGCGGGGATTGCGGATGTCGCTGGACTGGCCGTGCGTCTGCAGGCGGATATTGTATCCAATATCGTTCGTTTGGATTACGATGGTATCGCGCCGGTGGTTTCGCAAGAGTACGGCGGCGGTGCGGCGGGGGCGCGTGGCCGGCGCGGGTGCCGCGCATCGTGTCGTCTGCTCCCCTTGACAGCACACGAGCGACGCTGCTTGGTATGGCGGCCGGGACCACGGATATAGTATCCGGCAGTACAGCCAGCCGGCCCCGCCAACTGCCGGCCGACGGTTCAACCAACAGTCCAGCCACGCGCCACGCCCATCCGCCACAGCGAAACCCTCTCACCATCCATCCGCACGCCTCACCAGTGCCCACCCCGATCGCGACCCCGACCCCCACGGCATCGCGCTGAACGTGGAAGACCCACAGTGACCACCAGAGAGGAAGAGCAGCTTTCCACTCGCTGGCCAGGGATGCCGCGGTGCGCTTCGCGAAGCGATACCGCAGCAGCACGCCCAATGCACTGGGGCACTCCATCGGGATGGAGGTGCACGATGTCCGGCTGCCGACGCGCACGCTCGAGCCCGGGCAGCTCTTCACCATCGAGCCGCAGATGACGCTGCCCGACGAGCACCTGGACATCCGCCTCGAGGATGTCATTCTCATGACGGAAAGCGACAACGAGAATCTCTCGAAGTTCGTACCGATCGAAGTGGACGATATCGAGCGATTGATGGCGGAGCGCGGGCTGAGCGACAGCGTGCTGCGCACTCCCGACGAGCCGGCTCCGTGAAGAGCGGCATGCCGCAGGTTGCAATCTCCGTCGTGCGTGGGATATTTTATACAAAGATCATGACCGCTCCTCCAGCAGATCGCCGCTCGCACGCCCACCCCGGCCCGAACCGGCCGAGTCGATCGCGCCGGATCACCTCCCCACACCCGCCGATGCGCTGATGGCTTCATCCGCTCCACGCCTCCAGAACTTCGTCGCCGGTGAGTTCCGCAACACCAATGCGGAAAGCTGGATAGACGACCTCAACCCCTCCGATTCCTCCGACATCATCGCCCGCGTCCCCCAGGGCTCGAGCGACGATGCGCGCGCGGCAGTCGAGGCCGCCGCCGCCGCGCTCCCCGCCTGGCGCGCGCTCACCGGACCGGCGCGCGCCGAGTACCTCCACGCCTGGGCCGCCGCGATCGCCGCTCGCAAGGAAGAGCTCGCGCAGGAGATGGCGCGCGAGGTGGGCAAGCCGATCGGTGAGGCACGAGGAGAGGTGGGACGCTGCATCGTCATCCTCCGCTACTACGCGGGCGACGCGGTGCGCTCGGTGGGCGATGTGATCCCCGCCGGCATCCCGGGCGCGCTGCAGTTCTCGCTGCGCGAGCCGCTGGGCGTGGTCGCGCTCATCACGCCCTGGAACTTCCCGCTCGCGATCCCGCTCTGGAAGGCGGCGCCCGCGCTGGCCTACGGCAACACGGTGGTGCTCAAGCCGTCGGAGATGTCCTCGCGCATGGCGTCGTTGCTCGCGGAGACCGCAGCGGCGGCGCGGCTCCCCGCCGGCGTCTTCAACGTGTTGTTGGGCACCGGCGCCGATGTGGGCACGCCGCTGATCCAGTCGAGCGAGGTGCGCGGGATCAGCTTCACGGGGTCGTCCGCAGTCGGTGCGCACGTGGCTCGCATCGCCGCCGAGCGAAACGTGCGCTACCAGACGGAGATGGGTGGGAAGAACGTCGTGATAGTGGCGCCCGACGCCGATCTCGACGCCGCCGCTGCTCTCACAGCGGCCGGCGCGATGCGCTACGCCGGACAGAAATGCACGGCTACGAGTCGCGTAGTGGTGGACAGGAAAGTCGAAGGCGCCTTCCTCGACCGCCTCCGCGCGAAGGTGGAAGCGCTCCCGCTCGGCCCCGTGGACGATCCCGCCGCTGCCGTGGGCCCGCTCATCAGCGCGCGCTCGCGCGAGAGCATCGTGAGCGCGCTCGCCGAATCGAAGCCGGAGCGGATCTTCGGCGGCGAGCTGCCTGACGACGATCGCTTCAGTCGCGGCTACTACTTCGCGCCCCTCGTCATCCGCCTCGCCGACCCCGACGCGCCGCTCGCGCAGCGTGAGCTCTTCGGCCCCGTGCTCGGCACGCTCGTAGCCGGCGATCTGGACGAGGCGATCGACTTCGCCAATCGCACGAACTACGGTCTGAGCGCCTCGCTCTTCACGCGCGATGTGACCACTGCGCTCCATTACGTGCACCGCATCAACGTGGGTCTGGTGCGCGTCAACGGCGACACCACGGGCGTGGATCCGCACGCTCCCTTCGGCGGGATGAAGGGATCGAGCTCGGGGAGTCGCGAGCAGGGCCCCGCCGCGCGCGAGTTCTACACCGAGACGAAGACCGTGCAGATCAACCCATGACGACGATTTTCTCGGGGCCGGAGCCCCGCGCTGCCGTATCCGATTTCCGGTGGGGCCGCTGCTCTTCGCTTCGCGTCTTCCACACCCTCTCCCTTTTCCCGGACGGAAATGCGAGCCACTGACTGGCGCGGGGTATTCCCCGCGATCACGACACCCTTCCGCGAGGACCTCGCGGTCGATCACGACTGTCTGCGCGACCACGTCGCCTGGCTCGTGGAGCACGGTTCCACGGGCATCGTGGCGCTCGGCTCGTTGGGTGAGGCCGCGACTCTCGCCTTCGAAGAGAAGGTGAAGGTCCTCGAGAGCTGCAAGGCCGCGATCGGCGACAAGGTGCCGCTCGTGGCGGGAATCTCCGCGCTCGGCACGCGCGAGGCGGTCGAGCTGGCGCGCGCCGCGCAGCGCGCGGGTTGCCAGGGGCTGATGGTTCTGCCGCCGTACGTCTACCAGAGCGAGTGGCGCGAGATGAAGG
Organism: Gemmatimonas aurantiaca; assembly: GCA_044463245.1. Classification (GTDB taxonomy): domain Bacteria; phylum Gemmatimonadota; class Gemmatimonadetes; order Gemmatimonadales; family Gemmatimonadaceae; genus JADGGM01. The sequence goes on from JBIQMO010000227.1 coordinate 5,224, forward strand.
CGCACATGGAGGCGATAATCGAGGCCACGCCTCTCTCCTGCATGCTCTACAACAATCCGATCGCGTACGGTACGGACTTTCTCCCCGAGCACATCGCGGAGCTCTGCGAGCACGACAACCTGCACGCGGTGAAGGAGTCGAGCGCGGACATCCGGCGAGTGACGGCCATCCGCGCGCTGCTCGGCGACCGGCTCGCGCTCTTCGTAGGCGTGGATGACCTGATCGTGGAGGGGATCGCCGCCGGAGCGGATGGGTGGATCGCGGGACTCGTGAACGCCCTCCCCGACGAATCGATGCGTCTCTTCGAGCTCGCATCCGCCGGCGAGACGGAGGCCACCCGCTCGTTGTACGAGTGGTTCCTCCCGCTTCTTCGCCTCGATCTCGGTCCCAAGTTCGTGCAGACGATCAAGCTGGTGCAGGCCGAGCTGGGACGCGGCAGCGCGCGCGTGCGTCCGCCGCGGCTCGAGCTCGAGGGCGCGGAGCTGGACGCGGTGCTCTCGTTGATCAGGGAGCAGCTCGCCGTGAGACCGGCGGCGTAGCATGACAGTCACGGCATCCGGAGTGCGCTCCGTGGAGGTGGTGGACTCGCACACCGAGGGCGAGCCGACGCGCGTAGTGATCTCGGGTTGGCCGCAGCCGGAGGGCGCGACGATGCTCGAGCGCCGCGAGACGCTGCGCCGCGACTTCGACGCGCTCCGGCGCGGCGTGGTGTGCGAGCCGCGGGG